>JBOHOI010000114.1:0-8972 GCA_050731155.1 Nitrospiraceae bacterium | reverse complement strand
GCATGTAGGGTAACTGGCTCTTCGGTGTGAGAGGCCAGTCACAGTACGGGCCAGCCGAGCGCCCCGATGGGAATGTTGGGGAGGAGGCTGGCTTTTTTTATGCCATCACCACGGACTTCCGATGTCGTTCGCCGACGGACAGCTTAGGGCTGACTTCCCCATCACGGTGGCCAGGCGCCGCAGCCTCCGTTCGAAGGTGGCCCACGTTGCCGCGATCGCAGGCGATGTCTCCTGCGTTGCGAAGAGTGTAAGGTGAGCCATGTCCTACGTGATCCTCGTCCCGCTACTTCCTCTGCTAGCCGCAATCGTGATCGGAGTCGCTGGCAGCGTGCTGCGTGAACGGAGTGTCAGGATCGCCGTGCCAGCCGTCGTCGCGGCCTTTGCAGGTGCCGTCGCGACGCTGGTTCTGGTCACGTTGAACGGTCCGATCAGCGTCCGTTTCTACGAACCGGGCTCGGCGGGCCTATCCGTCCTCTCGTTGGGCTTCTACATTGATCGTCTGAGTGCTCTCATGATGGTCCTGATCAGCGGGGTCAGCACCATCATCTATCTCTATTCCATGCGCTACATGCAGCAGGAACGCGGCTACGCCAGGTTTCATGCTCTTCTCGCCCTCACCACCTTTGTGCTTCTGTGCATGGTCTCAAGCGCGAACATGTTGATGCTCTTTATATTCTGGCAACTCCTGAGCTGGCTCTTATACTTCCTTTCCCATCATTATTCACATCCCCCAACCATCGAGGGCGCCTTCAAAACGTATGCCGTGCTGCGGGTGGGCGATGTGGCCTTCCTTGCAGGAATCGTCCTGGCACATCATTTCTACGGGACCTTGGATTTCCAGCCGCTCTTCGCCCGAGCCGCCGAGGTTCCACGCACCTTTTCTCTATGGCCGGGCAGCGGGCTTGAGATCAGCGCTGTCACTGCCATCACCCTGCTGATCTTCATCGGGGCCATGAGCAAGTCGGCCCAGTTCCCGATGCATGTGTGGCTGCCCGGATCCCTCTACGCTCCCACACCGGTCCATGCTCTTCTGCATGCAGGAATCATCAATGCGGGCGGGTTTCTGATCAACCGGCTTGCGCCGCTGTACGGACTCGCTCCCGACACGTTGCACGTGGCCTTCGTGATCGGCGGCCTGACAGCGATCGTCGCAGCCGCCATCATGCTGACGCAGTCGGATATCAAGACGATGTTGGGCTTCTCCACCATAGGGCAGATGGGCTACATGATCATGGAGTGCGGGCTGGGTGCGTTCGCCTTGGCGATCTTTCATCTCATCGCGCACGGACTTTTTAAGGCCACGGTGTTCTTAAACTGTGGCAATGTGATCCACATGGCCCGCCAGGAACCGAGATTTCCTCCCGGGCATATCCACGAAAAGGCGGAGGCCTTGCCGCGCCTCCCCTGGGCCACCGGAGTCGTCATGACGTTGCTGCTTCCCCTGATTATCCTGCTGGCTGCGCACGGGGTTCTGCACGTGCCCCTGCGGGATGCCCAGGGCGCGGTGATTTTTCTGTTTTTCGCCTGGGTCACGTCGGCGCAGGCCATCTTGAGTCTGTATCGGCTGAGAGCGGTCGGATCGTGGAAGGTCGCCGGCGTCATGGTCTTCACCGTCTTCCTGGTGATCGGCACGTATCTCTGGGCAGCGGTAAGCTTCACCTATTTCCTGTACCCGGCTCCCGGCGAGGCAGCCCGGTACTTCGAGGCTGCGGCGTTCCCCCCCTGGCTCTTCGACTTGTTTGTGGTGACCGTGACGGTACTCATCATCGGAGGTTGGGCGGTGGTCTATACCAACGTGCGTGGCGAACACATTTTGATTCCGCGATGGGGCCTCGGGCTCATGCCGCGTCTGTACATGTGGTTCTGGAATCGCCTGTATATTGATGCGCTGTACGTGAGGGTTGGGCAGGCACTGTCTCGTCTGGCCCGTCGCGTGGATGCCGCTCTACCGGAATGGCTCCCGTGAGGAGAGCATGATGCCCGACACGCTGATGGTGACCAGCCTGCCGTTCCTAGGCGCCACAATCAGTCTGTTGCTCTGGTCGCGTCCCCGAGTTGTGAAGGTGGCGGCACTGCTTGTGGCAGGCGTGACAGTGATCGGACTCGCAATCGGCGCAGTGAAGGGCATCGATCCCACAGCGACCGCGCTGATGACGCTAATCGCCGTCACGGCGTTTGTGGCCGTTCTCGGTCAACAGCTCACCCGGCAGGCGCCACTGTCGATCGTGGTGGCGCTGATCATCCTCGGACTGAGCTTGGCAGCGCTGGCTGGCAGCCAGCCAGTGGCGCGCATGTTCCTGGGCTGTGTCATGGGCACGATTGCGCTCCTATTATTATGGAGAGCGATCGGACCGGCGGATGCGCTTGCCTGGGGAGCCGTGGCCGGGTTGGGTGTCGGGATACTGGCCCTTGCGGCGTCGGCCGTGGTGTCTGGATCAATCGCCGCCGTCTTGCAACTGGTCGCCTGTGCCACGCTGCTTCCGTTCTTCCCCCTGCAGGCGGCCTTCGTGGGGTCATTGAGCAGCCTGCCGGGCACCCTTCCGGCCTTTTTGGCTGTCGTCCTGCCCTGCCTGGGTTGGCACGGCATCGTCTCACTCATGTCCGAGGTCCCGGCACCTCTTATACACACGGTCATTGCACTGGCGCTGGTCGGAGCACTGTATGAAGCGGTACGGGCCTCGGTCCAATTCCATCTGACCCGGATGATCGCCTCCATCACGACAATCCTGTTCTCACTGGTGTGGTGGCACGTGGGCGCGATGGGCCAGGCGGCCCCCGAGGCGGGCTGGTACCTGAGCACCGTGAGCCTTGCGGCGAGCGGCCTCCTGCTGGCCGGGCACCAGTTGGAGTCGCGGTATGGCTTCCTGGATCTAGACAAACTCCGTGGGCTCGCACGCCCGATGCCGCGGTTTGCCACGCTCGTCGGGCTTCTGCTCATGGCGGCCATGGGCCTTCCGCTCTTCGGGGTCTTCTCGACCTTCATGGCGATGATGTTTGCCTCCCCTTCGCCCATGCCGCAAAGCGCCGTCATCGTGCTTTTGATCTGGCTCATCGCGTCGCTACTGCTTATGAGGCTTCTTCAGCGTCTGCTCTGTGGTCAGCCGAAGCCGGACGTGGTGTATCAGGACCTCACCCTGCCCGAACTTCTCCCGTTGGTCCTGGTGCTCTGTCTGTTGGCGCTCGGCGTGCGTGTCCCGGTGCATCTCTTCCCGCCTGCCGCTCAGGCCCACGTGACCGTGGTTGCGGAGGGAACCCCATGACGCAGACCTACTCCGACACCCAGCGCATGGCGTTGCGCTCGCAGGTCAAACTGGGGAGTGAGATCGTGGCTCCCTACTGGCCCATGCGCACCTTCATTCACCACAATCCACTTCATGAATTGGAGTCTCGTTCCTTCCACGAGGCGGTCCAGCGAGGGCAGCAGTTGCTGGGCGGGCGCGGGTACCTGCCCAATGAACACTATCGCCGCTATTACCGGGAAGGCCGGATTCGTCCCGAGCACGTGGACGCGGCGCTGCGCCCCCTGGCTCAAGACGTTTCGGTCAGGATCGGCGAGCGGCAGGTCTCCCAGGTTGATGTCCTCCGAGCCCACCTGCTCCATGGAATCAGCGCTCCGGCTGAGGAGAGCCTGGAAACGCTCTGTGAGCGCGCCCCCGAGCGAGATGTGCTGATGGCCCTGATGAACCGTCTGCGCGAGACGCTCAGGCCATCGAGCGTCGAAGGGCGGGGCCAAGAAGCCGTCCGAGAGGACCTCGCCGCGCTGGGCCAGACACTGACGCTGTCAGCCTGGTGTGACCATGCGCTGGGCACCGGGCTCGTCGTCCGGATCAATGACGAAATGACTCGATGGTGTGCCGCCTTCCTGGACGAAGGCCATGCGGCCTGGATGATGCCTCAGCGCGAGCAGACATTGTCCGGTGCCTGGAAGATCCTGACCTGGCTCGATCTGAACGGCTCACTGTGGGGCATCGGGGACTGGCGGCGCAAGCTTGAGGCCATGCCCGATCGTTCGGAAGATGCGATCCTGGATGCCCTGGCGGCGCTGGGCGTTCCCGAGACGGCTCGGCTGGACTATCTCGCCCTCCATCTGGCAGCGTTGCCGGGCTGGGCGGCCTTCATCAAGTGGCGTGCGGATCAGCAAGGATACGCCTGGCAGGAGGCCTATCCGGCGAGTCTGGTGAAGTATCTGGCGATTCGGCTCTTCTACGAGCGTGAGTTGGTGGGGCAGGGCTGTCGGGAGGAACTTGGCATCGAAGGAACCTTCGAAGCGATCCGCAGCTACATGGAATCCCATCCTTTGGCGTACCATCTCAGACAGGAACGGGTTGCCGGGCGACTCCCGGGTCACTGGTCTCGGCGGGTTGATCGGCTGCGAAACCGGTGGCCCACGCGCGGCATCGAGGCGTGGGAGGCCCTCGCCGCCCGGTACCTGACTGATTCTGCCGACTGGCATCGGCGCGCCGCCTGTCGGTCCGCGGCCTGGCGCCCGCTGGCATTGGCCAAGGCTCTGGGCATCGCCCCGGCAGAGCTGCTCAACAGCCCCGCCACAGACTTGAAGACGCTCCTGGATTGGCTGGATGCGTTCCCGGAGACTCAGCACGGACCGCGGTGGCTGGAAGCGTTTGAGGCGGGGTATCAGGAGTCGCTGTTCGCCCAAGTGGTGGGGACGGTGGGCAAGCTGGGGGCTCTCGCTCAACACGCACCGGATCAGGACGTGCGGCCCCAGGTGCAGGCGGTATTCTGCATCGATGTCCGCTCCGAGCCCCTGCGTCGCCATCTCGAGGCGATCGGGGATTACGCAACCTTCGGCTTCGCCGGATTTTTCATCTGCTTCATCCGCTACCGCGCGTTGGGGAGCCATCATGACACCGATCAGTTTCCCGTCATCATGAAGGCCCGCAACCTCGTGCGCGAGATTCCCCGTTCCTATCACGGCGACATGCTCTCGCGGCATCGCACGGGCGCGCGGCTCGTCCGCGCGGGGCATACGCTCCTGCTTGACCTCAAAGAACATGTCATCACGCCGTATGTCATGGTGGAGTCGCTGGGGTGGTTTTATTGCCTGCCCTTTGTGGGGAAAACCCTGTTCCCGGTGTGGTATCGCAAGCTGAGCGGATGGTTGAGGCGGATCGTGGCGCCTCCTGTGTCCACCGCCCTCACGGTTGATAAGCTCTCCAAGAGCGAAGCTGAAGAAATGGTGGCGACTGAGCAGCGCGCGGCCATTCGGCAGGCGTTGCGGGAGCGGCTCGGCCTGCACGGCTCGCAGGTCTCCCTAGAACTGGTCGAGGTGTTGCGCCGGCGAGCGTTGAACGGAGAGGAATCGGCGGAGCCGTTCAAGAATGGGTCGGTCCGGCTGGCGGACCTTTCGGCTGAAGAGGTCACAGCCTTCATCGAGGACCTACGGCGGCACTACCAGATTGATCAGCGCTGGGCATCGGTGCAGAAGGAGCGCATCACGCGGACGGGTTTCACGCTCGATGAGCAGATCTTCACGGTCGAGACCGCGCTGAGGATGATGGGATTGACCCGCAACTTCGCGCGGTTCGTGTTGTTGTGCGCCCACGGGAGCACCTCGGAGAACAACCCCTTTGAGGCTGCCCTGGATTGCGGCGCCTGCGGGGGCAATGAGGGGAAACCGAACGCCCGCCTGCTCGCCGCGATGGCGAATAAGCCGCAGGTAAGGGAACGGCTGGCCAAGAACGGTATTGAGATCCCCTCCGACACCCACTTTGTGGCCGGTCAGATTGACACGACGACGGACGAGGTGCAGCTCTTCGATCTGGAAGATGTGCCGCCCACCCACCGGAAGGATCTGGCACGGCTGCTCGAGGACCTGAAAGAGGCCGGCCGGCTCACGAGCCAAGAGCGTTGCGCCCGTCTCCCGGAAGTGACCGCCGCCCTGCCGCCGCACCTTGCCGCGCATCATGTCCGCCGGCGCAGCGCCGACTGGAGCCAGGTCCGGCCGGAGTGGGGCCTGTCCGGGAACGCGGCCTTCATCATTGCCCAGCGCGAGGTCATCAAGGCGATCAATCTGGAGGGGCGCACGTTTCTTCACTCGTATGACTACCTTGAGGATCCGAGCAGCCGGTTGCTGGAGATCATCATGACCGCCCCGCAGGTGGTGACCCAATGGATCAACATGGAGCATTATTTTTCCACGGTGGATAACGAGGTCTACGGTAGTGGAAGCAAAATTTACCATAATGTGGTGGGCCGGGTCGGAATCATGTCCGGAACCCAGAGCGACCTGCGAACCGGGCTGGCGTGGCAGACGGTGATGAACGGGGAGGTCCCGTACCATGAGCCGATGCGCCTGCTGACGCTCATCGAGGCGCCGCGCGCGCGCATCGAGACGCTCATCAAACGGCATGACGTGTTGCAACGGTTCTATCACAACGAATGGGTCCATCTGGTCGCGCTCGAGCGGGAGGAAGGCGCGCTGTACCGGTATCTTCCGACGGGCGAGTGGCGCCGCGTGGCGTTGGGGACTGACTAAGGGACTGGCGCCCTTCCCCACGGCGCCTGTCCCTTTCGGGAGGGGGACAGGCACCGCCTGGGGGGGAGCCAGTCCCCACCGGGGGCTGTCCCCGTGCGGCATAGTGAAAGGGAAAGGAGTTCTAATTATGAGTGGGCTGACGCTGCATCCCATGAAGGAAATCCGTGTGATCGTCTCGGGTGAGCACCGGGCGTTTGTGACGGAGTTGTTGGATAAGGTCCAAGCGACCGGATACACGATTATCGGCAATGTCTCCGGCAAAGGCCATCACGGGCTTCGCGAGGCCCATTTTATGTTCAACGACACGGAGAGCTTGGTCATGATCATTACCGTGGTGCCGGAAGACAAGGTCGAGCCGATCCTCGCCGGGCTGCGGCCCCTGTTCGAACGGTATTCCGGCGTGATGCTCGTCTCTGACGTGGCGGTCAGCCGAAGGGAACGGTTCTCGACGTAATCGTTCTCTCCCTCGTTCCTCCCTCCCCGTGGGCTACTCGTACAACTGCCGACGCGCTGATTCGAAAATCGCGATGACGGCGGGATGCTTGAGACGTCGTTCCACCGTGATCGCGTAGAAGCGCTGTTTCATCTCCTGAATCCGTCCGACCACCTGCACGCGATATTGCCGGCGGATCTCCTGTTCAATCACGGCCGTGGCCGGAAAGAGGCCGTGCCCAGCCTGGCAAAAGGCTTTCAACGTGGCGCTGTCCTGGAATTCCCCGACGATCACGGAGCGGACTCCCTGTGCGATGCACCAATCATCAATCGACCGTCGCAGGGTCGCATTCACGGTGGGGAGCAGGAACGGCGCCCCATTAAGCGAGTGAGGAAACCCATTGCGGTATCCCGCCGCCAACCATGCCGTCGCGATCGGGGGCGTCTCGGCGATTGCGTTGCTCGGTCATACGAACTGCGGGATGGTCAACCTGATGAGCAGGCGTGAGCAGTTCATCACAGGGCTGGTACAAAGGGGCGGATGGGACCGGGAATGGGCCGAGAAGCACTTCATGCACTTTTCGCCCATGTTCGAGATCGGGAACGAGGTGGATTTTGTCCTGAGCGAGGCGAAGCGCCTCCGCCTGCGCTATCCGAAAATCCTTGTGGCCCCCCTCCTTTACCGAGTTGAGGATAATCAGCTCTACCAGCTTAAGGAAGGTACCCTCTAGACTGTTTCCTCTGCAAAGTATCCCACGACATCACCGGTTTGTTCGGCGTCATCGACGAACGCAAAACGACCTCATCTCGCAAAAGTCCTACATCATGTCGCGAGGGAGGCTGCAATCCCACTCCTTAGAGAAGACGCGCGTTTGCCCTTCGTAGGCAGCGAGGGTAGCCTGCAAATTGAAGGCATCGACCGATGCCGAGAAGTAGGTGCGGGTTTCGATCCGGACCGACCAAGTGCCGCGCTTGAATATCGTTATCTGGACGACTTCGGCACGGGCGGACAACGGATCCGCCTCGCTGATCCGAAAGCGTTTGAGGATCCTATGTCCCACCTCCAGATTGATCGAGTCTAGCCGGGCAAGCGCGGCCTGGTTGGACTCGCCTCCTTCATCGCTGACCGTATAGACCGTCTCGTTGGTCGCCGGATCACGCATGATGGTCCGATGGGCTGGCATCGGGCGTAGTTCAGTGGGCTTCGGCGACGACGCGCATTCAGGTTCCCCCAATGGAGAAAGAAGCCGGTCCTGGGGATCTGGCGGCCGGACCGGTAGTTCCAGGACGCTGGCGCCCGTAATCACCGTCAAGGTCACGGGCTCCGGTGACGGCCAGGCCACCGGCCAGTAGCTGGTCGAAATCGCCACCCGAATCCTATGCCCCGTGAGAAACGCGTGGGCGATGTCATTCAACCGCACAGGTACGTGATAACGCTGTCCTGGTTCCAAGCGCTCAGGGTGCTCATGGCTGACCCTGTGGGTGAGGTTCAACAGGCCGTAGGTGACCCTGGTTGAAGAGCCGTCCTGGGCCACGTCATTGAGCCGGACCGCGACAAAAGCGAGGGGACGATCAACCGCAAGCTCCAGCATGACGACGGGCGCGCCGAGAATCTCGAACCGCTCGCCTAGAGAGAGAGAGTCAAACACGAGCGACGTGCGGTCATCCTCCTGCTGATCCGCCGGCAGGTCGCCCGCAACGCCAAAGCTGCACCAGTCGCCCGCGGAATGGCCAATGGTTTGCGGCGAGCGAAGGGTCAGTTGCGTTTCGGATTCCGGTTCCGCGCCCAGCCGACCAGGATTGAGAACAAGGCGCTTCGTCGCGATTCGTGGCGAGGGCCAGGAGGTCTCCGCCACCCAGCGGCCGGGACGCTCGTCATAGAATGATTTTGGCGGGACACTCTCCTGCATCCACACTCGGTACATCGGCTCGTCCAGGATCCCCGTGTGAATTTCTTTGAGCCACTGGTCCCACCAGCGGAGGGCCTCCTGAAGGAATCCGATCGCCGGACCCGGCAGGCCGTCGTGCGGATACACGTGCGCCC
>JBOHOI010000113.1:0-9017 GCA_050731155.1 Nitrospiraceae bacterium | reverse complement strand
AACTGTGGACAAGCATGTGGACAACTGCTTTTGATGATGAGAATTCCCTCGCCTGGCGGCCAACCCTGCAACATGCCTAAGATTTAGTCATTGGGGTACTCCTTTTCTTCACCACAACATATAGGATAATAGGTTTTTCCCCTAGGAAATTCACCAGGGAATTTCAGATGCCTGAGCACAAGCTGTTTACAAACTCCACGCTTCGATGAGCCCATAGACTGGCCGCTGACTCTTGGCAGCTCTTGCTCAGCGGGTCTGTGCGTCAAGGCACAGGTTGGGTTAGGCAGAACCTGCGTCAGAACATGCGCTGGTAGTGTTTGGAATGCACTCCGGACTCGTCTGCGAAGCCGAGCGAGCCTTGGTCGGGCTTGCCTGTATCATTCAAGTCAATCCGATAGTGTCCTCGAACCTGCTCCATTGCAATCTCGAATGGGATCGCCTGGGGGTACAGTTCGCCCGGGGCGTGCGCTCCACGTGCGAGAACACTGACCGCCTCCGGGGTACCATACTGCGCGTCCGAGAAGATATAAATTTCCGCAACAGCGTGATCGCCGAGTTTGTGCCCAGACGTGGTGGCTGGCACCAGTGTGGACAGCGTGTTGTCCAGGCGAGCTTGTCGGAGCCGCTGTAACAGTCCGACCACTTGGCTGTCGGTTGCCTGAGGGGGGACCATCAGGATGATCACATTCAATTCAGGAATCGTGGTCTTGACGTGAAACATCACGGGAGCCGTGTCCTGGTCCGGGGCCGTGGCGGTGGTGAGCCGTTCAGGCATCGTGCCTGGCTTCTGCTTTGAGCTGGGCACATACAGCCACATCAACAGCCAGAGGCCGACGATAACGCCAAAAATCACGAGAAGTGGATGGGCGCCGGCGCGCTTGCCTTCCTTGTAAGAGCCTGAGCCTTGTGCTGACGGGGCTTGGTCCGTCTCGTGTTCCATACGTCCCTGCTCCTCACACCTCGGTCCTCAGTCTTTCTCGTTGTTTGGCGCTTTCCCATAGGGCGTCCAACTCGGCAAGAGACATCGAGTCGAGTGTCCGGCCGGAACGAGCAGCTTCCGCCTCCATCTGTTGAAACCGCTTGGTAAATCGGTTGATCGTCCCGCGCAACGCGTCCTCCGGGTTGACCTTCAGAAACCTGGCGAGGTTCACCAGCGCAAACAGGAGATCTCCAAATTCGGCCTCGATGCGTTGCTGAGTGTCACCGGTTGACGAGGTCATGGCATGGCGCACTTCCCGCACTTCCTCCTCAATTTTATCCATGACTTGGTCCGTGCCTTCTCGGGTGTGCGGCCAATCGAATCCGACTCTGGAGGCGCGGGCCTGAATCTGAAATGCGCGGAGCAGCGCTGGGAGGGTTTGAGGCACTCCGTCCAGGGCGGACTCGGCTCCGCCGGTGCGCTTTCGTTCGTCACGTTTGATCTGTTCCCATCGAAAGTAGACCTGATCGGCGTTCAGGGGATCTCCCTCTGTCTTGCCAAAGACGTGTGGATGGCGACGCACCAGCTTTTCCGCGAGCTTGCGCATCACCTCCTCGATCGTGAAGGTGCCCGCTTCGGTCCCGATCTGGGCATGAAACAGGATCTGAAGCAACAGGTCGCCCAGTTCCTCCCTGAGCTTGCCCGTATCCTTCCGGTCAATTGTTTCGAGGACCTCGTAGGTCTCCTCAAGCAGGTAGGGCTTCAACGATTCATGGGTCTGCTTCCGGTCCCAGGGACACCCGTCCGACGCCCGGAGTTTGGCCATCAGTTGCACGAGTTCATCGAACCGTTCGGACATACTGTCTCCTGGAGAGATGGGGGCGTCATTCGCCATTGGTCATCAGTCATGTGTGGGTTTCTCTGACCCATTGGCGATTGACAAATGACCAGTGACGAGCCCACGCTCTGCGCGCGTATTATACCCGTTTCGCCACGTGTATCAATCCGCCTTCTGCTTGCGCCAAGGATCGGACGTATGATACTTTACGCCACGACCGCTGTGAGCACGAGGGGTTCAGTCTATGGGTGAGGAGGAATCAAGAGGATTCGTTATCCGCGATCGTCGCACAGGGGCCGAGGGGGCGGAAGCTGCCTCAGACCGATCCACGGCCTCCGCATCCCAGCCGAAGCCGACTCCGGCGGAGACGTCACAAGAATCGGCTCATTCCCATGAACCAGCGCCTCCGCTCACGTTCGCCTCGTTTGTATTCTCGCTCGGCACCTCGGCCCTGATGCTCATGGGTGAGCAACTGGATCCGCAGCAGGAAAGACCGCAGATCAACCTGTCACAGGCCAAAGAAATCATCGACATTCTTTCGCTTCTGGATAGCAAGACTCGGGGCAATCTGACCTCCGATGAGCAGGCGGTGCTGGGTGACATGCTATATGCCCTGCGGATGAAATATGTGGATTTTGCGTCGGGCAAGCAGGCGACGAAATCGCCATAGGCTCGAGTCCGCTTCGGCCGCCACCCTTCCTGTGTTCCGATCCAGCCCGCCTATCGTTTCAGTGGGTCTCGTCTGGTTAGACCGGCGGCGCGATCCAAGACGATCTGTCTCTTGCTGACATGATACCGATGAAGACTCGGTCGTTGTTTCACTCCAAGGGCGTTGCCGGACTTCTGGTTCTGACCGGAGGGCTAGGCGTTGCCTGGGTGGTCGGGGAGAGTGGCCGGATCGAACCAGCTCAGCCCTCTCAAGCCCGCCTGGCTGCTGGGCCAGGAGTTGCGCAGGGACTGCAGGCTTCGACGGGCCAGGCTGTGGTCAGGGGCGTCGAGGAACAAGCTTCTGCACGGGCTGATTCCGGGCTCAGAGCGAGGAGCCCTGTTGAAACAGACCGACGCACGGAGGCCTTGTCTCGAGCGGAAGCCGGCTGGCGTCTGGTTAAAGAGGGGCAATATCAGCGGGCGGCGCAGGGTTTCACCGAGGCTGCAGAACGGTTTCCTGATGACGCGTCCTTTCTGGTTGGGCTCGGGCTGTGCCAGCATCGGTTATTCAGGGATGATCTGGCAGTGACCACGCTGGAGCGAGCGATCCGACTTGATTCCTCCGTCGGCCAGGCCCACAAACTGTTGGGCGACGTGTATTATCGGCGTGGCGAGATCCAGACGGCCATTCGCCATTATGAAACGGCCCGACAGCAGGATCCTAATGACGTGACGCTCCAGGCCCGCCTTGTGACGGCCCAGCGCGAACTCCAGGCGGAGGCGGGGTTTGATCGTCTGTATAGTTCGCATTTTGTGGTGAAGTTCGAAGGCTCCATGGATCGTCGCAGGGTGCATGAGGTCGCGAATCGCCTGGAGATGGTGTACAACAAGGTCGGACGAACTTTCTCGTATTTCCCGGTCGAGCCCTTTACAGTGATTGTGCATCCTGACCGGCAGTTTCGGGATGCTACTCTGAGCCCAGGGTGGGCGGGAGGCCTCTTCGACGGGAAGATCCACCTGCCGATGCAAGGGATCACGAGAGACCAGCAGGCGGCAGACAGGATTCTGAGCCACGAATATACCCATGCGCTCGTTGATCGAATCAGCGGCGGGCATGCCCCCGCCTGGTTGAGCGAGGGCTTGGCGCTGCACCAGGAAGGCAGAGCCGACGCCTGGGGCCGCGAGGTGCTGGCGCGTCATACGGCGGAGGTCGCGCCGCTGAATTCTCTCCATGGCGATTTCCTGGAACTGCCCCCGCACAGGGCGACCGTTGCCTATGCCCAGAGCTATCAAGCAACCAGGGCCCTGATTCGCCGATACGGCATGGCCCGGGTGCGGAAGCTCTTAGATGCCCTTTCCGTCACGCCTGATTTCTCGAGTACCTTTGAGGCGGTGTTTCAGGATCGGTACCGCGACTTTGACGCTGCCTGGATCGCCGGCCGAGCTCAAGAGAGGTTCTGATGCCTGATCCATTTGATTCAGCCCAACCAGGCAACAGGCCGTCTGGGTCCGCCAAGGGGTCGGCTGAAGAACACCTTGCCATGGGTGCTCAGCAAGAGGGGTTGAAGCTCACGGATCGGGCGCGCTCTTGGACCGGTGACGCCGGCGGAGAGGTGGACCGCCAAAAACTCCACTTGCGCCCCGTCTGGATCGTCCTTTTGCTTCTTGTTCCCTGCCTGGCCCTCACCGTCTATTACTCGCAGTACATGATGACAGGCAGTGCCGATTCGGATTCGCTGCTGCCGAGCACGGGCTATGCCTTCGTGCTGCTGCTGGTGAACCTGGATCTGGTCGGTCTCGTGGTCCTGACGCTGCTCCTGTCCAGAAGCCTGATCAAGGCCTACTTCGAACGCCGGCACCGCTTGGTGGGATCAGGGTTCAGGGCCAAGCTGGTCGCGGCCTTCATTGGATTTGCCTTGATCCCTACGGTACTCCTGGCGTTTGTGGCGAGCGGGCTGGTGAACAAGGCGGTGGATGTCTGGTTCAGCGAGCAGATCGATCAGGTGTTGAAGGACTCCTACGAGGTCGCTCGGATGCACCACGCGGGACATATTGCGTTGGCGGTCAACAGCGCTCGGGCGATCAGTCATGAGATCTTCCGGGAAGAGCTGATGGCGCAAGAGCAGCGCGATTTGCTGGTGGCGGCGATGGCGCGGAAGCGTGCGGAGCACCATGTGGCCGGCGTGGAGGTCTTTTCGTCGAAGATGGAGACCCTCACCAAGGCGTTGGACCCCGAGGTGCCGGCGATGGTATTGGACCTGCCGATCGGGCAACTGGTCTTGCAAGTCTTGAGCGGCAAGCAGGAGCTAACATCCGTGCAGGAAGCGCAGAACGGGCGCCTCGTGCGAGCGGGCGTGCCGATTGCCTCGAATGTCAGGCGCGGCGAAGTGGATGGCGTCATCGTGGTGGACGCCTATGTGCCCGAGTCCCTGCTGGCCAAGATGGAAGGGATCGGCCGGCAGTATGAGGCCTACAAGCAGATGAAGGCGATGAAGAATCCGATCAAGGCGGGAGCCTATCTCTTCGTCGCGGTGATCACCGTGCTGATTCTCTTCAGTGCCACTTGGTTCGGCTTCTACGTGGCGCGGGGCATCACGGTGCCGATTCAGCGGTTGGCGGAAGCAACCGAAACGATCGCGCAGGGCGATCTGAACGTCAGGATCGCGGTCAAAGCCACGGACGAGATCGGGACGCTCGTGGATTCGTTTAATCGGATGACCGAGGACCTGAAGGGCAGCAAGTCGAAACTCGAGCAGGCCAACGTTTCGCTCCGCCGCTCGAACCTGGAACTGGATCGTCGTCGGGCCTACACCGAGGCCGTCGTGGACACGATCGCCGCCGGCGTCCTCTCGATTGACCGGACCGGGATCATCACCACCTTCAACCCTTCGGCCGAGCGCATCCTCGGTGTGTGGGGCGATCAACTCCGCGGTCGCCCGGTCAGTGAGGCCTTCAAGGAGCTCGGGCTGGATCTATTGCAAAATGCCTATGACCGCATGTTGGCCGATGCGCGGGACAGCCTGTCGCTCGAAGGGCCGATGGAAGTGCAGGGAAAATTCCTGACGATCGGATTGAACTGCTCCCGAATGAAGGACGAGGCCGGGAAAGACCTTGGGTTCGTGCTGGTCTTTGAGGACCTGACCGAGCTCATTAAAGCGCAGAAGGCGGCGGCCTGGCAGGAAGTGGCGCAGCGCATCGCCCATGAGATCAAGAATCCCTTGACGCCCATCCAACTCTCCGCCCAGCGTCTGCGGAAGAAATTCTTCGAGAAGGCTCCCGATTTCGAGGACATATTCGATGAGTCCACGGAAGTCATCGTGAACGAGGTGAACGGCCTCAAACGGATGGTGGACGAATTCTCAAAGTTTGCGCGGATGCCGGCGCCTCAGATGGCGAGGGAGTCGTTGCACGAGGTGATCCGGGAAGTGGTGGCGCTCTATCGGGGCGCCCATCGGGATGTGGAATGTATTCTGGACCTGGATGAGACCTTGCCGGAGCTGAACCTTGATCGTGAGCAGATCAACCGCGTGTTCGTGAATCTCTTCGACAATGCGATTCAGGCGATGAGCCAGAAAGGCCGTCTCTGGGTCACCACCCGATATGATACCAAGCGACACAACGCAGTCGTCAGCGTAGCCGACGAGGGGGTGGGCATCAATCCGGAAGACCAGGAGAAGCTGTTCGTGCCGTATTTTTCTCGCAAGAGGACCGGCACCGGCCTGGGCTTGGCCATCGTGCGCCGAATCATCACGGACCACGAGGGGCAGATCCAGGCCGGCAACAATCAGCCGAAAGGCGCCGTGTTTACGTTCGAGCTACCAGTGTGAAAGACCCGCAAAGCGTGAAGCGTCGTTCGTGAAGCGCCCAAAGGAATGCGCTGTGCCCGGCGCTTCACGTTTCACGGGGGACGTACGACGAGGAGAAGATGGCCGAGTCAATTCTCATTGTCGATGACGAAGTCCCGATCCTGAATTCGCTCAGCAAGATCCTTGAGGATGAAGGGTACGAAGTCACAGTCGCGAAAAGCGGGGCTGAGGCGCTGAAGCTCATGACGACCGAGCCGCCCGATTTGTTGTTGTTGGATATCTGGATGCCGGAGATGGACGGCCTGGAAACCTTGCGGCGGGCGCGGGAGCAGGCGCCGAGGTTGCCCGTCATGATGATGTCGGGTCATGGTTCCATCGAGACCGCCGTCAAGGCAATCAAACTGGGTGCCTATGACTACATTGAGAAGCCGCTCTCGCTTGAGCACGTTACCCTTCGAGTTCGGCACGCGCTCGATCAGCACCGGTTAGAGGAAGAAAACCTCAGCCTGCGCACCAAGGTCGAGCGCCGCTTCGAGTTAGTCGGGGGCTCACCAGCCATGCAGCGGCTTCGCCAACTGATCGTCACAGCCGGGCCCACGACTGGCCGTGTGTTGATCTCCGGGGAGAACGGGACTGGCAAGGAATTAGTCGCCCGCGCCATTCATCAGCAGAGTCCAAGGAGGGAGCGCGCGTTTGTCGCCGTGAACTGTGCGGCGATTCCGGAGAACCTGATCGAAAGTGAACTCTTCGGACATGAGCGCGGCGCCTTCACGGGGGCCACCGCGCAGAAACGAGGACAGTTTGAACAGGCGGACGGCGGCACGCTGTTCCTGGACGAAATCGGCGATATGAGCCTCAGCACCCAAGCGAAGGTCCTGCGGGCGCTGGAGGAACAGCAATTCACCCGGGTGGGCGGGACCAAGCTCATCAAGATAGATGTCCGCGTCATCGCAGCGTCTAACAAGGACCTGGCGAAAGAAATCGAGAAGGGGAGTTTCCGGGAGGACCTGTTCTATCGGTTGAACGTGCTCCCGATCGAGGTCCCGCCGCTCCGTGAGCGGAAGGAGGACATCCCCTTGCTGGTCCGGCATTTTCTGCAGGTGCATGCCGAGGACCAGGGGCTGAAGGTGAAAGAGGTCGCGCCGGACGCGCTGGAGGCGCTGCAGCTCTATGACTGGCCGGGCAATATCCGTGAGCTGCGGAACCTGATCGAGCGGCTGATGATTATGGTGCCAGGTCGCGTCATCGAAGCCGCCCATGCGGCGCTGTCCCTGCAGTCGCGTCCGGCAGCGCAGCCCACCCTCCAGTCCGGTTCCGCACTGGCGTTCAAGTCTTACGACTCCCTGCGTGACGCCCGCAATGCGTTCGAACGCGAGTACATTTCCCGGAAGCTGCGGGAGAATAGTTGGAATATCTCCCGGACGGCCGACGACCTCCAGATCGAGCGCAGCCACCTGCATAGGAAGATTAAGCTGCTCAATGTCGAGTTGCGCCCAGAAAGCTGAAGGAGGGCCGGGTGTGGCAGGGCTTACCGCTCCTGCACCTCCCGGAGCGACCCTTTCGGCCTCTGCCGGGCGGAAGCCTTCGGAAATTCCTTCGCAGACTCAGTCAGTTTCCGCTTTCCATCCCGGCAGAGTCTCGGTGGGTACCCCGCTCCTCCGGTGAGGTGCGCTCTAAGCCCTGCCACACCCGGATGGTAGGGTGTGTGTGAGCTTGTAACCTTATATTGAAGACGCATAGTTCGCTCCTCGAGTCAGGCTCTCACTAATATACGAAGAATGGCAACAAGAAAGAATGTTGAGATGCCAAGTAGCGCCCACGCGAAGACCATGGCCAAAAAGCCAAGTTGCTTTCTCTCCAGGATGAGCGGAACGGAGATAAACAGTCCACCGAACGCCATAACCGGAATTGCGAAGAACACTTCCACATAGCCGTGAGGTGATGGACTAGCCAAATAAAATAAGGTACAGCCAACTGCAAAGAGAGCAATTCAAAAGACAATGAACAGCCAGCTCACTGAAGATAGCCGCTTACCCACCCGGCTGCATGCACCCACTTGCCTGACCTCTTTCCTTGGACTCGGTAACAAGAAAGTGATGAAAATCTTATTTTACCAAGTATAAGGCAGTTAGCGCAGATTGTCGTTGTAAAGGGTTCTTGTGAGTATGACTAAGGAAGCGGTGACCGTCAGAATTGAAAAGCTGGTGCAGGGCGGGAGGGGATTGGCTCGGCATGGGTCGCAGGTGTTGTTTGTGCGCGGGGCGATTCCGGCGGAGACGGTTTCGATCACTGGAGGCCATCAGTATAAGGGGTATCAAGAAGCCACGGTGCGCGGGGTGCTGGTCGCGTCCCCGGATCGGGTGTCGCCGCCCTGTCCGGTGTATGAGGTCTGTGGCGGCTGCCAGTTGCAGCACATCCGCTATGAGGCCCAGCTTGTTCAGAAGAAGGAGATCCTGCAAGAGACGCTGATGCGCGTGGGCAAGCTGGCGGTAGGCGACATTTTGCCTGTCATCGCCTCTCCGGACCCCTATGGCTATCGTAATACTGTCCGCTTTGTGGTGTTCCGTGCCGGCAAAGGGTTTGCGCTGGGGTTTCACCAGCAGGGCACGAATCGACCTGTGGCCGCTGCTGGATGCTTGCTGGTGCCTGAGGCCACCCGTGATACAGCGGCTGCGCTGAATGAACGGCTGGCCAACCTGAAGAAACCTCCGCTCCGGGTGGAGTCTGTCGAGATCAGGCGATCCGTGGCCTTCGGCTCGGTGCTTCTAAGGTGGCGGACTTTGCAGGCTAAGCAGAAGCAGGCACA
>JBOHOI010000112.1:0-9060 GCA_050731155.1 Nitrospiraceae bacterium | reverse complement strand
GATCAGAGGTGGCGGGATCTATCCCGATTACCAGTTGCGGCTGATCAGGCGATCGGCCGGACGATATGATGAAGTATTTCTGCATGAGCGGCTGCAGCTCAAGGGGCGTATCCTCAGGCTTCGTTCTCCGCTCGACCATCACAGCATACCTAGCATTCGCGACCATGTACGAAAGATGGCACAGTACACGACGTTGGGCGCGCGAGAAAAGCTCAAGACACGATCGCGGGTGACGCCGCTGGAGGTGGCCGGTAACCATCTGGCAACAATCTTCAAAACCTATGTGCTCCGGGGCGGCTTCCGTGACGGCGTACACGGGATCATTGTGGCACTGTTCGCAGGCATGCACACGTTTGTGAAGTATGCGAAGGCCTGGGAATTGTTGCACGACCGGGGCAAGAGCACCAGGTAACAAGTGCGACAAGAGGTCATCATCTCGGGAACATTCAGCAAGTGACATCAGCAGTGTCGTGATCCCTCTCTTCAACTGGTCGCCGTTTGCGGCGCACCGCGTCGAGGACACTGGAGAGGGGCGAAACGCCTTGAATGCCCCTGCGTGCTTTGGTACGATTCCGCGCCATCAGCGTTGTAGTTCGGGACTGTTGCTAGAGCGTCAGAAGATGGCTTGGAGATACTACGTAGGATCATCTGGAAGACACAGAGATCTGGAACGTCGCTCAACGGTGAACCAAGGTTCATGAAATACAACAAGGGTACTCGGCTCATGAAATCGGTGAGTGGACCTATGGTGAACCTGACATTCCAGAGGCAGGCGAAGGCGCCAAGTTGAAAATAGAACGGTTCTGCTCCTTTACCTCAGCCACTATTTCTTTGGTCAAGTCTCCCAACCCATGTATAATCGCCTGCTCTGTGGGGCTGGCGGCTGGCCTACGGACTACCTGTGAGGAAACGGGAAGGCAAGGCTCGTGCGGAGCCTGTTCCTGACGGATGGTCATCTCGGCTATATTGCTGATCCGCCGTACGTTAGACTCTCCCTAGTGCTGAGTAATGAGCAGGTCGTGGATTACCCGTGCAAGCCGTGCTTCCATGACCCTGAGGCCAGGCCGTGGTATTTGGTTCAGCGCTCCAGTCGTGAGGTCGGCTATGGGCACACGAGGTCCATCGCAAGTTGCAATCGAAAGTCACTGGGTGGAAAGTATGGAAAGAGTCGCTTGTGCCTTGTGTGGGACGGCGGATGCAAGCGTTAAGGTAGTCCAACGCGACGTGAACCTGGGCCTCAGCGACCAGGAGTTCACCCTAGTCCAATGCAGGGGGTGCGGGCTGATCTACCTGAATCCACGGCCGACACCATCAGAGATTCATGCCTATTACCCGAGTGAATACTATCCGCTAGAGGAAACTCAGGAGAGGAGAACTATTGACCGGTTTTTTCAACGGCTATCAAATGCTCTAAAGAGGGGCATCAGAGAGGAGTTCTATGGGTACCCTGACAGGTCGCGCGCTTATAGATCAGCCTTAAGACGCTTACTGCGCCGACTAATTGTTTATCCAGAATACTTGCATTTGAAGTTGGTGGGTCGGGATATTATTCCGTATCGCGGGGATGGGCGTATTCTGGATGTAGGATGTGGACCAGGTAAACTTCTCCGTGTTCTTCGAGACTGGGGTTGGGGCGTGCATGGGGTGGATTTCAGCCCGGTCGCAGTGGAGTGTGCTAGAGAGAAGTACGGGCTGGAAGTAAGGTTAGGGGACCTCTTACAGGCACGATATGAAGACGGCTACTTTGATGTGGTTATGTTCAACCATTGCCTGGAACATGTGTACCAGCCTGTGGAGACTCTACGCGAAGCCTACCGCATTCTAAAACCGGGCGGTTTACTGCTAATTGCCATTCCAAATGCGAGGAGCTTTGAGTCACGTCTCTTTGGAAAGTGGTGGGTCCAATGGGATGTTCCCCGACACTTGTTTCATTTTACCAAACAAACAATGACCCGCCTGCTGACCAAGACTGGGTTTCGTCTTGCCTTGATCAAGGACGGGATGGGAACTTCCTTCTTCCTGGGTAGCGTCGATTCCGTCTATAAGTATGTATTCCGGATTAACAGGAAGCACGGTGTGGTCATGAAACATGTAGTGGCTCGTCCCGCTTGTCTATTGGCGGGACACTTGGGTTATGGGAGCGAGATGAAAGTGCTTGCTGAGAAGCCGGCCAAGGCATGAATATCCTTTTTCTTGTTGATCCTCTTCACAACTATGTTTCAGACCCGCTGTATTTAGGGCTTGTCAGGTTGCTGGGGCAGGAGCATGTAGTGGATTTCCCATCCAAGGCCATTTTTCATGATCCCTTGGCCAAGATCTGGTTTCTTCCGCAGATGCCGGCTGCAACTCGTTCAGAAGAGGAGATTCGATCGCTGCTCGCGGATGGGTGCTTTGATATCGTTTGTGTGGCCTCACCTAGGCCTGAAAGCCTCGCTGTCTTGAGCCAGGTATTCAACCCGGTGCGATTCCCTCCCATTGTGTTCATCGATAGCTCAGACGATGCAAAGATCCGCCACGACGTCGTCGAGCGGTACCCGATCCGGGTATACTTCAAGCGTGACTACGTGTGGAAGTTGGGGAGCCGGCTGCGCGACCTTGGTGGACTGGTCTGGACGTTCAGGGGCGACCGCAAGTTGTTTGCCCGGACCTTCCCGTTGCCGCTGTCCATTGTCTTGGACGCCCTCCCGGATCTGGGTCGTGTGGATAAGGAGATCGACGTGTCATACAGGGGGCGGGCCTCTCACCCTCGTCGGGTGAAGGCCGTGGAGATCCTTTCTCAAATGGAGGGGGTCAAGTTCTCTGGCGCAGTGTACGCCAGCCCCGGCGACCGCAAGTACAAGCTGCAGGCGGGAACGCTCAGGCGCTTGCGGACCAAGCTCTTGGATGACGGACTGGCCTCGCAAGCCGATCAGCAGCAGAAGAGTTTGCCCGAGGCCTATTACAGGGAAATCAAGGCTTCGAAGATTGCGGTGGCGCTGCGGGGTGGGGGACAGACAGCGTCCCTTCGGTATTTCGAGATCGTCGGGCTACGGAGCCTGCTCATCTCCGATGCGCCCGAGACGGTAATTCCGAACGATTTCGTGGATAGGCGCCACGCGGTCTTCTGCCGGACCGACCTGAGCGATCTGGAATCCCTCGTGCGGCATTATCTCCGGGAGGAGGCGGAGCGGGAGGCGATTGTGAGCGAGGGATACGCCCATTTGCTGAAGTACCACACCTGCGAACGAAGGGCGGAGTACTTCCTGGACGCGTGCCGGCGCGTTTTGTGAACTGAGACTGGTCATCGTTCATGTCGGTTGAAGTTTCCTAGAAGGCCAAGGAGACAAAATCATGCAGTCGGCCTTGCTCGTACAATCCTTTCTGTCATTTGGCCCGCGGTTCATTTACCGCCATCCAGCCAAACTGAATCAACTCTGTGAGCATTGGCGCGGGTATCAGAGGCGATTGAAAGCGTTGAGCAGTCTGTCGGGCCAGGATGAAGACCGGGTAGAGGCCCTTCTCAATGAAGTTAAGGACGAAGCGCCTTGTTTTCGTGAGATGAATGGATTTTGGCGGATGCCTCTCTACGCTATTGTGGAGTATCTGCTCGTACGGCTCATGCAGCCGAAGGTGGTGGTGGAGACCGGGGTCGAATACGGGTTATCTTCACGGGTGATGCTCCTCGCCATGGAACGGAATGGACGAGGAACCCTGCATTCTATTGATTTCCCCAACCAGGACATCGTGATCGAGTCGTCCGGATTCCGACAAAGGAACATTATGCCGCCGGGGCGGGAAACCGGTTGGTTGGTGCCGTCCGATCTCCGGGGCCGTTGGCACCTCCATCTAGGAGATGCCAAGGAGCTTCTGCCCAAGCTGTTAGCAACCCTGGAGCCCATTGACATTTTTGTTCATGATAGCCTGCATTCTTATGACCACATGCTGTTCGAATTTCGGACCGCTTGGCCGCACCTAAGGGGGGGCGGGGTCATATGCTCAGACGATATTGATGCCAATTTGGCCTTTGCTGATTTTGCAGCCGAGGTGAACTGTCCAGGCGAGATCTTCAATAATCAACGTGTCGGCGTGATACGAAAGCCTGGACCATCAGCGATGATCGAGAAGAGCGAGTCTTCGCGCGGAGCGATTCCAAATACACAGATGTAAACAGATGTCCAAGAGGAGCCAGATGATACATCGTGTCTGCCTAATCACGCCGCCCTCGATCTTTCTCCTGGACGAGCGCGTCTTCATGACGCTTGGGATTCTCAAGGTGGCGGCTGTCCTCGAGCAGGCGGGAATCGAGGTGGAACTGTTGGACCTCTCCGGGGTCGAAAACTATGAAGATGTGGTCCGTGACCATATGAAGACCAGCGCCGTCACCTGTTATGGCCTCACGGCGACGACCCCGCAAATGCCGGCGGCCACGAAAATTTATCGCGTGATCCGGGCGCTCAAACCCTCGACGCGGATCATTCTCGGCGGGCCCCACGTGACCCTGATCCATGCTGCCTACAGGTACGAGCAAAAAAACGGGCGCGCTGGCCGTGCCGCCAGGGCATTCCGCCAGTTCCAAGAAATGTTCGATGTGCTGGTTGTTGGCGACGGCGAGCTGGCGGTCTTTCAGGCTCTCACCGACCGTCCCCTCAAGCTGGTGGATGGGGACGACCCCAAGTCGGAGTTTTTTCTCGATAACCAGAAGCTGACTGAGCTGCCCTTCCCGGCACGGCACCTGATAGATGTGAACAGCTACCACTACAGCATCGACGGCGTCCGTGCGCTCTCGATGATCGCCCAACTGGGGTGCCCATTCGGGTGCGGCTTCTGCGGCGGGCGCATGAGCCCCTTCCTGCGACGGATTCGCATGCGGACCTCGGAGAATATCGTCCAGGAGATGGTGCAGTTGTACGAGACGTATGGGGTCACTGGCTTCATGCTCTATGACGATGAGTTGAACGTCAACCCGAAGGTCGTCGAGCTGATGGAGCTGATCACCAAGACCCAGGAACGGCTCGGCGTGGAGTTCAGGCTGCGGGGCTTTATCAAAGCCGAGCTGTTCACGGACCAGCAGGCCGAGGCATTGTACCGGGCAGGGTTCCGGTGGATCCTGGTCGGCTTCGAGTCTGGCCACGAACGGATCCTCACCAATATCCAGAAAAAGGCGGCCCAAGCGGATAACACCCGCTGCATGGAGATCGCGAAGCGGCATCACCTCAAGGTCAAGGCGCTGATGTCGGTCGGGCACCCGGGCGAGTCTGAAGAAACGATCCGGGCGACGCGCGACTGGTTGGTCGCGGTTGAGCCGAACGACTTCGACGCCACCGTGATCACGACCTATCCAGGGACTCCCTATTTCGATGAGGCGGTTAAGACCAAGCCAGGTATCTGGACCTACACCTATGCCAGGAGCGGCGATCGGTTGCACAGTGTGGAAGTGGATTACCGCGAAGTCGCGGAATACTACAAGGGTGTGCCCGGTGAATATACGTCGTATGTCTACACCGACCACCTCAGCGCGCAGGAATTAGTGCGGCTGCGTGACTGGCTGGAGGCCGATGTGCGGGGCAAGCTGGGCATCCCGTACAACGTGGCTTCCCCTGCGGTCCGGTACGAACACTCGATGGGTCAGGGAGGCCTTCCCGCCACCATTCTGAGGGCCACGACGTCTTCCAGTCTCAAGTCCGGCTGACGCCGGGGGGAACGGAGAGAGGAGATGCGGATTGCGCTGGATGCCAGCCCCCTCGTCAGGAACCGGGCCGGCATCGGGACGTACACATCGCAGCTTCTCAAAGCGCTGGTCCGGGTGGCCCCCGAGCACGAATATTACCTGTACGTGCCGTACCCTCTGCCGGAGGGGGATCGGGCGGTCTTTGATGCCTATCCATTCGTCAAGATCGTCCGGTGCCCTCCACTGCTGATGGGTCTACGGGCCCAGTGGGATCGAGTTGACCTGTTTCACGGACTCAACTACAAGCTGCGCGGGTGGGGTCGCTACGGCGGCGTCGTCACCATTTACGATCTGGCGCTGGACCGCTTTCCCCAGTTCTCTCGGAAGATGTTCGGGCAGGGGCGTTCGTTCTTGCGCACACGACGGACGGCGCGCCGGGCTTCACGGGTCGTGACAATCTCAGGTCACTCAGCGGCCGACATCATGGAATTGTACGACGTGCCTCGGGAGCGGATCGCCATCGTAAGCCCTGGCGTCGGTTCCGAGTTTTATCCCGTCGCTAATCCTGCGCTGCGCGCCGCGGTCAGGGCCCGGTATGGAATCCGGCGGGGCGCGTTTGTCCTGTCAGGGGGAGGAACCGACCCGCGCAAGAACATCGTGCGGCTCATCGAGGCCTTCGGTCTGGTTAGGGGGCTGCGCGAGACGATGAATCTCGTGGTGGTCGGAGGCATGGAACGCCGAGCGGAACCACTCCATGCGGCCGTCCGACGAGCGGGGTTGGCAGAGTCGGTCATCTTCCCCGGCCATGTGCCCAGCGAGGATTTACGGGTGCTCTACACGACCTGTTCGGTGTTTGTGTTCCCCTCCTTGTATGAAGGGTTTGGTATGCCGGTGCTGGAGGCGATGGCCTGTGGGGCGCCGGTCGTGAGTTCGAACGCCGCTTCGCTCCCCGAGGTGGTAGGAGATGCAGCCCTGTTGGTGGAGCCAACCGATGTGCAGGCGTTGGCGGGGGCCGTCGCGCGAGTCGTTGAGGACCTCAGCCTGTGCGAGGAGCTGCGTCGGCGGGGAGCGATCCGCGCCAAAGCTTATTCCTGGGAGCGGTCCGCGCGCGACCTGCTCGAGGTGTACCGGGAATTGTGCGTCGGGGAAGCCGCATGACTTTCCCCTTTTTCGAGAACTTCAGCGGGCGGTTTCCTACCCTACGAGACCTCCCCTGCGGGCCAGGCCAGTGCGCACCGCCGAGATAGATGGGATGCCAGCGCTGGACTTCAAGCGGATTCTGGTGATCAAACTCAGGTACGTGGGCGACGTCCTGCTCTCCGCCCCGGTACTAACCCGGTTACGCGAAGCCTTTCCGAAGGCTCTCCTCGTCATGCTTGTGAACCCGGGTACCGAGGAGATGGTGATGGGCCATCCCGCGCTTGACGAAGTGTTGGTCTTGGAAAGGGGGAGCGTGGCCGTGACTTGGCGGTTCATACTGGAACTCAGGAAACGGCGGTTTGACCTTGTCTTGGATTTGACCGACAGTGACCGGTCCGCTGTGACGGCCTGGCTGTCGGGCGCGCCAGTTCGCGTGGGATACAACAGCGAGGCTCGGTGGCGCGGACTCCTTTATACCAGGATCATCAAGGCCGACCGGTTCAGGATGCACGCCGTGCGTTACCATCTGGCGGCGACTGAGGCACTGGGGCTCACGGGGTCCACGCCTGCGCCGATCTTGATGGTCTCGTCCGAGGCCCGACGTCAGGTGGATGATCTGCTTCGAGCGGCGGAGATCGAGGCCGCTCGGCCGCTGGTCTGTCTGCATCCTGGAGCGCGCTGGTGGTTCAAATCGTGGCCGCTCGACCGGTTTGCGGCGCTCGCCGACCGCATTCAAACCGAGACCACGGCCCAGGCCCTGTTCCTCGGCGGCCAGCAAGAGCGGAGTGTGGTGAGTCGTATTGCCGAGGAGATGAAGACCCCGTTCAGAAATCTGGTCGGGCAGACGGGACTCCAAGAACTTGCCGCGGTGCTGGAACGGGCCGCGCTGATGGTGAGCAACGATAACGGCCCGATGCACATGGCAGCCGCGCTACGAGTTCCGGCGATCGGGCTCTTCGGACCGTCTGATCCGGCTGTGTGGGGGCCGTGGGGTGAGGGCCACCGCACCTTTTACAAAGGTCTGGATTGTCGGCCCTGCTTTCATCCAGACTGTTTTCGGGGGGAGCAAAACTGCATGCGGCTCATCACGCTCGACGAAGTCTGGCAAGCGGTGCGCGAGAAGCTTCATGCATGAATCTGCATGAGACCTCGACAGTCCTGTATCACGATGAAACCATCGTCTTCCGTCAGCCTCGTGATTCCGGTCTACAATCAGCTTCGGTACACGCAGCAATGTCTGGACTCCATCACGCGCTGCACGGAGGAACCCTATGAGCTGATCATCGTGGATAACGGATCTTCAGACGGAACGAGGGAGTTCTTGGGTGCTCTGAGGGCCGAGGTGATCACCAACGAGAGGAACCTTGGTTGTGCGAAGGCTTGGAATCAAGGCGTGCGTGCCAGCAACGGCGAGGCGATCGGAATCTTAAATAATGACATTGTGGTAGCTCCAGGCTGGCTGAAGAATTTGCTGGCGTTCATGGCGAAAACGGGGCATGGCATTGTCAGCCCGTCGGCTAGAGAGGGTACGCTTGATTATAATCTGGACAGCTATGCGGCGGAATTCGTCCGTCTGTGCGCGCATGCAACCCGGGCTGAGATCTACGGTTCCTGCATGCTGATTAGAAGAAGAGTGTTCGACCGCATCGGGCTGTTCGACGAGGGCTTTTCGTATGGCGGGGGCGAGGACATTGATTTCTTATGGCGGACCAAACAGGCTGGCTTTTCTGTCGGCATGACCGGTTCTGTGTTGATCCATCACTTCGGCATGACCACTCAGGATGCCATCAAAAAGACAGAGACACGGGCCTATCCGGACAGCAATCTGGCTCACTTCCAGAGCAAGTGGAAGCGGACAATCCGAGGTGGTTGGGTTGAGCGACGCTGGGTTGATTTCAGCACGGCGTGGCTCAACCGCTACGAACTCCTTCGCTATGGCCACACCTTAGTGGAGAAAGGTAACCAGTGACTGGAGTGCTGCCTCTTTACTCCTTTTGAGGTGTCGTTCCTTCAGCCAGATCGTCATTTTTCTAAGTTTATCTAGTATCCCTCGCCTGTTCCCTCCCTCATTGCCTACGAAATCTGATGCACTTGACCCTAAGTGCCTGTTTGGCCGTTCGGCTCCTAAGGGTTTGATGGCAATTGATTAGTCTGTGAAGGTTAATTTTCTTCTTGACTCGGTCGGCTCCGCGTGTTCAAATCGTGAACGACTCGCCGGAAGATGCAACGTTGACATGGACTTACAAGGCCAACGAGACCTCCAGCTCCTCAAC
>JBOHOI010000111.1:0-9094 GCA_050731155.1 Nitrospiraceae bacterium | reverse complement strand
GCTGCATACTGCTCTTCTGCTGTGGCGCTTCACTTTTGTGGAGTGAAGGGGTAATGGCGGAGGGGCCGGTGGCCCCTCCGCCATCTGAGGTTGAGCGGGCGCTGGCCGGTCTGTCCAGCCAAGACCAGGCAGTCCAAGAGGCCGCCATGGCCCTGCTCATTGAGCGTGGCGATGCCAGTCTGCTGCCAAGGCTTGAAGAGCTGCGCAGCAATGCCGACCGGAGTGTCCGCTTGGCCATCAAGCCGGTGATTGACCTCCTGAAGAACAAGGCACACTTAATCAGCGAAGATGCGAACACCCGCCGTTCCGCCGCGACGGACTTGGGGATGCTCGGCAAGCCGATCGCGATCCCCTGGCTGGAACAAGCCGCCGCGAGGGAGCCGAGCCGCTGGGTACGCTATATGATGGAGGAAGCAGCTCAGCTCCTCAAATTGGCGTCAGGCGATCCGGCCACGAAGATTGTGGCGGCGACCAGGCTCGGCGAGTTGCGGAGCCAGAACGCCTTGCCGGCGTTGAAAGAATTGCTGAGCGGCTCTTCGGCGGGCTCGGAGCAGAGTGAACGACAGAAGGCCGTCGCGCGCGCGGCAAGTGACGCGATCGAACGGATTGAAGTGTGGGCTTCATGGTCTGGAGCCATCGAGACGATCTTTCGGGGGATCAGCCTGAGTTCGATTCTGCTCATGATGTCCTTGGGGTTGGCCATCGTCTTCGGCCTGATGGGTGTCATCAACATGGCCCATGGCGAGTTGATGATGATCGGGGCCTATGCGACCTTTGTGACCCAGGAATCTTTCAAGGCCTATCTTCCAACTGACCTCTTCGACTATTATTTCTTGGCTTCCATGCCCCTCTCGTTTCTCGTGGCGGCGCTGTTCGGCTTGTTGTTAGAAGCAACCGTGATTCGATTTCTCTACGGCCGGCCGCTCGAGACCATGCTGGCGACCTGGGGGGTGAGCTTGGTCCTGATTCAAGCGGCCCGTGTCTATTTCGGCGATCTCACGTCGGTCGTCGCGCCGAGTTGGCTGAGCGGAGGAGCCCAGGTGTTGGTGGGAGTTTATTTGCCATATAACCGGCTCTTTATCATTGCGCTCTCGGCCTTGTGTGTCGTAGGGATCTATCTGTTGCTGTTTCGCTCGGGCGTTGGACTTCGCGTGCGGGCCGTCATGCAGAACCGGGACATGGGCGCGTGCCTCGGCATTCCGACTCGTAAGGTGGATGCCTACACCTTCGCGTTCGGATCGGGGCTGGCAGGGCTCGCCGGCTGCGCGCTCACGCTGATCGGCAACGTGGAGCCTGGGCTGGGACAGAACTACATCGTGGATTCCTTCATGGTGGTGGTGACCGGCGGGGTCGGCAAACTGGCCGGCACTATTGTCGCATCGCTCGGCATCGGCGGGCTGAACAAGCTGCTGGAGCCGAGCTTCGGTGCTGTCTATGGCAAGGTGTTGATTCTCGTGCTGGTGATCCTGTTTCTCCAGCGCAGGCCATCCGGCCTGTTCACGATCAAGGGCCGTTATGTCGAATCGTGAAAGGACGTTAATCGTCACTCGTGAAGCGTTATTCGTGATAAGTGCGTCAACGTTTCACGCTTCACGAATCACGTGGTTCCAACCGTGAGAGCAACTATTGTCTGCCGCAATGAGTGACGAACGATCAAGCAGCACCAGTAGCGAAAGAGGTGAGGGGCTGACCTTCTGGCTCATCGGCTTCTCCCTGCTCGTGATCATGCCACTGCTGAACGTCCTGCCGGGGCCCGATTCATGGCTCCACGTCTCGGACTTTGCCTTGAACCGCTTCGGGAAATTCCTGGCCTTTGCCATCCTGGCGCTCGGCCTCGATCTCATCTGGGGCTATACGGGGATCTTAAGTCTCGGACACGGGGTGTTCTTCGGTCTGGGCGCCTACGCGGTCGGCATGCACCTGATGCTGGTCATCGGTACCGAGAGCGTCTATGGCAGCACGTTGCCGGACTTCATGGTGTGGAACCAGGTGAAGGAACTGCCGTTCTTTTGGAAGCCGTTCTACAGTTTTTGGTTTGCGGTCGCTGCGGCGATCCTGCTGCCCACGCTCTTTGCCGCCATCTTCGGCTTTCTGGCGTTCCGGAGCCGGATCAAGGGCGTCTATTTCGCCATCATCACCCAGGCGTTGGCCCTCTCGGCCTGGCTGGTCTTCAACCGCAATGAGACGAATCTCGGTGGCACGAACGGCCTGACGGATTTCAAGCAGGTGCTGGGGTTCCGGTTGAGCGACCCGGGGACGCAGCGCGCGCTGTATGTCCTGACCGTGCTCAGCCTTGGGGCGGCCTATCTGCTCTGCCGCTGGATTACTAGGTCCAGGACCGGCAAGGTCCTCGTAGCGATCCGGGACAGCGAGCAGCGGGTCCTCTTCTCCGGCTATTCCCCGGGCAACTACAAGTTGTTTGTGTTCGTCGTGTCGGCGGCGCTGGCCGGGCTCGCCGGAGCGCTCTATGTGCCGCAGGTGGGCATCATCACCCCGGCGCAGATCGGCGTGCTGCCGTCTCTCGAGATGGTGATTTGGGTGGCCGTCGGCGGGCGAGGCACCCTGGTCGGATCTGCCTTGGGCGCCGTCGGCGTCAACTGGGCTCGGAGCATCTTGACCAGTTCCTTTCCGGACCTCTGGCCGTTCTTTCTGGGGGGGCTGTTTGTCGTGGTGGTCCTCCTGTTCCCGGAAGGATGCGTCGGTCTGTTCAGGAAGTTGGGCAGGCGCGCATGGTTGAGACGGGGTGACCCGACTGCCCCAGTGCTCCCGGAGCGCGCACGATAAGAATGCAACGGGTCGTGACAGCCGCAGTTAGGGCGGTCCGGTCACCCCTTAGAAGGAGAGTGGAGGATTCTGCGCAAGCAAGGAAAGCCGTGACTTCAGGCACATCCGAACGCGGGTCCATCATCTATCTGGAGGGCGTGACCGTTGACTTCGACGGCTTCAAGGCGCTCCGCAACCTCAACTTCATCGTGGATTATCGCGAACTGCGGGTCGTGATCGGTCCCAACGGGGCCGGTAAGACCACCTTGCTGGACGTCATTTCCGGAAAGGTCAAGCCGGTGGCCGGCCGGGTCGTTTTTGGCAAGGATACGGACGTGATCGGGATGCTGGAGCACGAAATCGCCACCCTCGGCATCGGTCGGAAATTTCAGACGCCCTCGGTGTACTCGAACCTGTCGGTATGGGAGAACCTGGACCTGTCACTAAAACGCAAGAGCAAGGGGGTCTTCGCAACCCTGGTATCCAAGCCGGACCGGGCCGAGATCGAGAAGATCACGTCGACACTGAAGACCATCGGGCTCGCGGAGAAGGCGGACGTCCGAGCCGGCGCGCTCTCCCATGGCGAGAAACAGTGGCTGGAAATCGGGATGGTGTTGCTCCAGGACCCGGCGCTCTTGCTGATTGATGAGCCGGTCGCCGGGATGACCGATCGGGAAACCGAGCAGACCGGTCTGCTGCTGCAGTCGCTCGCGGATCGCCGCTCGATCATCGTGATCGAACATGACATGGAGTTTGTGCGGCAGCTCGCGCGGACGGTGACGGTTTTGCACGAAGGCACCGTGCTTTGCGAGGGCCCGGTTGAAAAGGTTCAGGCCGATCCGCGTGTCGTCGAAATCTACCTCGGCCGGCAGAAGGAAGCGGATGCTGCTGCAGCTCGATAATCTCAACGTGTTCTATGGGGAGAGCCATATTCTCCGGAACATCTCGTTGGAGGTGGAGCCGGGCCAGGTGGTCTGCCTGATGGGGCGGAACGGCGTCGGGAAGACGACGCTGCTGAAGACCATTATGGGACTGTTGCGATCCAAGACCGGGCGCATCCGGTTTGAGGGAGTGGACATCTCGCAGGACAGCCCGAATCGCCGGGTGCGGCGGGGGATCGCGTACGTGCCGCAGGGCCGGGAAATTTTTCCGCACCTCACAGTCCAGGAAAATCTTCGGCTGGGGTTCGAGGCCATCGGCAGGACGCAGAATCATGGATCAGAGGGAACAGCCTTTGGGGAGGTGTTTGCGCTCTTTCCCAAGTTGACCGCGCTGTTGAACCGGCCGGGCGGCGTGTTGAGCGGAGGGGAGCAACAGCAATTAGCCATCGCGCGGGCGCTGCTGTCCAAGCCCAAGCTGCTGCTGTTGGATGAACCGACCGAGGGCATCCAGCCGTCCATCGTGGAACAGATCGAGCGCGTGATCAAGGGGTTCAAGGCCGAGCGACGGTTTGCGATTCTGCTCGTCGAACAGTACATGGAGTTTGCGGCGCGGCTGGCGGACACGTATGTGATTATGGCCAAAGGGGTGGTGGTGGCAGCCGGCAAGACATCAGAGTTGAGCCAAGAACAAGTCAGACAACATCTGGTGGTATAAGGCGGGGCGTCGCCGGGGCGGCTCCCGTGCTCGCGGAGCGCGCACGCCTCGGAAGTGTGCTCGCTCGACGGCCGCAGTTGGGGTCAACCTGACCACCCTGTGAGAGACGAAGATCACCTCACCCCGAGCGTAGGAGAGGGAAGAGTGAGGGTAGAATGCATCTGACACCGAGAGAGCAGGAGAAGTTGTTGATCTATGTGGCGGCGCAGGTGGCCAAGGATCGGAAGGCACGCGGGTTGAAGCTGAATCATCCGGAGGCGGTGGCGTACCTGACGGCTGAGATACTTGAAGGGATTCGAGACGGTCGTTCGGTCTCGGACCTGATGAGCTACGGTGTCACGCTGTTGGCTCGCAAGGATGTGATGCCGGGTGTGCCGGAGATGATGCCAGAGCTTCAGGTGGAAGGGACGTTTCCGGATGGGACGAAGCTGGTGACGGTGCATCAACCAATTAGATAGCGAGGGTGCAGAGTGAAGAAGAAATCTTCTGCAGTCCGAGGAATGAAGACTGCAAGAAAAGTCACCACTAAAGCTGATGTAGCCAAACTTCAGCCAGCCGACGTCATCCCTGGTGAGGTGATCTTGGGGCAGGGGGATATTGTGGCGTTTGAGGGACGCCAGACGGTCGAGCTCACTGTGGCAAATACCGGGGATCGGCCGATTCAGGTGGGGTCGCATTGTCACTTCTTTGAGGCAAATCGGGCGCTGCGGTTTGATCGGGAGAAGGCCTTCGGGTTCCGGCTTCAGGTACCGGCCGGGACGGCGGTGCGGTTCGAGCCGGGGGAGGAGAAGCGGGTGACGCTGGTTGCCTTTGGCGGTAACCGTGTCGCTCACGGGATCAACGGTCTGACGAATGGGCGATTGGATGATTCGAAGGTGAAGGAGCAGGCGTTGGCGAGAGCAGTAGAACGTGGCTTTATGGCCAAGAAGGAGTCGGTGTGAGTCCCTGCTCGCAGAACGCGCACGATGAAGCTGTGCTCGTTCGATGCGCGCAGTTGGACTCTCACCGACTCCTTCGCCTGCCCCGAGGATGAGAGGAGAGAAAAGAATGAAAATTCCACGACGTCAGTATGCTGACCTCTATGGTCCAACCGCCGGTGATCGCATCCGCCTGGCCGACACGGAATTGATCATCGAGGTCGAGCGTGACCTGACGACGCCGGGGGAGGAAGCCAAGTTTGGCGGGGGCAAAGTCATCCGCGATGGGATGGGACAGTCGCCGGCTGCGACGAGCGCGAGTGGCGCCCTCGACCTGGTTGTAACCAACGCCATCATTCTGGATTACAGGGGCATTGTGAAAGCCGACATTGGCATCAGGGATGGCCGCATTGTTGGGATCGGCAAGGCGGGCAACCCGGATCTGATGGCCGGAGTCACCTCGGGGATGGAGATCGGTCCCGGTACCGAGGTGATCTCAGCGGAAGGGAAGATCGTCACGGCTGGGGGACTGGATACTCACATCCACTTCATCTGCCCACAGATCATCACCGAAGGATTGTCGGCGGGTCTCACGACCTTCATCGGTGGGGGCACCGGTCCGGCCACCGGCACGAACGCGACGACCTGTACGCCTGGTGCCTGGAATATTGCCCGCATGCTCGAAGCAGCAGACGGCTTTCCCATCAACCTGGGCTTTCTGGGCAAGGGGAATGCCTCGCTCCCTGATGGCCTCAATGAGCAGGTCGAGGCCGGGGCGATCGGGCTGAAGCTGCACGAGGATTGGGGGACGACACCAGCAGCCATCTCGAACTGCCTGGACGTGGCCGAACGGTATGACGTGCAGGTCGCGATTCATACCGATACCATCAATGAAGCGGGGTTTGTAGAAGACACGATCAAGGCCTTTGCCGGCCGGACGATCCATTCCTTCCATACGGAGGGAGCGGGTGGTGGTCATGCGCCGGATATTATCAAGGTCTGCGGCGAGCCCAACGTGCTGCCGTCCTCCACGAATCCCACCATGCCCTTCACCGTGAATACGATGGACGAGCATCTGGACATGCTGATGGTCTGCCACCATCTGAACCCGCGAGTCCCCGAGGATATCGCTTTCGCGGAGTCCCGCATCCGGCGCGAGACGATCGCTGCGGAGGATATCCTGCACGACATGGGGGCGATCAGCATCATGTCCTCAGATTCCCAGGCGATGGGACGGGTGGGGGAGGTGATCATTCGCACGTGGCAGACGGCGCACAAGATGAAGGTGCAGCGTGGACAGTTGGCACCGGATGGAAAGAAACGTGCGAGCCAGCCGAACGACAATTTCCGAGCGAAGCGGTATGTCGCCAAATACACGATCAACCCGGCGATTACCCACGGCATTGCGCATGAGGTCGGCTCGGTGGAGGTAGGGAAGCTGGCCGATCTCGTGATTTGGAAGCCGGCTTTCTTCGGCGTGAAGCCGGAGATTGTCGTCAAAGGAGGATTCCCGATGGCTGCCATGATGGGCGATCCGAACGCTTCGATCCCCACCCCGCAGCCGGTCCTGAGCCGGCCGATGTTCGGAAGCTTCGGACGCGCCCCCTACAGCACAGGCTTCACGTTTGTCTCCCAGGCGGCGCTGGACCGTGAGGTGCCCAGAAAGCTTGGTCTCCAGAAGCGTGTGGCAGCCGTGAAACGGTGCCGCAGCATCGGGAAGCGAGACCTCAAACTGAATGATGCGCTTCCGAAGATCGAGGTGGACCCGGAGACCTACGAGGTGCGAGCGGACGGCCAGCGATTGGTCTGCGAGCCGATGGCGATGCTCCCGATGGCGCAACGGTATTTTTTGTTTTGACAGTTGGCAGCCCAGCCAACTGTCGTGCTCGCGCACCGCGCACATAAGATCAGTTCGGATTTTTTTGGGTAGTGGGCGGTGCTCGGGGGACGCGCGCAGGCACAGTTAGCTGGGCTGCAATGTCGCTTGAGGTTGAGGGGAGTGGACGATGAACACTTTCTCGCTGCTGCGAGGCATTCGATTTCTTGACAGCTTCTTCCCATCGGGAGGATATGCCTATTCGTCCGGGCTGGAGGCAGCGGTGCAGGGTGGCGCGGTGCGGAACGCGGAGGACCTGACAGGCTACGTCTCAGACTATCTGCGTGGAGGACTAGGCAGTCGCGAAGCGGTGGCGGCCGGGCTGGCTCGAGACGCTGCTTCACATGGCACGTTTTCCATTGCGCTTGATGCGGACCGCGAGCTGGAGACAATGCAGCTCTGCCGGGAAACGCGCATGGCCAGCCGCCAGATGGGGCGGCAGGTGATTCGGATTGCCTGTGATCGAGACGACGCACCCTCGATCCTGCGTGATTTTTTAGCTGAGGTCGAGTCGGGCAGGTCGCCCGGGCACTTGGCTGTCAGCCTGGGGCTGACTCTTGGAGCCTTTGGATGGAACAAACAGGAGACGGTGGCTGCCTCTCTCTATCAAAGCGCAGCAGGCTTGGTCTCGGCTGCCTTGAAACTGCTTCCGATTGGGCAGCGTGAGGGCCAACGGCTCTTGGAAAGCTGGCTGCCGTTGATTGAGAAGCTGAGCCGCGAGGCAGAGTCCCGCACAGAGATGGCTTCGTGGACGCCGGTCCAGGATATCTACGCGATGAAACACAGCCGTCTTGAGTCGAGGCTCTTCAGATCTTAGAAAAGAGCATATAGCGAATAGCTAATGGCTAAGAACAAAGGCAAATGAATGATAACAGGACATCAGAAGGGAGGCGTCAGCCCCTCCTGTTCCCTGCTCATTAGCCATAAGCCATGCGCTATATGCTCTTGACCGTCTGCCATATGCCATTCGCCATAGGCTCTTGGTTTTGATATGCACGACCATCACCATGACGGCGGCAAGCCGACGCAGGCCCGGGCGGCCCACATTCCAGTCATCGGCGTCGGCGGGCCGGTCGGATCCGGCAAGACCGCGCTGGTCGAGGCGCTCTGCCGGCAATTCCGGGATCGGTTGAGCTTGGCAGTCGTGACCAATGACATTTTCACGAAGGAAGATGCAGAGTTTCTGACGAAGCGAGGGGTGTTGCCGTCTGATCGCATCATCGGCGTGGAGACCGGTGGCTGCCCCCACACGGCGATTCGCGAAGATGCTTCACACAACCAGGAGGCGATTGACGAACTGGTCGGTCGGATTCCCGGCCTGGACCTTGTCTTTGTGGAGAGCGGCGGCGACAACTTAGCCGCAACGTTCAGCCCTGAATTGGTTGACCGTGTGATCTACGTGATTGATGTGGCCGCTGGTGATAAGATTCCCCGCAAGGGCGGCCCCGGCATCACGCGGTCGGATCTCCTCATCATCAACAAGATTGACCTGGCCCCACATGTGGGGGCTGATTTGTCGGTGATGGAGCGGGACAGCCGGCGTGTGCGAGACAACCGCCCGTTCGTCTTTACAAACCTCCTCACCGGGCAAGGCCTTCCGCAGGTGGTGCAGTGGGTAGAACGACTGCTGTCCGAACGGCCTCATCTCGCAGGACGTTTCTAACCGTGCCGCTCATCATGCATCGCCGAACCACGAGGGCGGGCAATGAGCACGAGACCCTTGCACGCGTTGGCCGGGTTGGTGAGCTTGTTCTAGACTATTCCCGACAAGAACAAACCACGGTTCTTTCCGGGTCCCAGAGTCGAAGCCCTTGGCATCTGTTTCCCCCGATCACCCTCGATGACACAGGCTGCGCCTATACGCTGCTGCTGAACCCGTCCGGCGGGCTTGTCGGTGGGGATCAGCTCTCACTCCACGCGAAGCTCGGCCCTCGGGCTCATG
>JBOHOI010000110.1:0-9340 GCA_050731155.1 Nitrospiraceae bacterium | reverse complement strand
TCCCTGCGGCACTGGCGCAACGTACCATTCTTTCTGTTAGTGAGCGTCCCCTTGTGGGCAGAGCTGTTGGCTGAGCTCACAGTCCGCGCTTCAGCGCGCTTCGCGGCCGGCACCGTGCGTCGGAAGCCGTGGCTCCTGGCTGTGATGCTTGCCGCAGCTCTCGGTATGGGGGTTTTGGGCCCGAATCATCTCCGATCGGTTCTGCGCTCAGGCCTGGCGCCGGCGGAATTCTTTCAAGGGACCGACTATCCCATCGAGGCGGTTCGCTGGATTCGCGAACACCGGGCCTCGCTCGGCACGAAGCTCTATAACGACTATGGGTTGGGCGGATTCCTTCTCTGGTGGCTGCCGGAAGAGAAAATATTTATCGACGGCCGCATGCCCGCCTGGCGAGTCGGGGACCGGTGGATCTTCTATGACTACATCGCTCTAACCAACTGGGATCCGCCTGCGCTTGGGGTCTTGAACAAATATGAAGTTGATTGGGCTATCGTGGGACGTGGCAGTCCCCTCGACCGAGTTCTGGCCGACCAGCGCGGATGGCAAGCAATTTACCAGGATACGAAGGTGAGTCTGTACGTGAGGCGGCAGGCGTGAGGTTAAAAGATGGAGCCGTACCGGCCGTTCGCTGCGTTGCGTCGCACCATCAGCAGTTCCAGGAGCATGCGCAGGCCGTCCCGCAGGACCCAGACCTTTGTACCTGGCTGGTCTGTCCAGTTGACCGGCACTTCAGCGATGCGATACCCACGGCGCTGGGCAACATAGAGCAGCTCCAGATCGAAGCCGTAACCGTTCACACGGGCCACTGAAAAGAGGTCCCGGGACAGAGGCTCGCGGAACAGCTTGAAGCCGCACTGCGTGTCGGTGATGCCACGGACGCCGAGTTGTTGAACGACACGGTTGAACAGATTCCCCAGCACAGTTCGGTGCCACCGGGCCTTGACTGTGTAACGGCTATCGCGGGAAGCCAGGAACCGGGAGCCAATCGCGATGTCCGCCCCATCCTTGATGTGGGCCTCCAGCCGTTCCAGTTCCTGAATGGGCGTGGCGCCGTCCGCGTCTGCGAAGAGTCGCAAGTGGCCCCGCGCTTCCAGCATCCCCCGACGAACCGCGCCTCCCTTCCCTGTGTTCTGAGCAAGCCGCAGGAGCCGGACGGTTGGGACTTCAGTTTGGAATTTCTCAACCACGACGGCTGTCTCATCCCTACTTCCGTCGTCCACCACCAGGATTTCATAAGCCATGCCGCGCCGTCCCAAATAAGCGGTGATGTTGCGAAGGTAGGGGATGATCCGCTCCGCCTCGTTGTAGGCTGGAATAATGACAGAAATGTCAATGAGTTCGGTGGGATAGGATGTGGTCACGTGGGGCTTCCCAGGTTCCAAACGCAGGTAGGACTAACCTCCTCTGGACCAGGCTTCCGTGCCCGCCACCCTAGCTGAGCGGGGCGTGGATTGCAAGAGAGAAGGGGGGCTTGACAGATCGGCCTCGCACGCGAGAACGTATATGTGTTAAGAGGTAAGATAAGAGCGAACAGCCGGGAGGTGTGGCATGCGCCGGTGGGGTCTTATCCCAAAACCCGTTGGTCTCTTAGTCGGAGTTGCCGCACTCGCTGCCTGCGCCTCTGCAACTCCGCCCAGCCGTCTGGTTGACTATGTGGGGCAACAAGCGCTGAGCGCATCGGCGTCCGCCTCGACCTTGCCTGAGCAAAGGCCGATCCGGGCCGGTCTTGTGGTGATCTCCGATACCACAGCCCCTGATGCCGCGCCCGCCCTGCCGGAGGAAGCGATGAACCGGCTGTCTGAAATGCTGAGGCAGGAATTCAGCCAGTTCCTTCCAATCGCAGTCGAGAAGATCATCCCAGCGGATGGCATCCAGCCGGGTGAAGCGGCGAGCCAGTTCAGCGAGCTCGGAAAGAAACACGGAGTGGAGTACCTGCTGCTGGTGGTTGGCTCGAGCACCGAGCAGGAGTATCCGGTGTATGTCTTTCTGGGGTGGACGAGTCACATGCAGCCAGGCTTCCGGCGCGACAACTGGTCCTTGCTGGAGCTCGCTCTGGTGGAGGTCAAGAGTGGGCAGACGTTGCTCCATGCTGAGGGGCGAGCCTGGGCCACGCTGGATAGCCCCAGCGCGCCAGGCATTAATCAGTGGTATCCAGTCGTGTATCTGCGCCCGCAGGATCCCGAACGGCACTGGTGGCCACCGACGTTCGCAGGCGCACCCAACACGTTGCGGGTCATCGCGATGAATCAAGCGGCCAAGCGCTTGATTCTGAATCTGCAAGATGCCTGGAACCAGAAACGTCAGGCGGAACTGTCTCCTGCACGCGGGTAATTCCACCGGCGAAGATTTTCTCATATCAGACACATCCCGAACCCTTCTGGAGGGCTCCGTCCCGCCTGCCAGAGGGACTTTTTGTCTTTGAACGCGGGAGAGTGGTTGGTGTAGAATGGGCGCACATCGCGGGGAAGGATCCGAAGAGGTCCTCCATCGGTCAGCCGGGCAACGGCTGGACGAGGTGGCTTGGATTTATGATTAAAATCTAAAGTGGTTGAGGTCATCATCATGCGCAAGAGACAAAGGTTTATCAGGCTTCTCCGTAGGGGACTGGTGGTTCTCTTCGTGACGTCGTTCGCGATCATGGCGCTGGCCAGCTCCCCTGTCCAGTTCAGTCCATCCAGCGTTGAGGCCGCGGTTCCCCCGTCGCTGGCTCAGGGGTTTGCGGACATCGTCAAGAAAGTCACGCCTGCTGTGGTGAATATCGCTGTAACCGGAAGCGAGGGAGGGCGTCGCGAGGGAGGGCCGCGGCGACCTTTGCCCCCTGGGCCGTTCGGCGGGCCTCCTGGTGAAGAGCCGCCTGGGGCGGAACCTCCGATCCCACCGCCATTCCCGGGACCGCCGGGGGGGCCGGGGCGACCCGATCAGAGTGCCGGGTCCGGGGTGATCATTGATGCTCAAGGGTACATTGTCACCAATAACCATGTGGTCGAAAATGCTACGCAGATCACCGTCACGCTGAGCGACAAGCGTGAATTCCCAGCCAAAGTGATCGGGGCCGATCCCAAGACTGACCTGGCGGTCATCAAGATCGAAGCGGATAATTTGCCGTCGCTCAAATGGGCTGACTACGACAAGCTCCAGGTGGGTGACTTGGTGCTGGCGGTCGGGAGTCCGTTTGGGTTGAGTTCAACCGTCACGCTCGGCATCATCAGCGCGTTGGGACGAGGCAATGTCGGGATCGCAGACTACGAGGACTTTGTCCAGACCGACGCCGCGATCAACCCGGGGAATTCGGGCGGCGCCCTGGTCAGCATGAACGGCGAGTTGATCGGCATCAACACGGCCATCTTTTCCAGGACCGGTGGCTCCGAAGGCATCGGGTTCGCGATCCCCAGCAGCATCGCGCTGGATATCGTTGATAGCCTGAGGAAGACGGGCAAGGTCGTCCGGGGCTGGATGGGCGTGGCGATCCAGGAGATCACTCCGGCTCTCGCCAAATCGTTCAAGATCCCGGATAACCGCAAAGGGGTCCTGGTCAGCGACGTCAACGAGAACGGTCCGTCGTCTACGGCAGGGCTCAAACGGGGCGATGTGATCATCGGATTCGATGACAAGGACGTCCAGAACGTCAGCCAGCTTCGTAACCTGGTGGCTCGCACGCTGGTGGGACATAGCGCCAAGGTCAAGGTGCTGCGAGATGGCAAGGAGCAGATCGTCATGGTTAAGGTCGGTGAGCGGCCGCCGGATGAGATGTTGGCTCGCCGAGAACCGGCGTCGTCGCCGCCGTCGGAATCAACGGTGAAGCCTCCTGATAACGTGCTCGCGTCGCTCCGTGTGCAGGCGCTGGACGCAGCAATGATGAGCCAGCTCAATCTGCCCAGCAAGACCACCGGTGTGGTCATCAATCACGTCGAACCAGGCGGCCCCGCGGAAGCGGCCGGTCTGCAGCGGGGGGATGTGATCCAGGAAGTGAACCACGAGGTGATCAAGAGCCTCGATGACTACCAGAAGGCATCGGCCAAGATCAAAAAGGAAGAGATGGCGGTGCTGCTGTTGAGCCGACAGGGCAACAACCTGTTTGTGGCGGTGAACCCGAGGTAGGGAAGGTCCAGGCTAAGGTTAAGGCTGAGGTCAAGACAGGCACCGTCTTCACCTTAACCTGAACCTCAACCTCAGCCTTTCCGGATTGGTCCACGCATGGCTGACTGGTCGAAGTTCAAACAGTGGCTCCAGGACTCGGTTCTTACGCCACTGGAAGACAAGAAGATGCCGGTCATGGAGCACCTCGTCGAGCTCCAAGTCCGGCTGACCCGATCGGTCGTCGTGGTGGGAGTGGTGTTCGTCGGCACCTTCTTCTATGCGGACACCCTGGTGAAATGGCTGCGGGTTCCTCTGCAGAACATGTTCGTCCCTGGGAAACTGGCATGGATCCCCACCGATCTTCCCTTGATCCCCTTCGTGTTTTTGGCACCGGCCGAGGCGCTCTGGCAAAACGTCAAGGTGGCTGGCCTGTTCGCCGTCGTGATGGCGACTCCATACATCCTGTGGGAGACGTGGCAGTTCGTGGTCCCGGGTCTGCATGTCCAGGAGCGGCGATTTGTCGGGCCGTTCACCCTGATCAGCGCCGGCGCGTTCTACGCCGGCCTGTTGTTTTCGTTCTTCTTCGTGTTGCCCTTTGCCCTGAATTTCCTGATCTCGTACGGCGTCAACGCTGGCTTCATCCCGCAAATCTCCATCGCCCAGTACGTGGGCTTCGCCCTCTGGTTTTTGCTGATCTTCGGATTGATCTTCGAGGTCCCGCTGGCCATTACCCTGATGGCGAAGCTCGGATGGGTCGATGCGCCGTTTCTCAAGCGCTACCGCAAGTGGGCGTTCCTCGGCGCGTTTTTAGTCGCGGCGATTTTGACGCCCACGCCGGACCCCTTTAATCAATGCTTGATGGCGCTGCCGATGTATGTGTTTTACGAAGTCGGCATCCTCAGCGCCGGCTTCTTCGCCGGCAAACGCCGAGGAACCGGCCTGGCGTCGGGGACGGAGGTGGCTGGAGCGCCCGCGGCCGGCAACGGCTCGCTCACGCCGGTGGCCGCCAAGCCCGTCATCGCCACGGAGGACCAGTATGTCGGCGTGCCCGGCGCCGGTGGACGGCGGTAACCTTGCCCCGCCATGTTGCGCATCGCCATTCTGGTGATCAGCGGCAAGATTGTGTCAGGGGAAGAGTCTGACCAAGGACGAGAAGCGTTGGAACGAATGGTCAGTGAATTGCCCGGCACGATTGCTGCCTACGAGATCGTGCCGGACGATCGCAAGGCGATCCGCGATCGCCTGGTGAGGCTCTGTGAGGATGGCACTTCCGACGTGATCCTCACGATCGGGGGGACCGGGGTGCGGCCGACGGACTGGGCGCCGGAAGCCACCCGCGATGTCATCGAGAAGGAAATCCCCGGGATTGGGGAGGCGATGCGGCAGGAAAGCCTGAAGAAGGTCCGCACGGCGATGTTGTCTCGCGGGACTGCGGGGATTCGAGGAGCCACGCTGATCGTCAATCTGCCCGGAAGTCCGAAAGGGGCCCGGGAAAACCTTGCGGTCATCCTGCCGGTGCTGGACCATACGGTGGAGAAGATAAAGCCCGTTAAACGTGAATCGTGAATCGTTTCGGACGAAGCAAAGTTTCCTGCGGTTAACGAATAAGGGTTAACGATTAACGGTCGTAAGGGAGTAACAAATGCCAGGGGAACTGAAAGTCATCCAGCATCCTGGGTCCGACGGCGACGCCTGTACCTATATGTGGGCCTGCGCGATCTGCGATGAGAACGAGACCTGCCAGAAGGATAAGGAAGGCCACAGCCGCTGGCTCGTCGCGAAGCGGATGGAGCGGATCGAGTACAAGGTGCTCGTCATGAGCAACAAGGGTGGGGTGGGGAAAAGCACGGTTACCACCAACCTCGCCGTGAGTCTGGCGCTCAAGGGATGGCATGTCGGGATCTGCGATATGGATATCCACGGTCCCAACATTCCGAAGATGATCGGCGCGGAAGGCCAGAAGCTGAAGATCAGCACCGGAGGGGGCATCATCCCGCACCAGGCTTACAACCTCAAGGTGGCCTCGATGTCCTTTCTCCTCCAGAATTCGGATGATCCGATCATCTGGCGTGATGCCTACAAGTATGAGTTCATTAACCAACTCCTCGGCGGAGTGGAATGGCAGGACCTCAATTTCCTGTTCGTGGATCTTCCCCCGGGTACCGGCAACGAGTCGGTGACCACCATTGATTTGATCGGGAACGTGAGCGGATGCGTGATCGTCACCACCCCTCAAGAGGTGGCGCTGCTGGACTCCCGCAAGTCGGTCACCTTCGCCAAGGACAGCCAGATTCCGATCATCGGGATTGTCGAAAATATGAGCGGCCTGGATTGTCCGCATTGCGGCCAGCACATCGAGGTGTTCAAAAAGGGCGGGGGCGAGGCCTCGGCGCACGACATGGGCGTGCCGTTCCTGGGCCGCATCCCGCTCGATCCCGAAGTGGTCACCCAATGCGATGCGGGGGAGCCCTTCGCCATGTTCTATTCCGACACGCCGACCGCCGAGGCCTTCCACGACATCGCCAACAAGGTTGAACAATTCTGCAAGAAGAGCGGGTCCCTGTTACGGGTTGCGCCGCGAAGGAGCTTTTAGCAGGTAGCCAATAGCGAGAAACTGCAACAACAATCCTTGCTGCTAGCTATTTGCTACTCGCTTGATGGAGAAAGAAATGCAAGGGCTTACTCCACTGCACGAAGCGCAGAAGACGGTCTTCGAAGCGACCAAGACGCTGGGACTTGAGAAGGTCAGCCTGCTCGACGCGCTCGACCGGGTCCTAGGTGAAGACATCATCGCGGCCCGGGACAACCCGCCGTGGGACAACTCAGCCATGGACGGCTTTGCCGTGCGCTGGGAGGACATCAAGCAGGAGCATGCGATCACCAAGCCGGTGATGCTCAAGGTCATCGAAGATGTGCCGGCCGGGACGGTGGCGACGAAGACAGTCGGCCCTGGTCAGGCGATCCGGATCATGACCGGGGCGCCCATTCCCAAAGGGGCCGATACCGTCGTGAAGGTGGAGGAGACTGAACCCTCCGGGCACACCGTCAAGATCTTCAAGGAAGTGGAGCGTGGGGGCAATATCCGTTCCCAGGGCGAGGACGTCAAGAAAGGGGACTGCATCATCGCGAAGGGGACGCAAATCCGCCCGGCCGAAGCCGGCATGCTGGCCATCCTCGCCAAATCCTTTGTGCAGGTCTATCAGCGGCCGAGAGTGGCGATCCTGTCCACTGGCGATGAACTGGCAGATTTGGACGAGCGTTTCGACGAGGACAAGATCATCAATTCGAACAGCTACGGCACTGCGGCGGCGGTGCAGGAGGCGGGCGGTATCCCCATCCTGCTCGGTATCGCCAAGGATCAGCCCGCGGCCTTGAAAGAAAAAATCGCGCACGGCCTGAACGCCGATATCCTGGTGCTGTCAGGCGGCGTATCCATGGGCGATTACGATTTCACCAAGGCGGTGTTCAAGGACCTGGGCGCGGAGATGAATTTCTGGAAGCTGGCGATCCGGCCCGGGCAGCCGCTGGCCTTTGGGAAGATCCAAGGCAAGCTGGCCTTTGGCTTGCCGGGCAATCCGGTCTCTTCGATGGTGACGTTCGAGCAACTGGTGCGTCCGGCCATGTTAAAGATGGGGGGGCACCGCAGCTACGGGCGCCCGGTCGTGCAGGCGGTCTTCCAGGAGAAGTTCTCGAAGCGCAATGACCGGCGACATTTCCTGCGTGGGATTCTCAGACGAGAGAATAACGTGCTGACCGTTCGAACCACGGGCGATCAGGGGTCCGGCATTCTGACCTCGATGGTGAAAGCGAATGGGCTGATTGATGTGCCGGAAGAAGTCGAACGGCTGAATCCCGGTGATATCGTCAATGTCCAGGTACTGAGTCCGAGTTTCTGGCTGCAGTGACGAGACTGCCGTTAACCGTGAACCGTTACACGGTAAATGCGAAGCACTGGGACAGAAGGATTTGCGATTAACGAATAACGTTTAACGATTAACGTCCTATGGCAATTCCGATCCTCTGTTTCGTCGGGCGGTCCAACAGCGGCAAAACGACGCTGATTGAACGCCTCATCCCTGAACTGGTCCAGGCCGGCTACCGCGTGGCCTCGATCAAGCATGCGGGCCACGGGTTTGACCTCGATACCGAGGGGAAGGATAGCTGGCGACACAAACAGGCCGGCGCCAGCACCGTGATTGTGCTGTCCAAGGGCAGCCTGGCGATGTTTTCCGACGTGTCGGATCAGATCAAGGTTGAGGAGCTCCGCGACCGGTTCCTGGATGAGCACATTGATCTCATCATCGCCGAAGGCTGGAAGAGCGAGGGCTATCCGAAGATCGTGGTCGTGCGGGACCAGATCGGGGAGGTGCCGGTGTCAAAAGAAGGCCTGCTGGCGGTCGTGTCCAACAAGCCGGTGGATCTGTCGGTGCCCGTGTTTGACCCTGACGACATCGCGAGTTTGACCTCGTTGATTATCCGCCATTTCCCCAAGCATGATCGGTAAGCCCAGAGCCATCGTCATCGCGTCAATCGTCGCCGGCGCCTTGGCTCTCGGGGGAGTCGCCGTTCCGCTGACTAGTCATCCCAAGTTCTGCGCGACCTGCCACAACATCAAGCCGTCGTATGACAGTTGGGTGGTGTCGTCCCACAAAGAAGTCACTTGCGTGGACTGCCACGTCCGTCCGAGCGTCCAGGGGTATCTTGAGGACAAGGTACAGGCCGGCATCAAGGATGTGGCGATTTATGTCTTCGGCACGCCGACCGATCCGCATAACCTGCAGGCGACCGTGCACTCCGAAGTCTGCATCGGCTGTCACCGCGCGATCTTGCGCGTGTCAGAGGTCGCCGTGCGAGATCTGCCTCCACCAGTAAAAGATGTCGGGCTGATCATGAGCCATCGGAAGCATATGGAAGCCTTCGCCAAGCGGGGCAAAGGAGAGGGCTGCACGACCTGTCATTCGCAAGTGGTGCATGGGGAGCCCATCAAGGGCTATCCGATCGTCATCCCCCGTGGGCATGTGACTGCCGACAGCCAGCCGTACTACCCTGATTATCCTGAAGGCTCCGTCCTTCGAACAAAGGCCATGGCGGATTGTTTCCAGTGCCATGATGGGAAGACCGAGCATGAGGAGAAGGTTCTGAGCAAGCGTTGCGAGACCTGCCATATCCCTGAAAAAATCAGCGAATTTCTGTTGAACTAAGGGGACCGCAGGCACCCAACTGAATCCTCACCATATCACCCCATGTCCCTCCCAATCGTTGA
>JBOHOI010000109.1:0-9387 GCA_050731155.1 Nitrospiraceae bacterium | reverse complement strand
TGGCCGAGAGCATCGGCGGTCAGACCTACTATTTCTGCAGCAGGGACTGCGCGCAGACCTTCCAAAAGCAACTGTCCGGCTAGCAGCCTGAATAGCTATACGAACTCAGCTTGTCGTCCTTCCCGAACTTCAAGGTGATCTGACATTGGTTCGGCTTGAAGTTGCCGAAGAGAGGGCCTGACTGACCGCCGGCGATCCGAAAATATGTCCAGGTTTCTCCCCCGAAGAATCGAGGGGCCTTTCCCGTCGGAGTTCCCCAATTCTTCTCAAACCAGGCCTTGTCCTTCCCCTCGAATTCCGCAGGTTGTAAAGATGCTTCGAGATAGGGGTTCCCACCGCACCCGGCCATGAGTGCCACTGCCAGCAGCAGTCCGACTAGTCGTTGCATCGTTGCGCATCCTCCTCTGGTGTCGATGGGAAACCGTTCCTCATTCGGATTCAACTGATCGGTTGGGTTATCACGCAGGACAGGAACCGATCCGCCGTTGGCACAACTTAATTGTAAGCTCCGTGCGGCGGGCTGTCAAACGGGGCGCTGGGAATAGGAGAAGCGTTGCATTCGGCTTTCAATCCTCCTAAAATAACCGGAGAGAAACGAGAGACGCTCGCGCTTACGAAAGGAATCCACCATGAAGATCTATCTCGACACCGCCAGCGTGAAGGAAATTCAGGAGGCGGCAAGCCTCGGCGTCCTCGACGGGGTCACGACCAATCCGTCATTGGTCGCGAAAGAAGGCCGCAGTTTCCGCGATGTGCTCCTGGAGGTCTGCAACATTGTGGACGGTCCGATCAGCGCCGAGGTGGTCAGCGTCGAAGCGGACGCTATGGTGAAGGAGGGGCGGGAACTGGCCAAGATCCACAAGAACATCGTCGTCAAGTGCCCGCTGATCCCTGAGGGGATCAAGGCGACCAAGAAGCTGGCCGCTGAGGGCGTTCGGGTGAACGTGACGCTCTGTTTCTCGCCGACGCAGGCGCTGTTGGCCGCAAAAGTCGGGGCCTGGTGTGTCTCGCCGTTCATCGGCCGCCTCGACGATGTCAGCTCCAACGGGATGGAACTGATCCGCCAGATCGTGACGATCTTCCGCAACTACGACTACAAGACCCTCGTGCTTGTGGCCAGCGTGCGGCATCCTCAGCATGTGGTCGAGGCGGCATTAGCTGGGGGACACATCTGCACGATGCCCTTCGCGGTCTTCCAACAGCTCTTCAAACACCCCCTGACCGATATGGGCCTGAAGAAGTTCCTGACTGACTGGAGTGAGAAAGGCCGCCAGTAGAGAAGCGTCAATCGTCGTTGGTCACTCGAAGAGACCTGTTTTTACGATTGACGAATGACGGATGACCAGCTTTTCCGTTACCCTCGCAACAGCTTGCGGGCTTGCCTGAACACCGAATGAAACATGGGCTTGGTCAATTTACCGGTAAAGGTGTTCTGCTGGCTGGGGTGGTAGGACCCGATTAGGGTGACGTTCCAGGGAAGCCGGTACAGCGTGCCGTGGCCGAAGAGAGGAAGGGGTGATGGAACAGGGCGGCTCAGCTCCCGGCAGGCTTTCAGGTACTGATCGAAGGCGATCTTCCCCAGGGTGACCACCACGCGCAGCTTCCTGAGCAGACGCAATTCTTCCAGAAGATACGGCCGACAGGCGTCAAATTCCTCCACGCTCGGCTTATTGCCAGGCGGGGCACAGCGCACCGCCGCCGAGACATAGCAGTCCACTAGACGAAGGCCGTCGTCTCGATGGGTCGAATGGGGTTGGTTCGCGAAGCCGAACCGATGGAGCGCTTCGTAGAGCCAGTCGCCGCTACGGTCTCCGGTGAAGACCCGGCCGGTTCGATTGCCGCCGTGGGCGGCGGGAGCCAGGCCAACCACGAAAAGACGGGCGTTCGGGTCGCCGAAACCCGGCACAGGGCGTCCCCAATAGGTCCAGTCACGGAATTGCCGCCGTTTAGACTGGGCGATCGCTTCTCGATAGACCACCAGTCGCGGACATCGAGTGCAGGATGTGATCTGATCATTCAGGACAGCCAGAGTCGGCATGGGGAGCCAGTCTAGCATAAGCGAGGAAAGGGGGAAGTGCTTGCCGCCTGCACGGCTTCCTGGTAGCATGAACCAGTTAGCGTGAGAGTGGGCAACACGGGGATACCCTTTATGCTCAGCCAGTTTCTGACTGCCTGCAAAGCAAACTCTATCAGGCCAGGATTGCTTGTTCTGCTCGCTCTTTGCCTGCTGTTCGCCTTCGTGGGTGATCCATTTTCAGTGCCCGCGCAGCTTGGGGCCGATTCAATTTCTCTAGCGCCAGCTTCGTCCACAAATACCACCAACGCTGAGCAGACAGCACCGGCTGACCCCCGTTCATCTTCCACCCCTGAACCGCCGGTGGCCAAACCGGAGATCCTTGAAGAGCAGGGGATCCTGGTCCCTGATGGACTCGACGCCGACCCTAATCTGGAGGATCGTTTCGTCGTCCTCCCGGAGCTCGAGCGGCACGGACCTCGGCACTTCCTTAGTTCGTTCAGGCTACCGGACAAACTGGTCTTTGCCGGTCAGCCAGTCCCGTTAGACAACTGGCAAGTGCGAGAACGGATTGAATACGAGTTCTATCAATTCTTGGCGGAGGAAGGCGAGAGCATCATCATGGCCAAGCGGACCGGCCGGTGTTTCCCGCCTGTGGAGAAGGCGCTAACCGAAGCAGGCCTGCCGGACGACTTGAAATATGTGCTGCTGGTGGAGAGCAAGTGTATCGCGGCGGCCTATTCTCGTGCGAAGGCCTCCGGCCCCTGGCAGTTCATTGGTTCCACCGGCAAACGGTATAAGCTACACAGCAGCCATTGGCGCGATGATCGCCGTAATTTGGAAATATCAACAGAAGCGGCCATCAAGTACTTGCGTTCCCTGAAGCAGGAAATGGGCGACTGGTTCCTGGCTATGGCGGCCTACAACGCCGGGGATGGCCGGGTCAAGAAGCAGCTTAGGGAGCAGAAAGTGACCGATTATTGGAAGCTGCATTCTATGAGGGAGACCATGCGGTACGTTCCCAGGATCATCGCGGCCAAGGAAATTTATTCCCAGCCGGAGAAATACCTGGGATTGACCCAGAAAGACCTCTACGCGCCGTTGGAAACTGAGACAGTGACCGTCAATATCAAGGAATCTCAACGGCATCTGGCTACCGTCGCCGAGGAGTTTGGCTCCTATTTCCTGGAGCTGAAGCTGCTCAATCCAGAAATCAGGAAGGAGTACCTGCCCAAGGGCACCCACCAGCTTAAAGTTCCCAAGCAAACCTGTCCCTTCCATTGCTTCAAGCAAGAGAAAACACCATAAGTGTCATCGACTGATGCGCATCGGTGTGCGGCAGCCCCAAGTTCGCGCGCTCCTGACTCGACTGCTTAAGGCAGGGCTGAACGCGGTGGACCCGGTTTGCGCCGTGCGTCGCAACGTGAGACGAGTCGGCACGATCATCCGGGTCGGCCGACAACAGTACGACCTGCGAGACTATGCATACGTGGTCGCAGTGGGTGCTGGGAAGGCTTCGGCACGCATGGGGGCAGCGCTCGAGCTTCTCCTGGGGACGCGGCTTGCTACAGGTCTCGTGGTTGTGAAGTACGACCATTCTGTCCCCACCAGAATGATCGAGGTGGTGGAGGCCGGGCACCCTGTCCCTGACCGAGCCGGTCAGAAGGGGGCAACGCGTCTGCTCAGGCTGGCGAGAAGCTTGGACCCCAATGACCTGCTGTTCGTTCTCCTATCCGGCGGTGCGTCAGGCTTGCTCCCGGCACCGGCACCAGGTCTGACCCTTGCCGACAAACAAAAGACGACACAACTTCTCTTGCGAAGCGGGGCGACAATCCAGGAGATCAACACGGTTCGGAAACACCTCTCGGCCATTAAAGGGGGCCGCCTTGCGGCTGCGACACCAGCGAGGGTCGTCAGCCTGATCTTGTCGGACGTGATCGATGATGACCTCGGGGCAATCGGATCAGGACCGACCGCACCGGACCAGACGACCTATGCGGATGCCTGCACGATGTTGAGGCGCTATCGCCTCTGGGCTGATGTTCCGGCCCGAGTACGGGCGCGCTTGGCCCAGGGTGTGCGTGGTATTGAAGAGGAAACTCCCAAGCCTGGCTCGCCCCTGTTCCGACGCGTGCAGAACCAGATCATCGGGAACAATGGCGCAGCAGTGGAAGCAGTGGCGCAGGCAGCGAGGCAATCGGGATTCAGGCCGCTCGTTCTATCCACCTCGCTGATCGGTGAGGCTAAGGAAGCTGCGAAAGTGTTCGGGGCAATCGCGCGGGAGATTGTCACCTCCGGAAGGCCGGTTCGGCGTCCCACCTGCGTCATCGCAGGGGGCGAGCTGACCGTCACGGTGCGAGGCGGAGGACAGGGCGGGCGGGCCCAGGAATTTGCGTTGGCAGCCGCGCTTGAGATTGCAGGGCTGCCGAAGGTCTGGATCGCGGCCTTCTCGACCGATGGGACTGACGGCCCCACCGACGCCGCCGGGGCGGTGGTGGATGGTCAAACGGTAGCAAGGGCCCAGCGTGTCGGCTTGATTCCCCACGAGTTGCTCCTGGAAAATAATGCCTACCCTTTCTTTAAGAAGGTTGGTGGCCATATCATCACTGGGCCCACTGGCACAAACGTGAATGATCTCTATCTGCTGATCGCGCCGTAGTCATTGGCCACTGACCGTTCGTCATCATGTCTGATCGTTTCGTCCTGCCATTGGAATCCTGCTCTGATCCAGTCCTCGTTGGAGGCAAAGCGGCCGGACTGGGCCGTCTGCTCAAGAGCGGCTTTCACGTCCCTTGCGGCATTTGCCTGACAACTCTGGCCTACTCTGAAGCTCTGCAGGCGGCCGGAGTGAAACCCTCAAGGCAATGGGCGCGAGTAAGGCGTGCCTCGGATCGCGCACGAGGCCCCATGCTTGAGGAGTTCAGGCGTGTTGTGCAGTCGCTGACAGTGCCCCAGACCATACTCGATAGGCTTGACCATGAAATCGACAGGCTCGGAATGGAGAGAGGAACGCTCTGGGCGGTGCGGTCCTCTACCTCGGATGAGGACCAGACGAACGTCTCGTTCGGAGGCCTCTACCGCAGCATCCTGGGAGTCCCTCGAGACTCGATCGCAACCGCCATCGTTGAATGCTGGGCCTCGCTCTGGACGCTCGCTGCTCAGGAGTATCGAAGCCGCACAGGATGGAAACGTACCGATCCCGCGATGGCGGTGCTGTTCCAGCCACTCCTGTCTCCATGCGCGGCCGGTGTCGCGTATTCCCGTCATCCTGTGACGGCTCAAGGTGGCCTGGTCGTGATCAACGCGGTCTTTGGCCTCGCCGAGCCGCTGGCGGGAGGGACAGTCACGCCAGATCAGTACGTCGTCAAGATTGGGAACGATGAGGCGTCAGGCACTGTGCTCGAACGCGATATCGCCGAGAAGACAACGGCCAGGGTCGTAACTCCTGCAGGCCTGATGGATCAACCGCTGTCAGAGGAGGATCGTAAGAGGCCTGTGCTGGAGGAACAGGACATCCTTGCGCTGGCAGACCTCGTCAAGGGCGTGGAACGGACGATGGAACAGGCTGTTGATGTGGAATGGGCCATAGACAGCCAGGGGATCTGGCTGTTGCAAGCCAGACCGATTCCTGACACCGGGTTGTCGCAGGGTCTGACGAAGCAGTCGTGCGAGTGGTCACGCGCCAATTTCAAGGAAACCCTACCGGAGTTGCCGAGCCCACTCGGACTCTCGTTCCTCCAGGAGTTCATGGAGCACAACATCCTGCGACACTATCAGGCACTGGGGTGCTCGATTCCGCATGGGCTTTCCGCTGTACGGATTTTCCGAGGGCGACCCTACATCAATGTCACTCTCTTCCAGTCATTCATGAGGCAACTGGGTGGTGATCCGGCGCTGGTTACCGAGCAGATGGGTGGGGAAGGGCGATTACTTCAGGATGGGCCACCACGTCTGGCCTGGTGGAAGCTGATTCGGGCCGCGATCATGATGGAATGGAAGATCAGACAGGCAGCCAGGCGTGCGCCGGCGTGGTTCGCGGCGATGAAAGAAATGGCGACGGTTCATACGGTCGACTCGATGAAGGAACTGGCGCCAACCGAGTTGTTGGATCGGCTGGATCAACTGGGCCACCGATTCAGGGGAAGAGACGTGACCTTTGCGATTGTGGCCGGGGTGTCACAGGGACTCCAAGCCTTGCGGTTCCTCATGAAGCGATGGATGGGGCCAGGCTGGCAAGCGCTCCTCAATACAGCGCTTCAAGGGCGGGGGAACGTGGTCAGCGCGCGACAAGTCCTTTGGCTAGCAGGGCTGGCAGAGAACGCGAGGGATGAACCGAGGGTTGAAGCATTCTTGCTTGCGGAACCCTGGGCCCCAGAGCAGTTCCGCATGAAGCTGGCTGGGACCCGCTTCCCCCAGGAGTTCGGCGCCTATTTAGCGGAGTACGGTCACCGAGCAATTGGGGAATCGGACCTCATGTCGCCGCGCTTTGTTGAATACCCGGAGTATCTGCTGGGTGTCGTCCGCAGCCACCTTCAGGGGCGATGTGGCAAATCCGTCAAAGACGTGCTGCGTCTGCAGGAATCAGGCCGAGAGGGAGCGCTGCAGCAGATCCATCGGACACTCGGCTGGCGTCTACCTCAGCGTGCGATCTTCGAATGGTGGTACCGGCGGCTCTGTCACTACCTCGCGCTACGGGAAGCGAACCGCCATCACCTCATGCATTTCTCTGCCGCGGTCCGCCATCTCACGCTCCTCTTGGGAGAGAAGTGGTCGGCGGCCGGAATCCTCGAATCCAAGGATGATGTCTTCTTCCTCACGGGGGAAGAGATGCGGAGTGTTGGAGCAGGCTCGGCACGAGACTGGGGAAACCTCGTCGCAGCTCGGCGTGCGGAGCGGGCGAGGAATGCCGAACGGGTCGTCCCGGATCTGGTTTCTCCGGCAAGAGAGGTAACGCTTGGTGCTGACAACTCGGTTATGACGAGCGACCGGTGGCACGGCGTTCCCGTCAGCGCTGGATACGTCGAGGGACCAGTCTGTATTGTCGTCTCACCGGCTGACGCCAGGAAAATGAAACAGGACGACATTCTCGTGATGCCCGTGATCGATCCTGGGATGGCGCCGCTCTTGGGACTCGCAGCCGGCCTTGTCGTGGAGATGGGCGGGACACTCTCACATGGCGCGATCATCGCGCGTGAGCATGGACTTCCAGCCGTCGCCAATGTTCGGCAGGTGACGAGACTGCTGAAGGATGGGGACCGGGTGGCTGTGGATGCGACAGCCGGAACGGTCACACGGCTCGTTGACCATTGAAAATCGCTTCGGCGACCACGCGTGGCCACAGTGTTTGCCTAACCTACGAAAGACCCCTTCAGACGTCTGATACCCCACTCTTCAAGTCTATGCGACTTCTTTCAGGAATCCCACAGCATATGGTGCGTGGTAGTTGACATCCCACTTGATATTGGGTTTCGTATCGACCAGCTATAATGAATAAATGCATAGTTGCAAGACAAACTTTCCAGTTAGCCCAATTGGGCAAAAAGAAGGAGGCGCAGAATGAGAAAGTATGTGAACGGTCACCGGAGCTCCCTGTACCTTGGGAGCCTCGCTGGGCTGGTCGCCGCCCTGCTTTTGGTTTCAGGAGTCGATGCCAAATCGTCCAAATCGTCCATGGCTCCTCCCAACAAGGTTGCCAAAGCGCCGGCGTGCGACTATCAGTCCCACCCGAAGATCACGACGGTGTCGCCGGACCCCGTCAAGCCGGGTCAGAAGATCGTGATCAAGGGGAGCAATTTCGGAACCAAACAGTGCTTCCATAATGTGTCGTTCGGCTCCACGGGCGCGCATGACTTTAAATACGTCAGCCCAACCGTGCTTGAAGCGACGGTGCCGAATCTCAAGCCCGGCTTAGTCCCGGTCAATATCCACACCGAGGCCGGCACTTCACAGTTTATCCTGCTGATACAGGCCAAGTAGCCACGAGAGCACCCTCACGTTCCATCAAAACTCGACGGCAAAACCTGGATGAAAGGTCCAGGTTTTGCCCCGAGGTAAAGGACCTCCCTCAGTAATGTAAAATCACTGCTTCGGCACTGGTTGGCCTGCCCAGCCAGTCTTGGACGCAAATCCCTTCCCGTAGCGATCGTAGAGTTCGAAAAACTGATAGGACTTGCAGTCGGTCAGGACTTCTCTGATCTCTGTCAGGTAGCGATCGAAAGTGTATTCGAAGCGGACACCCTGACCTCCTACCAACGTCACCACCTGCCTCGCCGGATCAATGGAGCTCTCCTGATGGAAGACATAGCGATAGTAGGGACTTTCCGGCCCGCCGATGTGCTGGAGGAACTGTGCCCAGGTAGGGGGTCTATCAAGTGAGAGACGCTGCCCGACGTTAACCCCCCTGACCGGACCGAATTTCTCAAAAAATTCTTTGAACATGTTGTCCTGCCAGTTGTGTTCGCCAGTGATGTGATGGATGGCGTGCTCAAAGGAGGCGAGAGTGTGGATCTCCCATCGTGACCCGGGGGCCCAGTGAAAGATCACGCCGTCAGTCGGCCCATTCCATCCGGTTCCACCAACTTGCTCCACTTGGTGCTCGATGATCTTGTTGGCCCAGACCCAGTACAGGAAATCGAGGAATCGTGGGTCCTCCTGTTTCAACGTGAGAGCATCGGTATGAAGTGGGGTGGCGGGGTTAAAGCTCGTATGGACGTCCTTGCAATGCTGTACCCACTGAGCGTCTGACCAAGCAGCGGCGCTGACAGGAAATGCCTCCACCCGGCTAGCCGGCGTCACATGGCAGACCAATGTTGTCGCCAGTGCGAGGCGAACGATGAACGGCCCGTGCATGGTCATCCCTCCTGGGCCACGCGATGCTCCCCAAGTATAACAAATGAACGTCCCGAACGGATGCATGGTTTGCGAGGCGAAGGTCGTGTCGAAGGAAGGGGAGGACCGCCGCGGATGAGTCAATTGGCAGAATTCTGAGGCTCTACGTCATCGTCATCTTGTCTGTCAGAAGCGGTGAGAGCCGGACTCTCTTGATCACCGGCGACGGGCAAGCCTCGCTGCATCCTCAAATCTTCAATTTTGTTCAACGGCTTTTCGAGTTGCCGGCGCCTGGTGGTCGTCAGCGCTTCATATTCCTTCTGCGCGTCCCCGATGCGCTTGCCAACGAGCTCCAGCTTTGCCAGGAACTCGTCCCACTGCTTTTGGAAAGCCCCGAGCAGGGACAAGATCTCATTCGAAGTGTGCTCCAGCGCAAAATTATCAACCGCCTTTCGAATGACCGCCAGAATGGCAAAGAGCGTGAGCGGTGAGCAGAAGACGACACCGTTCTTGATCCCGTCGTCCAGAATCGAGCCGTCCTGCTC
>JBOHOI010000108.1:0-9502 GCA_050731155.1 Nitrospiraceae bacterium | reverse complement strand
TGTATTCTTCGATGATCGTATTCGCGAGCAGCTTTTCGCACATCGCTTTGACCTGCGCCTCAGCTTTCTCTTTCGCCGTCTCGTTCAGATCTAACTCCAGGTACTTCCCCATCCGCACATTGCTCGCAGAGGTATAGCCCAAGGTCGCCAGCGCCTGCTCAATCGCCTTCCCTTGGGGGTCCAAAATGCCCGGCTTCAACGTCACATGAATCTTCGCTTTCACTTCCTCCCCTTCCTCCCTCTTCGATGGCAAGGATTGCAATTCGAGGGGGCTGGGCTGAGCCCCCAACTGCGGCCGTCGAACGAGCACCTTCTGAGTGTGCGCGTTCCGGGAGCACAGGGGGCTTAGCCCTGCCACCGAGCTTCCCCCTATCCACACACTCTTCGCAATACCTCTTGATACGCTTCTTCGATCTTCCCCAAGTCCTTTCTAAACCGATCCTTGTCCATCGATTCGCCTGTCTTTTGATCCCAGAACCGACAAGTGTCAGGCGAAATCTCATCGGCCAGGATCAGTTTGCCGTGGTGCAGGCCGAATTCCAGCTTGAAGTCCACCAGCACCATGCCTCGCTCTTGAAAGAACGGCAGGAGGAGCTCGTTGATCCGGTTCGCCCACACCTTGATCTGGTTCACCACAGACGGCGCGGCGAGGTTCAACAGACGGACGTGATCCTCCGTGATCAAGGGATCGCCCAGCGCATCGTTCTTGTAATAGAACTCGACAATCGGCGGCTCGATAGTGTCTCCCTCCTTCAGGCCTAATCGCTTTGCCAGGCTTCCCGCCACGATGTTCCGCACGACAACCTCGATCTGAACAATCGCGACCCGCTTTGTGAGCATCTCACGGTCGCTCAGACGCTCGATAAAATGCGTGGGCACCCCACCCTCTTCCAATAGGCGGAAGAGGCGTTCGGACACCTTGTTGTTCACCACACCTTTTTCGACGATCGTCCCTCGCTTTTCCGCGTTGAAGGCCGTGGCGTCGTCTTTAAAGTACTGAATGACGTGGTCAGGCTGGCCGGCCTCGAACACCTTCTTGGCCTTGCCCTCGTAGATCAAGGCCCCTTTCGTGATTGCATTAGCCACTTTTCCGAGCCCTCCTCTTGCCAACTTGTCGACCTTTGTGCACCTTTCGATCAGAAGTCCCGAAGACCCGCTGATAGAGTTTACCGATGTGCCGCAAATAATATTTAGGATCAAAACAGGCCGCGATCTCGGCTACGCTGAGGTGCTTGCTCACAAACGGGTCTTTGCCGATAAGATCTTGGAACGAAGCGCCGCCTTCCCAGACCTCCATGGCGATCCGCTGGATCGCTTCGTAGGCTTCCGTGCGCTGCGCGCCCCGTTCGACCAGGGCCAGCAACAACCGCTGGGAATAGATGAGGCCGCCGGTCAGTTCGAGATTCTGCTTCATGCGGGCCGGGTACACCAAGAGGGTCCGGATGATCTCGGTCAGCCGCACGAGCATGTAGTCCACCAGGATCGTACTGTCCGGCAGGATCACGCGTTCGACAGAGGAATGGCTGATGTCACGCTCGTGCCAGAGCGGGACGTTCTCCATCGCGGCTAGGCTGTTGGCCCGGACGACTCGAGCTAACCCGCAGAGGTTCTCCGCCGCAATCGGATTCCGCTTGTGCGGCATCGCTGAGGACCCCTTCTGTCCCGCTAAGAAATACTCCTCCGCCTCCAGCACTTCGGTCCGCTGCAGGTGGCGAATCTCCGTGGCGAACTTCTCGATGCTGGCCGCCAAGAGCGCCAGCGCGGACACATAAGCCGCATGCCGATCCCGCTGGACAATCTGGCTGGAGATGGGGTCCGGCTTGAGGCCGAGGCGCTTGCAGACAAAGGCTTCGACCCCAGGTCCCAGATGCGCGAAGGTGCCCATGGCGCCGGAGACTTTCCCCACCGCGATCTCTTCCCGCGCAGCCGCGAGCCGGTCGCGATGACGGCAGGCCTCTTCGTACCAGATCGCCAGCTTGAACCCGAACGAGACCGGTTCGCCATGGATCCCGTGGGACCGGCCCACCATAATCGTGTTCCGATGCTCATAGGCCCGCCGTTTCAGCACGCGGAGGAGCGCGTCCAGATCCTCCAGAATAATGTCCATCGCTTCCGCCATCTGAATCGCTAGCGACGTGTCCACAATGTCGGACGACGTCAGCCCCAGATGCAGGTAGCGGACGTCCTGGCCGACCGGCTCCGCCAGCGACTCGAGGAACGCAATCACATCATGCTTGACGACCTTTTCGATCGTCGCGATGCGACCAGAATCGATCCGCGCCTTCCGGCGGATCCTGGCAGCGACGCCGCGCGGGACCTTACCCACCCGCTCCAAGGCCTCGCAAGCTTGTAGTTCGACCTGCAACCAGATCTCGTACTTGTGCGTGAGATCCCAGACTTCCTTCATTCGGGGCAGGGTGTAACGTTCAATCATCGTGAACTCGTCTCTCGTGAAACGGGCCTCGTGAAGCGTCTCTTCATAGACCGCTCAGGTCGCCAGCCAAGGGCTTATCGTGACATACCTCAATCCCGCCTTTCACGCTTCACGCTTCACGGCGGCAGCTTCGACGGTCAGCTTCGCTCGTTTCTCATGAAGTCGCTGGTCCCCTTTCAATATTTTGTCGAGGATTCCGTTCACGAACTTCTTGGTCTCGTCGTCCGCGAACCGCTTGGCCAACTCGATAGCCTCGTTCATCGTGACCTTCGCCGGCACGTCCGGCATCCAGAGCAGCTCATACAACGCGGCTCGCAGGATATTGCGATCCACAATCGGCATTCGGCTGATCTTCCAGTTCGTCGCATGGGCACCGATCAACTCATCCAGCTCAGCGCGGTGCGTGATCACCCCGTCCACGAGTCGCTCAACAAAGAGCCGCACCTCGGCTGAGACCGGATGCTGGATCCAGAAGTCCTCCAGCCACTCGCCGGCTTTGCCGTGGATGTCCCACTGAAAGAGAATCTGCAGCGCGCGCTCGCGTGATTGTCGCCGACTGCCCATGGATGCCGTTATCCCTTCCGCTTAATGCCGGTTTTCCTTCGCCTGAGGGGGCGGCGTACGCCCTTCTCCGTTACCTTGAGCGCCCTCAATAAAGTCACCATCTCAATGGCCGTGCGGGCCGCCTCTGCGCCTTTATTGCGTTCCGGTGCGCCGGCCCGTTCCAAGGCCTGCTCCACATTCTCCGTGGTAAGTACCCCGAAGACCACCGGCAGGTCCGCCTCCCAGGCCGCCTGCGCGATTCCACGGCTGGCTTCCGCACTGATGTACTCAAAATGCGGCGTCTCGCCCCGGATCACAGCACCCAGACAGATGACCGCGTCAAAGCGGCCGGACTTGGCCATCCGACGCGCCACCAACGGGATCTCAAAGGCGCCGGGGACCCGCGCCACTTCAATGGCTTCTTGACTCGCCCCAGCCTTGGTCAACAGGTCCAACGCCCCAGTCAGCAATCGGCTGGTCACAAACTCGTTGAACTTGCTGACGACAATGCCGAAACGGAAGCCGGCAGCCTCGATCTGTCCTTCAAGGGTTTTCATGCCGAGGGTACTCCGGCTACACAGGACACACGTATGTTTCGGAGATAAAGATGGAAGAAGGCTAACGAACCTGCACCTTAACAGGTTCCCCTGGAGGGAGGCAAGAACAACGTTGGGGACCCTGTCCGCTGCCCGTCAGACCTTATTCAGGAGGTGGCCGAGCTTCGTTTTCTTGGTGCGGAGGTAGCGCTCGTTCGCCTCTCGCGGTGGAATCTCGATGGGCACCCGCTCAACGACCTTGAGCCCGTATCCCTCGATGCCGACGATCTTCCGGGGATTGTTGGTGATCAGGCGGATGTTCCGAAGGCCCAGGTTGACCAGGATCTGCGCGCCGATCCCATAGTCGCGAAGGTCCGCCTTGAATCCCAGTTGCAAATTGGCCTCCACGGTATCGTGTCCCTCATCCTGCAGCTTATAGGCTCTGATCTTGTTCAGCAGGCCGATGCCGCGCCCTTCCTGGTTGAGGTACAGCAGGACGCCGCGGCCTTCTTTCTGAATGATCTCCATCGCCTGGTGAAGCTGATCGCGACAGTCGCAGCGCAACGAGCCGAACACATCCGCCGTCAGGCAGCCGGAGTGGACCCTGACCAGGGTCGGCGAATCATCAATCCGGCCCTTGACCAAGGCGACGTGCGTGCCGTTATCCACTTCGTTCTCGAAGACCACGGCCTCGAATTCTCCGAAGACAGTCGGAAGCTTCGCGTTGGCCACGCGCTTCACAAACGTTTCCCGACGCATGCGATATTCGATCAGGGCCTTGACGGTCACCATCTTGAGGCGATGCCGTTTGGCGAACTCAGTCAATTCGGGCACGCGGGCCATCGTTCCATCATCATTCATAATTTCGCACAGGACCCCGGCCGGGTTGAGCCCCGCCAGTCTGGCCAGATCCACCGATCCCTCAGTCTGGCCGGCGCGTTTGAGGACGCCTCCTTTATCCGCCTTGAGCGGGAAAATATGGCCTGGCCGCGCTAAATCGGACGGCTTGGATTTCGGATCGATCGCAGTCCGGATGGTCGTTGCTCGGTCAGCTGCAGAGATGCCGGTCGTAATGTCGCGCCGCGCGTCAATCGAAACGGTGAACGCGGTTCCAAACGGAGCGGTATTTTCAGCCGCTTGCGGCGGCAACTGTAGTTCCACTACACGTTCAGGCGTCAAGGCTAAGCAGATCAGGCCGCGCGCATGTTTCGCCATAAAATTGATGGCCTGGGGCGTCACTTTCTCGGCCGCTATGACAAGGTCTCCCTCGTTTTCGCGGTCTTCGTCATCCAGAAGAATGACGAACTGCCCTCGTTTGATGTCCTTGATGGCCTCTTCTATGGAGTCGAACGGAGAAGCCATGTCTTCCTCCCCACGGTCCGCTGCAGCCTGGGATAACTGCTTATAACATAAAGCCTTTTCACTCATCTGTCAACGAGGAAAGCCGCCTGTGTTCATGAATCGCCTGTCGGCCCGTCGGCTCCGTCTTATGGTCTGCACCACGCTCAGCCAGGCCACCAGCGCCAACATGACAAACAGGAGAAACCCACTCTGATAGGTCCCCGTCACGTCCTTGAGGAGGCCAAGCCAGAATGGAAGAAGAAATCCTCCAAAGCCGCCTGCGGCCCCGATCATCCCTGACGCCATGCCGATTTGCTTGGGGAACCGATCGGAGACCACCTGGAACACCACCCCGTTGCCGAACCCCATCACAGCCACCGCCATGACCATGAGCGTGGCCGCCCAGGCCAGTTCCGGTAGTTGCCCGATCACCACGGTCACTGTCGCAATGCCGAGGAAGACGGCTCTCAGCACTCTGAGCCCGCCCAGACGGTCGGCCATATAGCCGCCCAACGGCCTGATCAGGCTGCCGGCCAGCCCGCAGGCCGCCGTCAGCGATCCAGCCGCCACAATACTGACTCCGTACTGACCATGAAAGAAGATCGGGAGGAAACTCGACAAGCCCACGAAGCCCCCGAAGGTCACGGCGTAGACGAAGCAGAGCCAGTACATGGAGGGCTGTTGAAGCGCCCCCGCCATCGTGGCCCACCACCGTGATGAACCTTCCTGACAAATCACGCCAATGTCATCACGAACCAGCCAGTTGAACAGCAGGGCAGTCAGGGCGACCGGCAAGACCATCAGTCCAAAAACACCGTGCCAGCCGACCATCTGTTCAAGTCTCGGCGCAAAAAACATCGCCAGCACGCTCCCACTGTTCCCGGACGCGGCGATCCCCATTGCGAGCCCCTGGTGAGCCGGCGGATACGCCCGACTGGCGAGGGGAAGCGCCACCGCAAAGCTCGCCCCTGCCGCCCCCAGCAAGAGGCCAACACCCAGCACCTGCAGATAGCTGCTTGCATCAAGCCAGCCCCACACTAAGGCAAGGCATTCACACCCCAGGAGCGCGAGGCCGATCGCCTTCGGTCCGAATCGGTCGCTGCTCGCCCCAACGATAACTCGCAGCAGTGCGCCGCCCAGCAGCGGCACCGCAACCAGCAACCCCTTCTGCGTGGCCGTCAGCCCGAACTCCGTCGCGATGGACAGACCGAGCGCGCCAATCAGCAACCAGGCCATGAAGCTGACTTCAAAATGCAGCCAGGCCCCCGCCAAGGACGGCCAATGACCGCTCCGCAACGCGCCGATGACAGTTCTCATAGATTCTGCACTCGTTCAGCGAGGACTCGCTCACACAGGCATCCCGCCTCTAACCTCCGCACTATATGCTGCGGCACTCGCCCGAAACAAGGTGGAAAAGAGCGTCTTACAGTGGGCTTTGTGCTCGCAGCCGCTTCCGTTTATAATCACGCGATGCTCTCGTTTCAGATAGATCGCCAGAGCAACCAAGGTCCCGCATGACCGATTCACAGCAAGACTCTGCCCAGGACTTCTGGGAGTCAACCGTTCTCGAGAACCTGAAAGACGATCCTGGGGCCAGGGCAAGGGTCCGGGAGCAACCACTGTCTCAGGAGCTCAACTTGCCGGAAGGCACGGTTGACTCCACGGCGGTCGTCCCAGTCACGACCCTCCAACGCTATCTCGCCGAGGTTCGGCACTATCCTTACCTCTCAAAAGAAGAGGAGCTTCGGCTGTTTGACGAATACCAGGTTCAGGGCAGCCGGGAGGCGGCCGTGAAACTCATTCTGGCCAACCTGCGGGTCTCGGTGGCAATGGCTTCTGAATATCTTCACACCGGCGCCGATCAAATGGACCTGATTCAAGAGGGCAATGTGGGGCTCATGCAGGCGATCAAGAAGTTTGACCCGACGAAGAACGTTCGGTTCTACGCCTATGCCGCCTGGTGGGCGCGTGCCTACATGTTGCGCTACCTGCTCAACACCTTTCGGCTGGTCAAAGTGGGCACGACACAGGACCAGCGCAAGCTGTTCTACAATCTCCGAAAGGAGAAGGCCAAGTTGGAACGAGAGGGCTTCGCACCGGACACCAAAATGCTGGCGGATCGCCTGAACGTCCGTGAGCGCGACGTGATCGAGATGGACCAGCGTCTGGGGAGCTGGGAGCTCTCCCTTGATCAGCCGCTCACCCAGGACACAGACGGCACGCTTTTGGATGTCCTCCCGGCTCAAGACGTTCCAGTTGATGAACAGCTTGCGGACTCCGAGCTTCGGTCCATTTTCCGAGAGAAATTGGCCCAGTTCATCAAGACCCTCGGCGAGCGAGAGGAAGACATCCTGCGCAACCGCATCCTCTCCGAAACGCCGGTGACGCTCGAAGACCTTGGGCACAAATACAACATCACCAAGGAACGGACCCGCCAACTGGAGGCCCGGATTATTAAGCGCCTCCGTGACTACATGAAAAAGGAGGTCAAGGATTTCGACCGTCTGCGCACCTAGCTCCAAGACGGATCATATCGTTTTTATTTTTCAACAAGTTAGAATCATGGATGGGTTGCGGACCAGCCAAGAAAAGAAAGTCTCGGAAAGCTCTTGACTTACTTGTCCGAAGTGCTATCTCTACACCACGATTGTGCCGACCGGGGAAACCCGCGCTTCAGCCGAAAGAAGTTACAGACGAACACATCTTCAGAACACTTCACACCATAAGGAGGGTTGAGGGTATGGCCACGGAAACCAAGGAGAAGAAAAGCGTCGCAGCCGCGAAAGGCTTTCAGCCACTGGGAGATCGAGTTTTTATCACCTACACTGAGGAGATAGAGCGGACGGCGGGAGGCATCTATGTGCCGGAGACAGCGAAGGAAAAGCCTCAGCGCGGGACGGTCCAGGCGGTGGGTAAGGACGTGAAGCAACTGAAGGTCGGCGACCAGGTTCTCTTCGACAAGTATTCAGGCAGCAAGTTGCGGGTCGATGACGAGGATTGTCTGATCCTGAAGGAAGAAGATGTCCTCGGAATCTTTACCACGACGTAATTGAGGGTCACTCTGACCACACGTCGCATCACGATAACAAACGATTTTAATGGAGGAACCCGATGGCAAAGCAGCTTTTGTACGGTGACGGGGCACGAGCCGCCATTCTGAAGGGGGTGAACCAACTCGCCGACGCGGTGAAAGCCACTCTCGGCCCGAAGGGTCGCAACGCGATCCTGGACAAGAAGTTTGGCGCACCCACCATCACGAAGGACGGCGTGACCGTTGCGAAGGAAGTGGAGCTGAAGAACCCTTACGAGAACATGGGCGCGCAACTGGTTCGTGAGGTGGCGAGCAAGACCAGCGACGTGGCCGGTGACGGCACGACCACCGCGACGGTGCTGGCGCAAGCCATCTTCCGCGAGGGCGCCAAGAACATCACGGCCGGCGGGAATCCGATGGAGATCAAGCGCGGGATTGATCGCGCGGTTGAAGTTGTCGTGCAAGAACTCAAGAAGCTGAGCAAGCCCTGCCAGGCCAAGAAGGAGATTTCGCAGATCGGCACGATCTCCGCGAATAACGATTCAACCATTGGCGACTTGATCGCCGAAGCCATGGAGAAGGTCGGCAAGGACGGTGTCATCACGGTCGAGGAAGCCAAGTCCATGTCCACCTCATTGGAAGTGGTCGAGGGCATGCAGTTTGACCGCGGGTACATCTCCCCGTATTTCGTGACCAACGCCGAGCGGATGGAGGCCTCCGTGGAAGAGCCGTTCCTGCTGATCCACGAGAAGAAGATCAGCAGCATGAAGGACCTGCTCCCCCTGTTGGAGCAGGTGGCCAAGATGGGTAAGCCGCTCGTGATCGTCGCCGAGGAAGTGGAAGGCGAGGCTTTGGCCACGTTGGTCGTGAACAAGCTCCGGGGCACGCTCAACGTTGCCGCGGTGAAGGCGCCCGGATTCGGTGATCGCCGGAAAGCCATGCTCGAGGACATCGCCATCCTGACCGGTGGGCAGGTGATCTCCGAGGAGCTGGGCCTGAAGCTTGAGAATATCAAGCTCACGGACCTGGGACGGGCCAAGCGGGTCACGATCGACAAGGACAACACGACCATCGTCGAAGGGTACGGCGACCCGAAGAAGATCGAGGGCCGCGTGAAGCAGATCAAGGCCCAGATCGAGGAAACGACTTCGGATTACGACCGGGAGAAGCTCCAGGAGCGTCTGGCCAAGATCGTCGGCGGTGTGGCGGTCATCAACGTCGGCGCGGCAACCGAGACCGAGATGAAGGAGAAGAAGGCCCGGGTCGAGGACGCCCTGCACGCCACCAAGGCGGCCGTCGAGGAAGGCATTGTGCCTGGAGGTGGCGTAGCTTTCCTGCGCTGTGTCTCAAGCTTAGACTCCCTGAAGCTGAGTCCTGAACAGCAGGTGGGTGTGAATATCGTGCGACGGGCATTGGAGGAGCCGATCCGTCAGATCGTCGAGAACGCCGGCGTGGAGGGATCGGTGGTGGTCGACAAGGTTCGCAAAGAGAAAACCTCCTACGGCTTTGACGCCCAAACCGAGCAGTACGTGGATATGTTGCAGGCTGGGATCATTGACCCGACGAAGGTGACGCGCTGCGCCCTGCAGAACGCGGCCAGCGTAGCGGGCCTGATGC
>JBOHOI010000107.1:0-9616 GCA_050731155.1 Nitrospiraceae bacterium | reverse complement strand
CTTCTGCTCCCTGTGCGCGCGACCTGGGCGCATGATCCGGACGCCCCCGCTGTCGAACTTCCCGAAGTGTCCGTCATGGCCGACCGGCCGGTGGCCGCCTCTTCACAACAGTTCATCCCGGACAAAGAAATCCTGCTCCAACCGCAGGGACGGCCGGCCAACCTGCTTCGTTTGGTGCCAGGCCTCATCACGGTGGAGCATTCCGGTGGCGCGGGCAAGGCCGACCAGTATTTCTTGCGCGGCTTTGATGCCGATCATGGAACGGACCTCGCCTTGTTCGCCGATGGCATGCCGATCAACCTGCGCACCCACGCGCATGGCCAGGGCTATTCCGATCTGAACTTCATCATCCCGGAAACGATTCAGGGCATCGATGTCTACAAGGGGACCTATCACGTCCAGTTCGGCGACTTTGCCACAGCCGGCGCCGTGAACTATCTGACCCGCGATGTCGTGAAGGAGGGGGTCGTCCAACTGTCGGGCGGTCAGTTCGACACGCAGCGGCATCTGTTGATGATGTCACCGACCAAAGACAAGGTCCGCACACTGTTCGCAACCGAGGGGTACTACACCAACGGCCCATTCATCAACGACAATCGCTACTTCCGGTTTAACGGGCTGGCGAAGATGACAATGAATCCAACGATACGGTCTGAGCTGAGTCTGATCGGCTCCTTCCACAAGGCGCAGTGGAACGCGTCCGGCGAAATTCCCCTTCGGGCTGTGAACGAGGGGACCTTGGACCGCTTTGGTGCCATTGATCCTTCTGAAGGAGGAAAAACGACCCGTGGGACGGGCCGGCTCAACTATCACTATGATACGACGACTGGGGGCAGGGCCTTTGCGAACCTGTATGCCCAATATTACAGGTCGGATCTGTTTACCAATTTCACTTTTTTTCTGAACGATCCGGTGAATGGCGATGGTATCCAGCAGGTAGACCGGCGGGTCATGTATGGCGGGGACGTCGGCTGGAGGCAAGCGGGTGACCTGCTCGGCATGGCGAGCGCGGCGACCGCTGGCGTGCAAGTGCGAGTTGATGACATCCATGCGAGGCTGGGCAGGCAAGTCAAACGGGTTGCCACCGGAACCACCGTCGATAGTGATGTCCTGGAGGCCTCCTATGCTCCGTATCTCAAGCTGGAATCCCAGCCGCTTCCCTGGATGCGATTGGCCGGCGGCGTTCGGGGCGACTTCTTCACCTTTGATGTCTGGAACCGATGCCCCAGCTGTCCAGAGCAGCCGAACGGCAGAACCAGTTCGGGTCTGGTGAGTCCCAAGGCGAACCTGATCCTGGGCCCATGGTTCGGGACCGAATTATTTGTGAACTATGGCGTGGGCTATCACAGCAACGACGCGAGGACCGCCGTCGCCGGCGACGCGGTTCCCTTGGCGCGGGCGTTAGGCTATGAAGTCGGGCTCCGGACCAAACCATGGGACCGCCTCGAACTCATCACCACCCTCTGGGCGCTGGACCTTCAATCGGAATTGGTGTTCGTCGGAGATGAAGGGACGACGGAAGCCCGTGGCCCGACACGACGTTATGGCATGGAGGTCGGAGTCCGGGCGCAACTTCTGGAGCCGTTATACTTCAACGGCAGTTTCACGTGGACTCATTCCGAGTTTCGGACCACGGGCGAGGCCATTCCACTGGCGCCCGAGCAGACAGCCTATGCCGCGTTGCTTCTCCGATGGCCGGAGGGACTCTCCTCGCAGCTACAAATGCTGTATTTGGGTACGCGGCCGTTGATCGAGGATCGGGGCGTGAAGGCTCCATCGTGGACGGTGTTTGATTTGATCGAGCGCTATAGGCTTCCGGTCAAGCTGCCCAGAGGGCGTCTCGAAGCGTTTCTCAGCATTCAGAATCTTCTGAATACGAAGTGGGAGCAGGCCACGTTCTTTTTTCAGTCTCGTCTGCGCAACGAGGCGGCGCCGGTCGGCGACATTCATTTCGTGCCAGGAATTCCGCGCTTTGTCATGGGTGGCTTATCATGGTATTTTTAAGCTTCCCTGGGACGTTCAGTCCGTTCTGTCAGTGACGTCTGTTGAGTCCGTTAATAGATTCAACGGACTAACGGACCAAACGGGCTCAACGGACGAGACACGGATGGCGATCATGCTACGTCGAGTGTTGTCCCGTGCGTATTTCAATCGTCCGACCTTGCGAGTGGCCCGATCACTCCTGGGCAAATACCTGATTCGGGCGAATGGATCAACACGCATTACAACCAAGATCATCGAAGTGGAGGCTTACGTCGGGCCTGACGATCGGGCATCGCATGCGTCGCGTGGAAGAACAAAGCGCACGGACGTGATGTTTGGTCAACCTGGAGTGGCATACGTGTACTTCATCTACGGTATGTACCATTGCTTCAACGTGGTGACTGAACGAGAGGGCTACCCTGCAGCGATTCTGATCCGGGCTGTAGAACCGGCAGAAGGACAGGTGTGTGTGGGAGGGGCGCCCATGGCGGGGCCCCCTCCCACTTTAATCGACGGTCCCGGCCGGGTCTGCCGGTACCTTCAGATCGATCGCAAGCTGAATCAGCTGGATTTGACGCTGGGACAAACCTTATGGATCGAGGATCGCGGCGAGCGGGTCCCAGCCTCAGCGATCACGGCCTATCCACGAATTGGGGTAGACTATGCCGGAGAATGGGCAACCAAACTGTGGCGATTCCGGCTTCACAACACTAGGGGCAAGAGGCAATAGGCTATGGGCTATAGGGTTTCAGGAAGACGCAGCGGATCTGGATTTTCCTTCGTATCGCCCATAGCCTCGCGCCTCGAGCCTGGGGGTTATAGATGAAAGCCTCGGATCTGCTGGTCCGTTGTCTGGAAAACGAAGGCGTGGAGTTCCTGTTCGGGTTGCCCGGCGAGGAGACCTTGGACGTGATGGATTCCTTGCTGAACTCTCGCGTCCGGTTTATCGAGACCCGGCATGAGCAGGGAGCAGCGTTCATGGCTGATGTCTATGGGAGGCTGAGCGGAAAAGCCGGGGTCTGCCTTTCCACGCTCGGGCCCGGCGCGACCAATCTGCTGACCGGCGTGGCCGACGCCAACTTGGATCGGGCTCCGCTGGTGGCGATCACCGGTCAGGCGTCATTGGATCGGATGCACAAGGAATCGCACCAGTACATTGACCTTGTGTCGATGTTCAAACCGGTCACGAAATGGAACGCCGAGATCACGAGACCTCACATCATTCCGGAAGCGGTGCGGAAGGCTTTCAAAGTGGCCCAGACCGAAAAGCCCGGAGCCACCCATTTGGAGCTGCCCGAAGATGTGGCGGCGGAGCAGGCCAGCGAGCGAGAAACTGAAGGCCCCCTTCGCGCCCAGGCGCCGTTTACCCCGGAACCGCTCGCGGCTCAAGTGAAACGTGCGGTGCAGAGCATCGCCGCGGCCAAGAGGCCGGTGATTCTGGCCGGGAACGGCGTGATCCGCGGGCGAGCTCATGAGGCCGTCCGGCGGTTTGCTCGGACCTTGAACATTCCCGTCGCGCACACGTTCATGGGCAAAGGCATCATGTCGGACCGTGATCCGCTGTCGCTCTATGCCCTTGGTCTCCAGATGCGGGACTATCCGGCGACCGTGTTCGAGCAGGCCGACGTGGTGATTGCCGTGGGCTATGACTTTGTGGAATACGCGCCCTGTTTCTGGAACCCGAATCGAAACAAGCACGTGGTCCATGTGGACATGTCGCCGGCCGAGGTGGACGCCCATTACACCGTCGAGGTCGGCGTGCTCGGCGATCTTACGCTGGCGTTGGAACAGATCGGGAACGGTCTCGCCCCGTTCGACCAGCAATGGGCCAAGCAAAGCCGTGAGGCGATCGTGGCCGGGTTGGAGGCCGAGTTGGCCGGCCCAGCCACCTGGCCGATGCGCCCGCAGCATGTGATCCGCGATTTGCGAGCGGCGCTCTCGGCCGATGACATCGTGGTCTGCGACGTGGGGGCCCACAAGCTGTGGATGGCCAGAATGTTTCCATGCCTGGCCCCGAATACCTGCATTATCTCGAATGGCTTTGCCGCGATGGGGATCGGACTGCCGGGCGCGGTTGCCGCCAAGTTACTGTATCCAGAGCGGCGAGTGGTGACGGTCACAGGAGACGGGGGCTTCATGATGAACTCCCAGGAGCTCGAAACGGCCGTCCGTCTCCATCTGCCGATTGTGATCCTCATCTGGCGGGATGATGGATATGGCGTGATCCGTTGGAACCAGGAGCTTCGGTTCGGGCGAACCTCCTCCGTCGATTTCGGGAATCCAGACTTTGTGGCCTACGCCCTGAGCTTCGGAGCGATAGGATTGCGAGTGAACGGTCCATCCGACCTCGAGCCTGCGTTGAGAGAAGCCTTGGCCAGCAGTGGCCCAGTGGTCATCGACTGTCCCGTCGACTATTCGGAGAATACTCGCTTGACCCAGAGACTGAAGGCGCTTCCGTGAGAAGTGGCTGCTTGAGATAAAAGAGGAGGTCGTCCTGAACGACCTCCCCTTTCTCTTTCAATGGAGCCTGGGTTCTCTTATTTAATGACCCGATCCGCTCCGATCTTGGTTGCTGATGTCACTGGTGGCTCGATCTTGATCTGGGGACCCTGGACTTTTGGAAGCTGACCAGCGCCCTGTGTCTGCATCACCCGCTCATTGTCCGCATTCTTCAGGTGCTGCTCGGAGTGCTTCTCGAGGTCAGCAGCCTTGGTGAGGGCTTTTTCGCCCGTGGCGTTAGCCTGGCCGGGGTCATTGGCCGTTGGTTGTCCTGTCACGGGGCTTCCATCGTTCTTCATCGGGTAGCCTTCATGTTTCGGGAGCATAGCCGGATTCGCAAACACGAGAGACAGGGAAAACATCATACTTAAGACCACCCCAACAATGCCGATCATGGCTTTCATGACGATCACTCCTTTTTAAGAAGGTGGGTAAATCAGGCCAACTCGGTCGCCAATGAAATGAATAGCCGCACCGTGGCAGGCATCTTAGCCAGCTTCGCATAATCCTGTCAAGTAGTGGTGGCCTGCCTGGGTGCTGAAGCTGCCCCCCCAGTATTGTCGCGCCTTCTCGATCAACGGGGGCGAGGCAGCGGACGTCTTCTTCCTCGGTGGCGGAAGGCCCCCCCTCGGAACCAAGCCGGCAGGCGGATGATCACGGCTGTGCCCTGCCCCGGTCCACTGGCGATGGAAATCTGCCCGTGGTGTTCTTCCACGATCTTTTTGACCGTCGCGAGCCCCAAGCCGGTCCCGCTTCGTTTGGTGGTGAAATAGGGTTCAAAGACCTTGCCCACATGTTCGGTTGGAATGGGGACGCCGTCGTTCTTGATCAGGATCTGGACATCGGGATGCCGACCAGACCGGTGCTGAGTGACCTCGATATGGAGATGCCCGCCAGGCGTCATGGCCTCGAGTGCATTCTTGAAGATGCTGAGGAAGACCTGCTGCATCTTGGTCTCATCGCACCGGACCTGGTTGAGATTGGCGCGGTAATCCTTCGTCACCCGGGTGCGGTTGATCTCGAGCTCAGTGGCGACGACCGTCAGCGCCGCTTCGATGATGTCGGGCACCCGGCACATGCGCCGGTTCAATTCCAGAGGCTTGGCAAAGTCCAGGATCTCGTTCAGGATGACTTCGACCCTGATCAAGTCGCGCATGGCATTCTCGACGCGGGTCTGGGGGTCGAAATCGAGGATGCCCTCTCCGGTGATCTCTTCCAACTGCGCCCGAATGGAAGCCAGGGGCTCACGGACTTCGGTCGCCAGAAACGCGCTGAACTCGCCGATGGCGGCTTGCCGCTCCTGTTTTCTGATCAGGGGTTCGGAGGGGACCGGCAATGCCGGTGCTGTCGGGGCTTCGCCTGGCGATCCGGCAGGGGGCCTGGCCACTTGGGTTGAAGCCGGTTGTTGAAGCAGCTCGCCCAACTTTGCGATCAGCGGTTCCAGGATCCTTGTATCAGGGAGGGTGTACTGCATCGGCGTTTTGGAGGCAAACGTGATCGTTCCTCCGACTTGCCCACGCACAAAAAACGGCACCACTATGGCTGACCGGAACCGGTCTTTGTACAGGTGTTTGTGGTCCTGGAACCGTCCCTGAGTCGAGGCGAGGTCATGATCCACGCGAGGCTTTCGATGGCGAACGGCCCACCCTGAGGCGGAGGCGTCAAGGGTAAGACGCTGCCCCGGTTTGAGGTCCGTCTTATGCTCTCCCTTTTCACCCGCGATACCGAAGACCTCCACAGCGCCGGCCAGCGGATCATAGTCGGTGACCCAGGCCCGGTCGAAGGGCATGACCTGTGCCGCCTCGCTCAGCACGGCGGTGATCTCCGCCTCCCTCTCCGGGCTCGCATGGGAGGGGGGCGACGCAAAGGGCTCAGGGCTTGTGGAGCCTTGAGTGACCGGTTCCTGGGCGACGAACGGGCGGCTCAGCAGGACCGTCCCGTCGAAGAGGGATTGCCGTTCCAGGGCCTTTGTGATGTCCTCTCCCGCGCTCTCAATCAGCGTTTTTTCCTTCTTTGCTAAGGCCGCGCTCTCTTTTCGTGCGATGACAAGGACGCCGTAGGTCCGCTCCATGTGCCGTAAGGGGACTGCAAGGAGGGATTTAGCGCCGGGAGTGATCAGACGCAAGCGGATGACCTTGAGCGGCTCCCCGTCGCCGGAGGGAACCTGCGACACGCCGACCTCCTGGGCGGAGAGGGCTCCCAGGATAGCCTGCACCTCACGCGGAGAAAAGCCGCGGGAGACCTGTGCCACCAACGGGCCGTCTTCCCGATCGAAAATCGCGGCCAGCGCGGCATCCAGCCCGAGTTCGTTGAGCGCGGTGGTCAGCGTTTTCTGGAGGGTCGTCTGCTTGCTTGCGCGAGCCTGCTCAACGGCATTTCTCATTCGATGGTTCCTTCGTGAAACAGGTCCGCATTGTAGCAACGTCGGCAAGCAGTTTCAATTGACGATGCGAGGAGGCTTCGACCGGTGGATGACGATCTCCACGTGACCCCGTTCAGAGATCCAGAGGTTCAGGATGCTGCTCGCCAGGCTGATGAGCACAGCGCCCCACACCGACGGCCAGAATCCCTGAACCACGAACCCTTTGACCAGGAGGGACACCAACTGGAGGAGCAGCGCGTTGATGATGACCATGAAGAGGCCTAGGGTGAGGATGATGACGGGAAGCGAGAACAGATACAGGAAGGGCCGGATCACGGCATTCAACAACGCCAGCACGATCACCGCAGCGACGCCGGCCGAGGTACTGTGCACCTCGATGCCGGGGATGATCGCAGTGGCCAGGAACACGGCAATGCCGGTGACCACGAAACGGATCAGGAGGCCAATCATCGTTCGCCGTTCGTCACCCTACGCTCGAAGGAGCGTGACCGTATCTCGTGAAGCGTGAAGTGCATCTCGCTTCGGAACTGGACTCTTGAAACAAGCATCTGACGCTTCACGAACGACGCTTCACGCGTCACGATCCCACCGTCAAGTCCACGGCAGCCTGGCGTTTCGTCACCTTGTCGTTCGGGTCGTAGTTGGCCACAAGTTCTTTCTGGACCCCTTTGGCCGACACAGAAATCTTGGTGCCGACATCCTCGTTGTGAAGGTGCAAAAAGACCTCGAAGTAACCCTCTTGGTTGGTTTTGGTGCTTCCTGGGTGTGCATGTTCCTTGATAGGCTTGGCCTGGACTTCGACGCCGGAGAGCGGGTTCCCATTGTTATCTCGGACATAACCGTACACGATGAACCCGTGGTCCACCTTGGTCTTGAGGAAAACGGGACGAGGCGTTTCGACAGCCGGATTCTTCAGGGTGCTGAGGTAGGCCGCCAGCGCGACGAGTTCATCTTCCGTCATCAAGTCCTTGTACTTGTCCGGCATCTGGCCTTTCTTGTGTTCCTTTTCGTAGCCCTCGGCGTATAGGTAGGTAGGATCGAAAATTTTCTTTTTAATATCCTCGATGGTCAACAAATTGCCGACATTATCCAAGACAGGTCCCCGCTTCTTTACGTTCCCCTTCCCGCCGATCTTATGACAGTTGTAGCACTCGTGCAGATCATAGACCTCTATGCCTCGTGCAAGAAGGGTCATCTCGCTGGAAGCAGATCTGGCGGACGCCATAGGCAGGCTGGCGTCGGCGGGACTGGCAGGCGTGAGCTTGTTTAAGCGGACCGATAGAGATTGGACCTTGGCTTCGAGAAGCTGCGTTTGCTGCAGAAGCTCGTTGACCTGCTTGAGGTCGTGTCCGGCCTTCTCGCGCTTGGCCTGAAGCAGCTTTTCGATCTTCCCCTTCTCATCCTCAGGATCATACTGGGGCAGCAAAGAAGCGCCAGCGATATACAGGCCGGAGAGCACCGCGTAGAAAAGTCCCAGGGCCACGAAAGCCTTGAACCCGCCTAAGGGCTTCAGCGCAGGCGCTTCCAACAGAATGAACACCGCGGCACCCAACATCGCATAGATGAAGAACATCGTTTGAAACACCGGCGGGAATGCGAGCGCCTGTCCCGCGCCGACGAGAATCGTTCCAATGATGACTCCGGCCACACCTTTTCTCAGGATGCTTTTCACCAGACTCGGTTGTTCGGTCATAATCCTCCTCCCATCCAACCGGCAGGACCTCGCGCAGCTCTTGCAGTATACAGACTCTCCCGACACATCGCCAAGCGCTCACATCGGTCTCGGAGAATTCTTGTGGAGAGTGTCTTCCTGTGGGTGGCGTTGCCTGGGAGCCGGGAGTCGGCCCAGGAGTCTTAGGCCAAGCAGCGCGGTGATCGGCAGGTAGATGAGCACGCCGGTCATGCCTAGCAAGGCTTCACCGATCCAGAAAGTCAGAGCCAGGTTGAAGACCAGCACGCCATAGTACAGCCCACAGCCGAGTAGAATATCACCAGTCATCGGCCGAGTGACGGGCGAGTCCGGGCTCATGGACTGGAGACGGCGATCGAGAATGAAATAGCTCGTCAAGGCGATCAGTCCAACAATGGCCCAGCCGATGTAATTCGCGACGGGCACACCGAAATGGATGCCGGGGTCAGGATAGTAATAAATCTTGCCCAGAAACCACTGGTCCCCTCGAAGGGCAAGCGGGTCAATCACCATGTCAATGAACGCGAAGAACAGGACCGTCAGGCCCAGGACCGGCTGGGAGGTGCGGACTTTCGGGTCGAACACAAGAGCCGTGATGCTGGTTCTGGCCGAGTCAGACCATTCACCCATACCGACATCGTGGACAGGGAGGAGAAAAAAGAGTGCCAGGCAGTAGCTGGCGTACAGGAGGAAGGTGAAAGACAGCGAATCCATGAACGGGACGTTTGATATGTAGAGTTCCTGGCCCACCGTGGAACCGGTGTAGTGGTACCATCCGAATGGAATCCCAGTGCGGGTGGAGGAGAATTCGCACGCGAAGGCCGTAAGCCAGGTGATCAGAAAAAAGAGCCCCGTCCGGCGCCAGCCGATCAGCCGCTGCGCGGCGAACAGAAACACGGCGAGGAAGAGAAACACATAGGGTCGCAGCACAACGGTACGGAACAAAAGAACGAGAACGTCCACATCAATCCTGTAGAGCGCAGGGCCTCAGCGCGGCAAAGTGGTTACAGGGTGCCTTCCTTGAGCTGGTAGAGCAGATTGTCTTCCGCTCGGTACAGGAG
>JBOHOI010000106.1:0-9775 GCA_050731155.1 Nitrospiraceae bacterium | reverse complement strand
CGTGGAGGACCCGACGCGCGTGTTCCGGGCCGTCCGATTTGAGCAGCGGTACGGGTTTCGCCTGGGAAAGGAGACCCTTGCGCTGATCAAGGGTGCGGTCAAAATGGACCTGTTCCGTCGTCTGTCTAGCTCTCGGTTGTCTGATGAGATCATCCTGCTGCTCTCAGAAGAGGAACCGCGCAAGATCGTGGTTCGTTTGGGAGAGCTTACCCTCCTTCGCTTTATCCATCCGGCTCTGAAATGGTCCACCCATCTGGATGCCCTCCTGAAGGCAGTCCAAGAGGTGCTCAACTGGTACAAGCGCACCTCGTTGAATTGGCTGGATCGGAAGGCAGAGGCAGCCGGTGGGTCTTCGGGGTCCACTCCAGGTCGGATAGACGGCCGGCTCGTCTACTTCATGGCGCTCATGGAAGTGATCCCGGGCAAGGCGGTCGGGGAGACCCTGAGGCGGCTCAAACTTCCGGCACGGCAAGCCGAAAAGATCAGAGTCAGCCGCTATTCGTCAAGCAGCCTTCTGCGCCGACTGGCCAACCGCCTTCCCTTGCGGCCGGCCGAAACCTATCGGGTGTTGGTCGGCCTTTCCGACGAGACCCTGCTGCTCCTGATGGCGAAGACCCGATCGGAATCCGTAAAACGCCAGATTGCCGCTCACCTTAGCATCTACCAGCATGTCAAACCGACTCTGACCGGTACTGACCTAAAGGCTCTTGGCCTGAAGCCTGGCCCTATATTTAGGAAGATTCTGGACCGCTTGCTCGACGCGCGCCTGAATGGTGAGATCCAGACCGGGGCCGATGAGAGGGACTTGGTCAAGCGAATCATCAACACTGTTGCCCCTTGACCTCGCTCGTTGAGGAATTATCTACAAAGCATCATGACACCACGCAAGCTCTCCCATGATGAAAAGAAAGCCGCGGAGGCGGCCTTCACGGGGCGTCCGTTCAACCCCGCGTGGTCTCTGTCCGCCCGGGCCGTGTACGACGGTATTGTGAAGGCGTTGCCGGCGCCTGTTCTCTCGGAGCAGCCATCCGCAGCCGATCAGTTCGAACCTGTTGAAACGCGCGCTGCTGACGACCCGACCGCGCGCGATCTCCAGGCCCCTGCTGCCTCGGAACAATCGCAGCCAGAGGCGGAGTCCGACCAGCCGCTCGATGTTCCACAGCCGCAGATGATCAGCCGTGAAGAAGCGATTCAGAGAGGGTATTTGATTGACGTCTCTCCCGCCGCTCACGAAATCGGATTACCCGTACCGGTCGGCATCACGAGGCCATTGTGGGAGGCCGGCATCGCCGTAGCCGATCTTGTTCCGGACGAGCAGCAGGCCGCGCGCGTGCGAGACGTGCTGATGGCGCTCCGGCTCCATCTGGCGTCTTCGCGGGCGCTGCCGCCTTTGTTCGTCTTCCCCGCGCTACTATCATTTCCCCCGAAATCGGCGCTGCAGCTCTGCTCCCTGTGCGCCGTCGCGCAAAAGGATGCCACAGCGCCGTTTTCGCTGACCTTGCTGTTGCCCGGCGAAGTGTCGTCCATCACCCTGCCGCATTCCGACAACTAAGACCACCGCCGAAGCCTTGTCTGAGTGGCCGAGCATTCTATCGAGGGCGCTCGACCCGTATCCTGGCGTCAACGATGCGACAGCCCTGACCGGGCGGCAGGGCAAAGATGGGATTCATGTCCAGTTCGCTGATCTCCGGAAGCTCTTCAACTAGCCGGGAGGTGCGCAGGAGCACTTCTTCAATAGCTTGGATATCAGCCGGCTGATGGCCTCGGTACCCTTCGAGTAACCGATAGCCTTTGATTTCCCGCACCATCTCGGCGGCGTGGCGATCGGTGAGAGGCGTGACGCGAAAACGGACATCTCCAAGAATTTCGACATGGATGCCGCCGAGGCCAAAAGCAATAAGAGGGCCAAACAGCGGATCATGGGTCACCCCAATCATTACTTCCACTCCGCCGGTTACCATCGGCTGCACCAGCACGCCTTCCATCGCGTCCAGGTTGTTGTCCTGCGCCAAGCGATCGCGAATCTCTCGAAAGGCCTGACGAACTGCGCTCTCTTCCTTTAGCGAGAGGCGGACCCCGCCGATCTCGGTTTTGTGAACGAGGTGGTGTGAGGCCAATTTGACGGCGACCGGAAATCCGACGCGTCTGGCCAGTTCCACCGCGTCATCCTCTGTCTGCGCGACTCCGCCCGGCTGAACGGGGAGGCCCATCGCCGTGAGCACGGTCCTGGTTTCCTCCGTGGTCAGCCAGCTAGCGCACCGTTGCGAAAGGGCTTTGGCGCAGACTTCTCGCACCATCGGCAGATCGAGATCCTGAAAGTCCGGGGTCAGGCCAACCGGCTGGGCGCGCCACTCGGCATAGGCAAGAGCCCGGCTCAACACGCGCGCCGGAATTTCCGGTAAGCGATAGGTGGGAATAGTCTCGTTGGTCAACGCGAGGGAGCGATCCCTGTCTCCTTCCGCCATCCAACAAGCTAATACTGGTTTCCCCTTGCCCCCCGCCGTCCTGCTGGCGGCGATCCCTGCGAGAATCCCCTCTGCGATCGGAGCCGTGTCCACCTCGCTGACGGAGATATACAGCACAATCAAGGCATCCACCTCATCAGCCGATAAGATCGTCTCGATGGCCTTCCGGTACTGGTCGGGGGTCGCTGAAGCGATGAGATCGATGGGATTCTTCACAGCAGCAGCGGCCGGTAGGAAGGCTGCGAGGCGCACTCTCGTTTCCTCTGAGAGTTCCGGTACTTCGAGCCCGCCAGCTTCGCAGGCGTCCGTGCAAAGGACAGCAGGTCCTCCCGCGTTCGTCACGATCGCGACTCGCCGTCCTGTGGGCAAGGGCTGGTTGGCCAGGCCGGCCGCGAGTGCGAACATCTCCTCGAGGGTTTCGGCGCGGATGACCCCGGTCTGGTGAAAGAGAGCCTCTGCCGCCACGTCGCTTGCCGCGAGGGCAGCGGTATGAGAACCGGCTGCTCGGCGTCCTGACTGAGATCGGCCAGCTTTCACAGCGACAATGGGTTTCCGACGACTGACACGGCGGGCGATGCGCGCAAAGCGCCGAGGATTTCCAAAGGATTCGAGGTAGAGGAGGATCACATTGGTGTTGGGATCCTCTTCCCAGTATTGGAGCAGATCATTCCCCGACACGTCCGCTTTGTTCCCAACGCTGACAAAGGTTGAGATTCCCATCTGGAGTCGGCGGGCCGCGGCGAGGATGGCCAGGCCGAGCGCGCCACTCTGGGAAGACATGGCCACCCATCCCGACGGAGGAAAGACCGAAGAAAAGGTGGCGTTGAGCCGCACTGAAGGGTCGGCGTTCACCAACCCAAAACAGTTCGGACCGACCAGGCGCATGCCATACTGGCGAACCTTCTCGACGAGTCGTTTCTGCAGTTCGCGACCCTCAGCATTGACCTCCGCGAAGCCGGCCGAAATCACGACAACCGCTCGCACTCCTTTGGCCGCGCACACGTCCACGGCGGCGAGCACGGCGTCGCGTGGCACGGCAATGATGGCCAGGTCAAGCGGTCCCGGCACGTCACGCACCGACCGATAGGCTTTGAGGCCCACCACCTCACTGGCCTTTGGGTTGATCGGATAGATGGGCCCCTGGAACCGGTTGGTGACCAGCGCCTGAACGAGCCTGTTCCCGATACGAACAGGATCACGGGAAGCGCCTAGGACCGCGACTGCCTGTGGCTGGAACAGAGGACGCAGCGAAGCTATGGTGGCGATCCGATCCCGGACTTCAGAGCGGGTCACACTTGTTTCCGTGGGGATGACCGAGAGCTCCACTTCTATGTCACCGCCCTCGAAAGTTTCGCGTACGGCATAGCCGGACTCCCGAAATACTTCCCGCATGGCGAGGTTGTCTGCATGGGTGACGGCCCAGAGCCGGGTAAAACCGTGGCGGATTGCCAGCAGCGCCAATCGTTCTAGCAGTAGCGTGCCCAGACCCTTCCCATGAAAGGCGTCATCCACCGCCATGGCCACCTCAGCCGTACGCTCATCCTTGGCCAAGTAGGAACCTGCAGCGATGATTCGGAGCACGCCTTCCCAGAAACGAGTGACGATCAGCGTGAGTTTGGATCGGGGATCGGACGAGTCGCACAGGGACTCAATGACTTCTGGAGACGGGACAGTTTCTGAGAAGAACCGGTGTCGCTTTGATTCGGGCGAGAGCCGGTCAACGAAGGTTTGCAACGCCTGCTGATCCGAGGGTTGGGCAATGCGGATTATGGCCGTAGTCCCGTCCCGGAGAATGAGGTAGCCGGATTCGACGATGTCCTGGGATGGCGGGGGAACGTACGACGGCCTTACGTGCACTGTAGACATTGTTTTGTTCTTCGCTTACGATGAGTTCGGCATCTTGGGTGATGAACAGCGAACTGCAATCATTCAGCATTCCACGGTGTCCCGAAAGCCCAGCTGGGCGGGTTCAATGGGTAGAGCGAGTGCAGAGATCCACAGCTTCAGTTTGTTGATCATCGCTTAGTTACCTGGAAATAACAATCGCCTGAAACAGGTCTGGGGCAAGATCCTGCGGATCTCTGGTCCGGTCGATCGGTTGGCTGGCTTTGGTTCTCACAAACGAGCGAGGCATGTCAAGGGCCTTTCGCCTGAAGACCGACGAATGTGCCCGGAATGATGCCTTTGAAGCGAGGAATCGTCTTTCGAGCCTGCGGGCGTGCTGCCTTCCGCCACAGTCTTGCCTGCCAGACTGTATCAAGACTCCCTCGTCGGTTCGATGGATTCTTCGGGCGATTTCTAAACCGTCAAAGCGACTGAATTTCGGAAGGCCAAGCGCTTGCTTCCTCTCTCCCAGCAAGCCCTGCAGCGATATATTGTGGTGCACGTCAATTATGACAACTGAGACAGTCTCGTGAGCAGGTGGTGTTCATGCTAACCTACGGGCACGCGATGAAGTGAGAGTGTGCATTCAAGATCCTAGCGCAACAGGTGAGTGAAGGCATACGCGGGGCTGTGCCAGTTCAAGACTTTCCGGGGCCGATCGTTGAACAGGGCCTGCCCCCGCTTGATCGTTGTGCGCGAGAGCTGATGGAACTGCGTCCCTTTGGGGAAAAACTGGCGCAGCAGGCCATTAGTGTTCTCATTCGTGCCCCGTTCCCAGGGACACTGCGGGTGCGCAAAGTAGACGCGCATCGTCGTTTGCTTCGTGAAGAGACGGTGCTCACGCATTTCCGGACCTTGGTCGTACGTGAGCGAGCGGCGGAGCTGGGCGGGGAGCGTCCGGAGTTCGCGCGCGAAGGCCTGCCGCACGGTGACCGCATCCTTCGCTGTCAGCGGCACCAACAGCGTAAACCGCGTGGTCCGCTCCACCAGGGTGCCGAGCGCGGAGGCAGTGGCATGGCCCACGAGCAAGTCCCCTTCCCAATGTCCCGGTACCGTGCGAGCCGCCCCCTCCGCGGGCCGTTCGTCGATGCTGATCAGGTCCTGGATGGGCCGAGACGACAGCCGCACCTTGCGGGGCCGACGAAATCGGTGCCGGCGGCGCAGATAGCGGATGAGCTCCCGCTTAAACGCCCCCCGGGGCAGCACATAGAGAGAGGTATAGATGGCTTCGTGCGAGATGCGCATCGTCGGCTCGTCAGGATACCGTTGCGGCAACCCGCGCGCAATCTGTTCGGGGGCCCAGCGCTGCGCCCGGTGCTGGGCCCACACGGCGCGATAGGTCACGGGCGAGGCGTGTTGACGTGCGAGCTCTCGCGCACCAAGGTGCTCGGGGCTCGGCCCAGCGCTCGTCCGGTGGCCCGGAGACTCGATCCCGCGGCCAGCATGCGACTCAACTCCTCACGTTCCATCACACTCAAGCGGTGATACTGGGCCATGTGCAACTCCTGGGTTCCTGGATCGACCAGGATACCGGTGTTGCACTAGAACCTTGAGCCCAGACTGGCACCTGTTCTTCTCACGTGAACTATTAATCCGGTAGCTTCATGTCGGGATTCCAGACGACCTCCCACAAATGATCATCGGGGTCCTGGAAATACCCGGCGTAGCCTCCCCAAAACGTCTTGCCAGCAGGCTTGATGATCTTGGCACCCGCTCGTTTCGCTTGTTCCATCACCGCGTCCACTTCCTGCTTGCTGCTGACATTATGGCCGATGGTGCACTCGGTGGGGCTGTGAGTGGTTTTGGCAACGCCGGCGTCATGCGCGATGTCGTCGCGAGACCAAATGGCAAGCATCAGTCCTGGCTGTAAATCAAAAAAGGCAACGGCGCCATGCTCAAATTCTGTGCCGATTATCCCTTCCGTCGGAAGCCCGAGCCCGTCGCGATAAAACGCCAGCGACCTTTCTAAATTGTCCACGCCCAATGTAATGACCGTAATCCGCGGCTTCATGCTGGGGCAGGATTATAACAGAAGCGTGGAGGCAGCTAAATCAGCAGACGTGCGAGCGCGGGATCGTGTGGGGCACGGCTAGCGTTGACGTCCTCAGTGTGAATGGGTCGGCAATTCATCGTGCACATGGTCGGCGATCCGGTGATGGTGTTCCCCCGAGGCAGTGACCGGATCCACGTGAATTGTGGCATTGGCGAGGTAAGGGAGATGGTGCAGCAGTTGATGCTGGACCTCATGCGCAATCTGGTGGCCTTCCTCCACGGAGAGCCCGGAGGCCACGGCGATATTGACGTCGGCCAACAGCCGATGCCCGAGCCACCGCACCCGCACGTCCGTCACCTCGACAACCTCGGCGACATGGTGAGCCGCGTGTCGCACCTCATCGATCACTTCGGGGTCAACGCCGTCCAGCAGGCGAGTGAAGAGCGACTTCCCGGAATCCCAGACTATTTTGAAAATCACGATCGTGATCGCGAGACCAACAAGCGCGTCAGCTTGCGGGTAGCCTAACCAGACGCCCACGACGCCGATGAGGACCCCGAGACTCGTGATGCCGTCGATCCTGGCGTGATAGCCATCGGCGACGAGGGCCGCGCTTCCAATCTCTTTTCCCGTGCGAATCCGAAGCATCGCGACAAGTTCATTGCCGGCAAAACCAAGGAGAGATGCAACTACCACCGCACCTAGGTGCTGGATCTCATGCGGCTGGAAGAGTCGGCTTACCGATTCAGTGGCTACCAGTACCCCGCTTACCAGCATGATAAAGACAATGAGGATGCCCGCAACATCCTCGACTCGCCCGTATCCATAGTGGAATCTCTTGGTGGGCTTCTTCCTCGCCATCTGAAAGGCGACCCATAGAGGAACTGCGGTCGCAGCATCACCAAAGTTGTGAATGGTATCGGCCAGCAGTGCCACGCTGGAGGTCAGCGCCACGACAACGGCTTGGAGCAACGCCGTCACCAGGAGCCCGACCAGGGACCACTTGACGGCCCAAATCCCTTTCTCGGTCGTCAACAGGGCCGAGTCGAGCGTTCCATGCGTGGGGTCATGGGACGCATGCTCAGGCACAGGCGCGTGATCGTGTGAATGGGGCGTTGCCATGGAGGTACGTCCAGAGAGGATACGCCATACAGCGCCATAAATCGATCACCGGACGTGCGAGGGTGGGGGTGGCGGCTCTGCGAAGAGCGTATGGCGAATAGCCTATGGCCTATCGTTTCGGAATGAAATGGGGACGTAGGCCCGTCCGTCGCCAGCGGCGGGCCGTCCGTCGTGCGGCGGGATTCTAGCAGAAAAGTAGCTGTCCCCTTAGTGCTGCCACATGTTCACTACATCGTCGTCCGCAATCTCCGCGTCCAGCACGGTGGGCCAAAAAAACGAATGGTGGCACAATCGATTTAAAATCAATTGGTTATAACGCTATATATTGTGTTTGATTTTCAGACATTAACATGCTATTATGTCCGAAAAGTAAACACAGGTGAATATGCCTAAGCTCCGATTAAAACAGCAGCCTGCTCCTAAACTCTTTCCAGAAAGAGCCGTCGAGGATTGCCTTCGTGATTGTCTAGCAGAGGAAGCCAAAGATCAAACAATCATGGGCATCACTCGTGATCCGTTAATGCCTGTAATTGACTCGCTCGTTGTGGTCGAGATACTGGTTGCGGTCGAAACAATTATTGGAGGTGAACTGCCAGAAAGCTTAGTCAAGAAAGGTGGATACCATAGCATCAATGAAACAGTCGAGGATCTTTTGCCAAAAATCAAGCGCCACTGGCTTGATCATAGTTAATAGGGAGGGAAGAATATGGCACCGGCGAATAACGTGATAACCAAACTTCGCAAACCCCAAGCAATAGATCGGCAACAATTAGGTGATCGTCTACGCAAGACGAGGGAGTATTTAGGGTTATCCCAGGAAGAGGTGGCCAAGCGCATAGGGATTCCTCGCTCAGCGTTGTCTAATATTGAATCAGGGCAGAGAGGAATTGATGCACTTGAGTTAAGGAAGATAGCTGAACTTTATAAACTTCCACTAGCACATTTTACGGGGGAAACTTCTGCCAAAGCCGGATTACCTGATGATGTAGCTCATCTTGCCAGAAAAGTCGCGTCCCTCTCGAAGAGTGATCGAGCCGAACTTGAGCGCTTTGCAGAATATTTGAGCGCTCGTAAAGCTGGGAAATAGGCGAATGCCTGACGTACGTCGAGCAATTCTACGAGGAACTCAGGCTGCCGCGCGTCTTCACAGGAAATTGGAATTGCGCGACCGCCTCGAAACCCACGCTGGGCGGATTGATGTCTTCGATTCTATTGTTATGCGCAAGATACCCCTCTTGTTCAAACCACTAGATGGCTTGCTCGGTGCGTTCTTTCCCAAACCAATGCCCGGCATTCTGGTTACTACAAAGCGACCACTAAGTGTGCAACGTTTCACTGGGGCACATGAGCTTGGTCATTTCGATCTCAATCATGAGCCAAGCCTAGATAATGAGGAAATGCTACATCGATCTCCCTTTTCCTCGCACCCCGATTACGGCAAGCAAGAACTTGAAGCAGATGCCTTTGCGGTCGAATTTATGATGCCAAAATGGCTGTTCGCCCTTCATTTTAGGCATCAAGAGTGGACATCGGATCATATGAAACAGCCGCATGTGGTTTATCAACTTTCGTTGAGAATAGGAGCGAGTTACGAGGCGACCTGCCGTGCCTTGGCACGCCACAAAGTTATAACTTCCAATGGTCTAAACTCTCTTCTAGAGGTTCCGCCTCGTGCGATTAAGCAGGAGGTGTTGCGTGGTTATGAACCGTCGGAATGGTGGGGAGATGTATGGACACTTACTGAACGGGACCAGGGGACAGCCATAGAAGGAAGTCGTTCCGATCTATTCCTTCTTCGACTTCAGGAGGACAGTGGTGCAGGATATCTTTGGACCTTTGACCAATTGGATAGATCGGACTTTGCAATTGTAAGAGATGAACGCGAAGGTCCGCCTGGCGAAACAATTGGAGGACAAGTCACACGTTGGATCACGGCAGAGTCGACAGATCGGCAATCAGGTGATCTCATATTGGCGGAGCGTCGGCCCTGGCTTCCCCATGAAGAGCCGCTTTCTATACTTAGGTTTCATTATGACCTCACTGGCCCTGAGCTTGAAGGATGGTCACATGCTGAACGAAAGCATTTCCTTGGGGCAGCGTGATGCATGTGATTATCGACCTTCGAAATCGTTTTGGGTCAGTTCGTGATCAGGGCAGTCGCCCCACTTGTCTTGCATTTGCGACAAGTGATACTCACGCCGCATTGCGACCTGCCTGGACACTTTTGTCCTGCGAATATCTGTTCAATCGTTCCATAAAACGAATGAGTGGCGATCCTGGCCAAGGTACTACCTTTGCGGCAGTATTGGAT
>JBOHOI010000105.1:0-9863 GCA_050731155.1 Nitrospiraceae bacterium | reverse complement strand
CGTTGCCGCCGCTGTTGGCCGGGCTGCTTACCACCAATCTCCTGGATCAGATCGAGTTCACAAACGCTCTGACTATGGCTTCCCTCTTGCCGATCTTGAAGGGCGTTGCGTTGGGAATCCTCACCACATTGCTCTTTACGCTCTGGCCTCTGCTGAGCATCCGCGAGATTCGCCCCGCGCTCATTTTTCGACGGGAAGTGGTGACGACCGATGCGGCCCAAGAGCAGGACCGGCGATCCTGGAAGTTTGATTGGCGCTGGTTGCTGGGCATCGCTGATCCGTTGCGTTCCTTCACGGCAGTTGGGATTGCGGTCGGGCTGGCCAGCCTCGCTATCTGGCAGGCCGGGTCCTGGAGGATCGGTCTCCTGTTTATCGGCGCACTGGCTGTCGCCGTGGTCGCATTGCTGCTTGCGGTGCTACTGCTGGTTCAGGCTATCCGTCTGGCACCAGGTCCCCGCTCCCTGGCGATTCGTCATGCCATGAGCAATCTGTACCGGCCGGGCAGCCAGGCGACTGGCGTGATGGTGTCGGTGGGCATCGGGGTCATGGTCATCGTGGCGGTCTCGCTTCTGGAACGGTCGTTGGTCCACCAGGTAGGAGAGAGCCGTCCAACCGACGCCCCGACGGTTTTCTTCATTGATATCCAGCCAGACCAGAAAGATGGGGTCTTGCGCGTGATCCATGAAAAGTCTGGAGACCCCTTCCCAGAAGCGACGCCGTTGGTCCGCTCGCGCTTGCATGCGATTAACGGGCAACCGGTCAAAGCGGAGGAGGAGAGCGATCAGGAGGGGGAGAACAAACAAGACAGGCGGAAGAAATGGTACTTCACGCGAGAATATGCCCTGACGTTTCTGAACGATCTGCCGAAGGACAATGTCGTTACCAAGGGTACATGGTGGAAGCCAGGTCAAGTGTTCGAAAAGCCATTGGTCTCAGTGGAGGAAGAAGCCGCCAGAAACCTGGGGGTGGATCTCGGCTCCACCATCGAGTTTGAGATCCAGGGGGCGACGGTTTCGGCGGAGGTGAGCAGCATCCGCAAGGTGGAGTGGGAGAACTTCTCCACTAACTTTTATATGATTCTGTCCCCCGGGTCGCTGGAGGGCGCGCCCTTCACCTATGTTGCGACGGTGCGTGTGCCGCCGGAGAAAGAAGTGCCGCTACAACAAGCAGTGGTGGCGGCCTTTCCGAACGTCACCGCCATCAACATTGGGGATGTGTTGGACAGTTTCGCCAGAATCCTGGACCGACTGTCGCTCGCCATCCGGGCGATTGCCGTGTTCTGCATTCTGGCTGGTGCGATTGTCATGGCAGCAGCCCTGGCCACGACGAGATACCGGCGACTCTACGAGTCAGTGATCCTCAAAGCTCTGGGCGCCACCCGTGGCCTGATCGCCTGCTCCTTCGCGGTCGAGTACGCACTGCTGGGCATGGTGGCTGGTCTCATTGGCGTTGTGCTGGCAAGCGCGCTGTCGTGGGCCGTTCTCTACTTTATCCTCGACCTACCCTGGACATTCCAGCCCGGCATCCTGGCGACCGGTTTCGCGCTGACCGTACTCCTCACTCTCGCCATTGGTTTTCTCAGCACGTTCCGAATCCTGGGTCAACGCCCTCTGGCAGTGCTGAGGCATGAGTGAAGGAAGGAGCGGGCGGCCAGGCAGCCTCCCGTGCTCGCGCACCGCGCACGATCAGAATGTGCTCGGTGGACGCGCGCAGTTGGAGGCAGTCAGGCCACCCGCTGGAGATGGGTGAAGTGCAAAGAAAAGAACGTGCAGGGATTAGATTAGTCAGTACCGGCTTCCCCTCTCCTGACGCCGGGTGAGACCCCGCCGCTCCGGCGAACGCCACTTCTGACCACATGGCCTCAGGTTTGGTATGTGTAGCGAAGAAAAAGTTTGTGAAGAATAACGAAGCCGATCCGGCAGCCACCCGTGCTGGCATAAAATCATAAAGGGTTGCTGTCTGGGTTCAAGGTCCTAGTGCAACACCGGTATCCTGGTCAACCCAGGGACCAAGGAGTTGCACATGGGACGGTATCGACGATTGTGCCTCATGGAACGTGAGGAATTGAGTCGCATGTTGGCTGCTGGGTATAGTCTCCGAGCCACCGCCCAGGCGATGAATCGAGCCCCGAGCACCTTGTCGCGCGAGCTCACTCGCCACTGGACCTCGCCGGCGACCTATCGGGCGGTGTCGGCCCATCAACGGGCGCAGCGCTGGGCCCACCGGCCGCGCAAGCCGCGGAAGCTCGCGGTCCAGCCTCGCTTGCGCACCGCCGTCTTGCGGCTGCTCGCGCACCGCTGGTCCCCTGAACAGATTGCGCACGGGTTACCGCAGCGGTATCCTGACGAGCCGACGATGCGGATCTCGCACGAAGCCATCTATACCTATCTCTATGTGCTGCCCCGCGGGGCGTTCAAGCGGGAGCTCATCCGCGCGCTCCGCTGCCGGCATCGGTTTCGTCGGCCGCGCAAGGTGCGGCTGTCATCTCGGCCCATCCAGGACCTGATCAGTATCGACGAGCGTCCTGCGGAGGTGGCGGATCGGACCGTGCCGGGGCATTGGGAGGGCGACTTGTTGGTCGGTCATGCCAATGCGTCGGCGCTGGGGACGCTGGTGGAGCGGACCACGCGGTTTACCTTGCTGGTGCCCCTGAAGGCGAAGGACGCGGTGACCGTGCGGCAAGCCTTCGCGCGCGAACTGCGCACGCTCCCTGCCCAACTCCGGCGCTCGCTCACGTACGATCAGGGCCCAGAAATGCGCGAGCACCGCCTCTTCACAAAGCAGACGACGATGCGCGTCTATTTTGCGCACCCGCAGTGTCCCTGGGAACGGGGCACAAACGAGAACACCAATGGCCTGCTGCGTCAATTTTTTCCCAAGGGCACACGGTTCAATCGGCTCTCGCGCAAAGAGATCAAGCAGGTGCAGGTGATCTTCAACGATCGGCCGCGGAAAGTCCTCAACTGGCATAGTCCGGCACACGCGGTTCACCACCTGTTGCGCTAGGAACTTGAATGCACACTGGCACCTTTTCGCTCAATGCTGAGGACCAGTGTGAGATTTGAGTTGAGTGGGGGCTATCTGGGACGCTTTCGCAAGTCGCGTTCAAGAGAATGGAGAAGGCTTGGGAGCTTGGTGGCTTGGGCAGACACCCATCGTAGAACTCCTGTAAGCTGGTTTCTAAAACTGGACCCATTTGCCAACCACCTTACCTAGCTTCTCGCTTATTTCATAACATTCGCACAGGTAACGCTTGTGTTCATACTCGAATTGGTCGAAATTCTTTTTCTTTGCCGTTTTTCTGAACTGGCTTATGCGAGAGCCATACGAGTTTTTCAACCACCCAATCTCCAATGATAGATAAAGGATTCCTTCATCTGGGTAAATTCCACACCAGACCCAGATGTTATCGTCCTGCATTGGCTTCTTAAGTTTCCCTCTTGCTGTCTTCTTGATTCTCAATGACTGGTCGTCACCTAGTGTCACCTTGTACCTCTGATTCCCTCCTTTGTTGAGCTTCTCGTGAAACACTTTCTTTGCCTCTTCGAAGATACGCTCGAGCGTCTCCTCTTGATGCTCAAGTATTTGCCGAGCAAGGGTGAGCTTCGACACGTTGAGCGGTGGTGGGGATATCATTTTCCTCTCCTTCATGAAATCCAGTAATTCCTCACGTAGCCACTTTTGTCTCCCTCTGGTAGGTGGAGCTGACTCAACAACTTCAGCGATCTCGTCCCAAGTGAGGAATTTCTGATGGACGCCTTGCCCGTTCTTGGTAGGTATCGCCCCTTTGGTTTTTCGCGGCTCGACATATACAAAGAGTTTATGCTTCGCACAAATGCCTCTGAAAATCGCCAAATACTTGGGTCGTTGCCTATACCCTTCGGGACTATTGATCTTATTCTCTTATAGAACAAAAACATCCGGGTTTCGCCCGCTGATCTGCATATCCGGCGTATTCTCACCAAAGGTGTCTTGATCACGAACGCTGAGTCCAGGGCTGTATGGAACACCCAGCTTGTTCAAATAGAATTTAAAAACGGCTCGGTCATTATCGAGTAAGTAGACGAAAGCCCTGGTCAGGAGGTTTTCGGTTACGAAGACTTTGCTTTCCAACCGACGCAGGTTGGCTAATGCGACCAAGAAGGATTTACCAGCCACTTAGGAGCCTGCTTAAATGTCTAAAAAGAGAGAATTTCCTTCGCACACTGTCAGAAAGACAGTTTTTGCAATCAGGCAAGAGGGTTCATTATGTGGCACCACCCCCTGCATCACCTTGTGGCGCGTGACGCCATCCCACCCGGAGCAAGGATTGTGATCATGCGGCAGACGGGAATGATGAAGACTTTGGCCTTTACCGGTAAGCGTTCAGGTACTCGTGTAATGCTTCTGCGTTCAGCTCCCTGAACGTGACCGACGATGCGGAGTTGTTGAAGGACTGCTCTTCTGAAACCAAGTGGCTCGGTGACAGAAGCCCTTCTTCACGCTTTCTGGAGCTCTTCTCGCACGGCTTGAATCATGTCCTCAATTTTGAATGGCTTTTCCAACGCGCGATGCGCCCCGAACAGCTTCGCCACGTCAAGAAAGTTGGTGTCCCCACGGCCGGCGGTCATGGCGATGACTTTCGCGTCCGGGAACTCATGCGTCAGTTGCCAGGTGGCTTCCATCCCGTCTTTGACCGGCATCAGGATATCCATGATGACCAGATCGGCGGGGGCCTTCAAGTACAGCTCCAGGCCTTTGCGGCCGTCGCTGGCTTCAACGACCTGGTGCCCTTCCTTCTCTAAGGCCTCCCGCAGAAGCGATCTGATCCCCTTCTCGTCATCGATGATGAGAATAGTCGCCATAGGTCCCTCCCTTTGCGGAAATGTGACTCTAGTCGGGACAATCAGGCCGATACAACATGGCGCATCACTCGCTGCTGACGAGAAACCAGAGTGAGTCGGATCTCAGCTCGTCACAAACTTTCCCACATACTGGCTGAGGGCCTTGCCGGCTCGCTCGCGGAAGGTGACGGCGATGTGAAGCTGTTCAAGGTATTGATCCAGCGTCTTTCCGCCGAGATCAATCTTCCGCGACGCGAAAAACTCTCGCACGTCCCTCTCGAGTTCGGGAGTCACCAGCCCGATCACGCCCTCACACATCCGGCGCAGCCCGTTCTTCGGATACAGTCGGTCCATCGTCTCCCAGTTGGCTTTGACGAAATTCCAGGCCGGCTCACGTCCATAGACGCTCATGAGCACCAATCTTACAATAAACGGCGCGTCCTGTGTGCGAATTTCGCCATCGATGGTACGCGCGAGTGTCTGTTGCAGCAACTCAACCGGCTGGAATGCCGCGAGAGAATAGAGATAGCGCCGTTCTTCCTGGGGCGTTGCCGCCGAGCGAAAGCGCTCCCAAAACTCATTGTACCGCGCCGCGTCCCCGCTATGGGCCAGGATCGCGATCAGCGCCGGAAGCACGTTCGGGTCCACAGAAGTCGTGCCCTGCCTACCCCCCTGATAGAATTCGGCGGCGCGGGCTTGCGCGTTCCGGTCATTCCCAATGGTGCCAAGGGCGCGGAGGAGATCGCCTCGGAGTTGACGGATGAGATCGTTTTCGCCTGGTTTGGGGGTCCATTCCAGTTCGGTCACAATGGGGCCGACACGATCGCGCACGAATGCTTCAAGCGCCGGCCGCTCGGCTGGCGCAATGATTCGGTGCAGGAAATGGAATGATTCGATCAGGACAGCCCACACGTTCCTGTCGCGATCAGCGCGGAACCGAGCCGTCAGGTCGAGGTACTCCGTGATCGGCATCAGGCCGGCCACCGTTGCCGCCCAGGCGTCGTTCACGAGATTGAACCGTTCGATCGGCACTAGGCCGTCCGGCACCAACTGCACCAGGCGCTCCAGTAGTTCTGGCGCATAGCGCACACGATAGAAGCCGTGGCCCCCCTCGTTGACTAGCACGGACTCAAACTCTTTAGGTACTTGAATCTGTGTTTCCTTCTCTGCCAGGAGCAGCCGGCGTGTCTCAGTTTTTCCGTTCGCGGTGATCTTGATCTGAATCGGCACCTGCCAACGTTGGTGTACCTCTTTCTTAGGCCCTTTTGCATCCGCGGAGCCTGGCATATAGGTGAAGCGCTGCTGTTCGATGACCAGTGCTGAACCATCAAGGCTCACCGAGATGAGTGGGTACCCTGGTCGGAAGATCCAGCCGTCCATGACCTCCGGGACCGGCTGCTTGGCCGCTCGCCCGAGGGAAACCCAGAGATCGCCAGTGTCCGCGTTGCCATAGGCGTGAGCGCGTAGATAGTCGCGGACACCGTCGCGAAAGACGTCGGGGCCCAGGTGCTGCTCCAGCATCCGCAGCACCGACGCGCCCTTTTCATAGGTGAGCACATCGAACATGGCATCAGCCTCGCGCGGCGCACCGACGGGGAACTCGATCGGTCTCGTGCTGTGGAGCCCGTCTACGGACAGGGCAGCAGCCCGTGAGACGCCGAAGGTCGTCCACCGCTGCCACTCAGGCTTCCAGGCGTCCACGGCCAGCATCTCCATGAAGGTTGCGAAGGCCTCATTGAGCCAGAGGCCGTTCCACCAGGCCATGGTGACAAGGTCTCCGAACCACATGTGCGCGTTCTCATGCGCGACGACGTCAGCGATCCGCTCGAGCTCCGCATGGGTAGCAGCCTGCTCGTCCACCAAGAGGGCGGTTTCCCGAAACGTGATCGCTCCCAGGTTCTCCATCGCGCCTGAGGCAAAGTCAGGAATGGCGAGGAGATCGAGCTTGTCCCCCGGATAGGGGAGACCGTAGTAGTCCTCGAAGAACCGGAGCGAGAAGGCTCCAATCTCCTGCCCGAACTTCGCCAGCCGGCGCTTGCCCGGCACGCACCAGGCGCGCAGCGGTGTGCGGCCAACCGCGACCGACTCCGTCGCCTCGATCGCCCCCACGATGAACGCGACCAGGTAGGTGGCCATGCGAATCGTGTCACCGAATCGCATGACCTTTTTGCCGTCTTTGAGGTGCTCCGACACCACACCCGTGTTCGAGACAGCCGTCAAGGCTGGATCAATCACCAGGGTCGTCGAGAACACGGCCTTGAAGTCAGGTTCGTCCCAGCAGGGGAATGCCCGGCGCGCGTCAGTCGCCTCGAACTGGCTCGTAGCCAGCACATGCGTCGCACCGGCCTGGTCCTTGTAGCTGCTGCGGTAAAAGCCCCGCAACTTGTCGTTCAGCTTCCCTTTGAAGGCAAGGCTCAGCCGCCAGGTGCCAGGTCGAAGCTTGTCAGGGAACGTGAGCCGGCACCGTTCCATTGTCTCATCAAGTTCGATAGCTCCGCGAAGCGAGGCACCTTCCTCGTTCTCAATCGCCGCGGCCGCGAGCTCCAATTCAGCCGCGTTCAGGACGAGCTCCGAGGTAGGCTCGCGCACCGTGACCGTGATGGTTTCGTCACCAGTGAAGGTGAAGGTTGTCAGGTCCGGTTCCAGCCGCAGGTCATACCTGGTTGGGATCGCATGTCGCGGCAATCTGTACAGATCCAATTTGTCACCTCTGACTGCTGGCATCTGCGACGATGATGGCTCGAATTCCTGATCACGAGGTCGTCGTATAAGAAAACGGTGAAACTCCGTTCCGAGGATGCCCTCCATGAGGCCGGCGCATCCAACCCTGATAATAGTCCAAGCAGTGGCAGAGAGCGATTCGAGAGCGCGGCGACGCGTCACTGGCACTTGCAGGTGGCCTGGCGCGGTGAGGAACCGAACGAGACGCTCAAACATCCCATACTCTGCCAGGCCGAATCACTGCCTCGCCGCTTGTTGAACTTCGACGCCCCGTGGAGTTCCCACGATCAACAGGTTCGTCCGACCCACGAATAGACCGTTCTCGACTACGCCGGGGATCCTGTTGAGCTGAGTCTCCAGCGCAGCAGGATCTTCGATATGGCCCACATGCAGATCCAGGATATAGTGCCCCGATTCGGTTGTGAAGATCCGTCCCCTGCGTTCCCGAATCACCGCCTTTCCTCCTAGGGTCTCGATGCGACGAGCTGTGTTCGGCCAGCCAAACGGGATGACCTCGACGGGAAGAGGGAAGGAGTTTCCCAGGACCGGCACCCGCTTCGTGTGATCCACGACGATGATCAGTTGCCGAGCGGAGGCGGCTACGATTTTTTCTCGCAGGAGCGCTCCGCCGCCGCCTTTGATCAGGTTGAGCTGTGGGTCCACTTGGTCGGCGCCATCAATCGCGACATCAATGGACCAGGCTCCTTCGTAGGACAGCAGCGGGATGCCGGCCCTTCTCGCGAGGTCAGCTGTCTCCTCAGACGTTGGCACGCCTTTGATGGCTAAGCCCGCGTTCACTCGATTACCCAGCAGCTCGATGACATGGCGGGCGGTGGATCCGGTCCCCAGCCCCACGATATGTCCGGCGCGGACATAGTCCACCGCGGCGAGCGCCGCCATGCGTTTCAGGGCGTCTAGGTCTTGAAGAGGACTCATCAAGAGGAAGCCGTGGGTAGCTGGGCCGCAACAGACGCTGCGCCCAGCAACGCGGTTTTTTGGTTCATGATGACGCGAACCGGGATCGCGTTCAACAGTCGCTTGTAGCGCCCCTTGCCTGTGAAGGCCCGCAGAAACGTCCCATCTTTGAGCTTCGGGAGGAGCTTGGGAGCGATGCCGCCGCCGAGATAGACCCCGTCTAGGGCCAGAGCCTTGAGTGCGAGGTTCCCAGCCTCTGCCCCATAGATAGACGCAAAGAGGTCCAAGGCCTGGACGCAGATCTCCGCCTGCTTGTTCAGCCCGACCTCGGCGATGACGGCGGCGGGATCGCTGACCCGCAGCCGTTCAGCGACCCAGGTGGGCTCGTTCTTCTTGGTGTCGCGCAGGAATTCGTAAATGGCGTGTAGGCCTGAGCCGGAGAGGACCCGCTCGTAGCTCACATGCAGGTAGCTCGCGCGCAGATAGCGGAGCAACTCGATCTCCATGTCGCTATTCGGTGCGAAGTCGGCGTGGCCTCCTTCGGAAGGCATCGGACGATAACGCACGCCATCCCAGAACAGGATCGCCTCGCCCAAGCCTGTGCCAGCCGCGAGCAGCACCATGGCTCCCTTGGTCTGGGGAGGCGCCCCTGCATTCAGGACCTCGGTTTCGTCGGGCCGCAGGACCAGCACCCCATGGGCGGTGGCTTCCAAATCGTTCAGGAGGCGCACTGATTGGATTTTGAAGCGGGCGGCCAACTCGGTTTCATCCACGACCCAGGGCAAGTTCGTGGTTCGGCCTCGGTTCTCGATGACCGGCCCGGCCACGCCGAAACAGGCAGCCATGATGGGAGGTGCTTCCTCCTGTTCTGCAGGTTCTGCTGCTTCAGTTTCCGTCTCATCGCCGGAGGGAGTCGTAGTTTTCGGCGGAGGTTTCAGAAATTCCTCCAGGATCTCTTCGAACGACTTGAAATCGGCGCTGGCAAATGTCTGTTCCCGAGCAGGCTCCACACGCTCTGTCTTCCAGTCGAACAGAGCCAAGGTCGTCTTCGTCCCTCCGATGTCCCCTGCGAGAATCATTTGCCCCTCACTCCTCGTGAGAAACAATGCCTTGCTTGGCCATGGTGAGCTCTGAGGCGGCTGTCCGATCCAAAAGCCAAATGAGCCGTCCGGTCTCCGGTCGGATCAGCCTGGCAGGGACTCGACGGTTGTCCTGGACTGGAGCTTCCAGGGCGAGCCAGACCGCATTGGCCTTGCTGCTTCCGCTGACGAGAAAGACGATCGCGCGGGCACTGTTGATCGCCGGCGCCGTGAGTGTGAGGCGGTCCTTAACCCCCTGTGGCGCCGTGGTGGCGACGACAAGTTTCTCTCGTTCGTCCAGCGCCTGCGTTCCCGGAAACAAGGA
>JBOHOI010000104.1:0-9872 GCA_050731155.1 Nitrospiraceae bacterium | reverse complement strand
CGCCAGCCTCGCCTGTGAGCACCAACGACTCTTCAGTGAAACGAACCTCTCTGGGTTCCACGCACCACGCTTCGATCCCCTGCTCCCGCAACCGGGCGGCAAGCCATGCTATCTCAGGACGGTAGTCGTTCGCTTCATCGGACACTACGATCGCAACACATCCGGATCGGCTGTCCAGTAGGCGTTGCAGCATCGCCGCAAAACCCTGCACCATCCCGTCGGCCCCACCGATGATCTCGTAGCCCTCCGTCTGTTCGGCGTCCAGTTGAGCGTAGGCTCGAGAAAGGCTGCCGGTCAGCCCGATGCCGCCCGGCACCGAATCCAGTTCGGTGATGACCATGCCGTCTTCAGTGGGAATCACGTCTGGGCGGATCACGCCGGGAAGCAGATCCCGAAATCGTTTCATCCGACTGAAGGTGATGAGCGACTCCGGCTTTCCCTGATCCAGGTAGGCAGCTACCCAGCTAGGCTGCGCCCCGCGGGCGCTGTCCTGATAAAGACGGTTGAGGGCTCGATAGAAGGCCAGCAGGTGATTCCCCAGGGAACGGAAGAAGGTCAGGTCGTCGGAGGAGAGGAGAAAGGGACTCGGAGCGATGCGCCACTTGGTAGTGGCTGGCCCCGCGCCGACGGCATCGGTCGTGTCCCCGTGCGGCGCTGCTTCATACAGGCCGTCGCGGACCAAGGCTTCACGGACGAGGGAGCACTGACGAGACGCCGCGTCGCTTCCGACCCGACTTGACAGGTTGTGCGCGAGTGCCAACGATCCTCTCCGACATCCCCGAGGATACCGGTCCCAGGGGCAGCGCCTTGTGTTCGTATTCCTTAGACGGGCAGCGATGATCGTAACATGCCCCGCTCGTTCAGACAAGGGTGTGACTGAGACCAAGCAGGCCCAGTTATTCGTCAATGGTCATTGGTCAATCGAAATGAAGAGGCGAGTCAACAAGTGACGAATCGCGAATGACAAGTGGTACGATGAGAATCAGCGGCGCTTCTTGGGAGAAGGGACGGTCGAGACTTTTGTCTCTGGATTGTGCGCCAGGACGCAGTTCTTGCCGGCAGCCTTGGCAGCATAGAGGGCCTGGTCCGCAGCCTCGATCAACTCTGCCGGCGTGCTCACGTGCATCGGGAAACAGGCCACGCCGATGCTGCAGGAGATAGATACATCCGGAGACACCAGCTTTGCCAGCTCGGGCAGCATCGCCAGGGTGGTCACCCGCTGGCGGAGCAGCTCAGCAAGGGTGAGCGCGCCCTCCAGCGGCGTGTCCGGCAGGATGACGGCGAACTCTTCGCCTCCGTATCGGGCCGGAATGTCGCTGCTTCGTCCGATCAAACGCGCGCGGCCTGAGGACTGTTGATTCTCCAGCAGCCATCCCATTTCCCGGAGAACTTGATCGCCAGTGCTATGACCATGGGCGTCGTTGATCTTTTTGAAATCGTCCAAATCCAGGAACAGCAGCGAGAGGGGCTTCCAGGAGCGCTTAGCATGGGCGACCATGCGAGTGAGCGATTCCTGAAAGTAGGAATGATTGTAGAGTCCGGTCAATCCATCCCGAATCGACCGTTCCTGCAGTTGCTGATTCCGGAAGACCAGTTCCTGATTCACTTCTTGAAGTTTCAGGTTCATCATCTCGGTTTGCTTTTGCTGCCGTTTGGTGTCCGTGATGTTCGTGATCGTCTCAACGACATGGACCCGCCCATCGGTGGTTTCCGCCTTGGACCACTGGACGAGCAGGTACTCGTCATTGGGGAGGGGTACTTCGCTTGAGGTGATCCGGCCGGTCTCGACCGCTTCTTTCATTTTGCAGAAGGCGCAGGGAGAGGCTCCGCCGACAATCTTTTCATAACAGGTTTGTGCCGAGATGTCGCCGAATTTGGCCAGAGCGGTTTGGTTCTCAAATTGAACCTTGTAGGAGGCCGGGTCGATGACGGTGATGATCACCGGTTGGGCGTTCAAGAGAACCTGCGGATCGTATTGAGGGCGCTGGGGAGAAGATGGAGCGGCCATTGAACCGACCTCCGTAGTGAAACCCCCATGGCTTACGATGGAAGTATGCCAGGGTCGCCTGAAGCGTCAAGTTATTTTGCAAAAGCAGCGCCTCGCTCCCGAGTCGAACGGGGCGGGGAAGGCAGGAGGATCTCTCGGAGAATGGTCGCTTCCTGGAGGAACTGAATTTTGTTCAGCGATTCTATGAAGTTTGATAGGATAGGCTGGAGAATCATCCCCCTGTGCGTCGCATGGAGCTGATCCAGATCAGGCCGTTGCCGCAACTGGTCCCCAGCAGGGTGTGCCTGAGTTGCGAGGTCTGCTGCCGTTTCCCAGAGGCGGGCAGTCTCCTTCGTCCCTACTTCACCGCGGAGGAGATCGACCGAGCAGTTGCTACCGGCGTCGAGGCTGCGCATTTTTCCGATCGCAACGGTTGCCAGGTCAGCCTGGTGCCGAACCCACATGGCGAGGGCTATCTCTGTCCGGCCTTCGATCCAGCCACCTCCCACTGCCGCATCTATGACGTACGGCCGCTCGACTGTCAGATCTATCCTTTGGCAGTCATGTGGAATGCCGACCACAGCCGGGTGGTGTTGGGGTGGGACACTAAATGTCCGTTCATGCGGGACCACGGAGAGACGGGGCATGGGCCTGCTGACATCCAGGCCTATGCGGACAGGTTCGCAGCCCTGGTCGAACGAGACGATTCCCTCGAACGCTTCGCCAAGAATCACCCGTTGATTGGTCGGTTTCAGGAGGACGTTGTCATCCTTCGACCGCTACCGCGTCTGACCGAACGTCTAAATCGTGAAGCGTTAAGCGTGAAGCGTGAAGGGTCCCCCCTTGCGCCTGGTGATGTACCCCTAACGCCTCCCCCCTTATGCCTCACGCCGCTCGCGCTCGCCCATCGTGCGCTCGTTGAGCGTGCGTTTGCATCGGGAGAGATCACCACTGGGACGCCATTATCCGCCTATGCCTTTGCGCCGCACATGATCTGGAGGGCCTTGTTCTCTTACTGGTGGGCTGAACTCGCGGGCCATTTCTGTCTGTTTGCCGAACATGCGGACGGACTCTTCCTGTCGCTTCCTCCGCTCGGTCCCGGACCCATCTCAGAGCCGTTAGCCCAAGCCTTTTCGCTGATGCGCGAGCGCAATCGCGGGTCAAGCGTGAGCCGCGTCGAGAACATCTCAGAGGACCTCAAGCCGTCGTTCGAAGCGCTGGGGTATCGGGTCAAGCCGAAGGATCCGGACTACCTCTACCGCGCTCGCGATCTGATCATGCTGACGGGGGATCGGTACAAGTCGCAACGGGCGGCCTGTAACCGTTTCGTGCGCGGGCGTCGGTCTCGCGTTGAGCCGTATCAGGACGCTGATCGAGACGCCTGCCTGGCGCTGCTTCGGGAGTGGGCGGCGCAAAAGGCAACCGCCGGGCTGGACGCAGTGGCACAGCACATGCTCGCGGATGCGGAATCGGCCCATCGCGAGGCCCTGACCCATCACCGGGCTTTGGGACTGGTCGGGAAAGTCGTGCGGGTGGACGACGTGATCCGTGCCTATACCTTCGGATATGAACTCTCGCCGTCAGTGTTCTGTGTCCTACTAGAAGTGACGGACCACAGGATTCCGGGACTGGCGCAGTTTGTCTTTCGCGAATTCTGCAGGGAGGCCGTAGGTCGAGGATACGAGTTCGTGAACACCATGGATGATTCAGGACTCCCGAGCCTGGCCCGGTCGAAGCAGGCCTATCATCCTTGTCGGTTGGTTCCGAACTATGTCGCCACAGAGGCTAAATAAATGGAATGGTCGTTCCAGAGACTCAGGGCTCACCGGCCGTACGCTTGGCTGCCGGCCCTCATTTTCTTGTCTATCGTCGCGGCGTTGGTGATCGGTCTGCTGGCCCTGCGCTTCCTCGAAACTCGTCTGATAGCCACCACGGGGGAGAGTCTGAGCCTGGCGGCCGCCGAGGTCGCGGACAAGCTGGACCGGCTCCTGTTTGAGCGGTATGGCGATGTCGAGATGATCGCCCGGGCCTTCAGCCGGCGAGTCTCTGACCAGGCCTATGTCAAGGACTACCTGGCCTGGATGAAGCAGTCCTACGGCGTCTATCTGTGGTTGGGAGTCACGGACAAGGAGGGACGGATCATCGCCGCCACGGATCCGGCCACGATCGGACAGGACCTCAGCAGAAGGGTCTGGTTCCGCTCTGTCCGAGACGGGCGGACCGTGCATGTGGGAGATGTGGAGCCCTATGAGGCGGCCGGCGGTGTGGACTCGGTGGCCTTCACAGCACCGATCGTTGGGCCGGATGGGGGGTTTCTCGGCGCGGTCTCGACTCGCGTCGCGCTGCCAGTGTTGGAGGACGTGGCTGTCGCGACGATTCGCGCCTTACAGAAGAGGCGGCAGGGCTCCATTGGCACCATCGAGTATCAGTTCCTGACGCGGGAGGGCCTCGCCTTTGTCGATTCGGATCTGTGGCACAAGGGCAATGTGAACCTCAAAACACTCGGGGTGGCCTCGGCGCGCTTGCTCGATTCGGGCCAGCCTGGCTATGTCGAGGAGGAACACTTGCGCAGACATGTGCATGTGGTGACGGGCTATGCCCGCACACAGGGCCATCGGGCCTTCCCTGGCCTGCAGTGGGGAGTGCTGGTGCGGGTTGACCGAAGCGACATTCTGGCGCCCATTTGGGAGGTGCTTTGGAAGGTCGGGCTGGCGGGGGCGGTGATCTGGGTCCCGATGGTCGGGCTCCTGTTTTGGGCCATGAGGCGCGTGCAGCAGGAATACGTGCAAGCGCAGCAGGAGAGTATGCGCGCCAGGGCGGCGGAGGCGACGATGCGCCAAAGCGAGGCACGCACCAGATCAATCGTCCAGACAGCGCTGGATGCCGTCATCGGGATGGATGCCGCGGGGGTGATCACTGAATGGAACCCACAGGCCGAACGGACATTCGGCTGGTCGCGCCAGGAGACCATCGGGCAGAGCCTGTCCGCTACGATTGTCCCCCTTGAGTATCGGGAGGCCCATGAGCGCGGGTTGAAGCACTTTCTCGCCACCGGCGAAGGGCCGATATTGAACAAGCGGTTTGAGATCACCGCTTGTCACCGAGATGGACACGAATTCCCTGTGGAACTGTCGATCTCGCCGGTGCGGCTGGGTGAGACCTACACTTTCAGCGCCTTCGTGCGCGATATTACTGAACGGAAACGGGCGGAGCGGCGTCTGGCTGCTCAGTACGCCGTAACGCGCGCCTTGGCGGAGTCCTCGACGCTCCAGGAGGCAGGCTCGAACATGTTGCAGGCGATCTGCGAGAGCCTGGACTGGGAGTTGGGCGGCTTATGGAGCGTGGATCGGCGTGACGGCCTGCTGCGCTGTGTTGACGTCTGGCACGTCCCGTCGGTGGAGGCCGTCGAGTTTATTGTGGACAGCAAGCAGCGCACGTTTCTCCCCGGCATCGGACTCCCTGGCCGCGTCTGGTCCAGCGGCCAACCGGCCTGGATTCCGGATGTCGTCAAGGATGCGAACTTTCCGCGGGCGCCGATTGCGGCCCAGGTGGGACTGCACGGCGCCTTTGCGTTCCCCATCCGGGTGGGAAATCAGGTCCATGGGGTGCTGGAGTTTTTCAGTCATCAGATCCGTGAGCCGGACCGAGAGTTGCTAGAGATGGTGGCTGACATCGGGATCAAGGTCGGTCAATTCGTCGAGCGGAAACAAGCCGAGAACGCGCTGGATCAAGCCGAGGCGCAATTACGCCAGTCACAAAAGATGGAGGCCGTCGGGAGACTGGCCGGAGGCGTCGCTCACGACTTCAATAACCTCTTAACGGTCATCACAGGCTACAGCCAACTGGTCCTCGGCCGCCTCGGTCCGACTGACTCTCTGCGGAGCCTGATCGAAGAGATCCAGAGGGCGGGGGATCGCGCTGCCACGCTGACCAGCCAATTACTGGCCTTCAGCCGCCGGCAGGTGCTTGCGCCGAAGACGTTGGACCTGAACAAGGTTGTCGGCGATATGGGGGGCATGTTGCGGCGGCTGCTCGGCGAGGACATTGAACTGCTCACTATCCTGCAGCCGGGGCTGGGCATAGTCAGAGCTGATCCCAGTCAGTTTGAACAGGTCATTATGAACCTCGCCGTCAATGCACGCGACGCCATGCCGAAGGGCGGCAAGCTGATTCTCGAAACCGCCAATGCCACTTTGGGTCGGAATCCTGGCCAGGAGCCAATCGTTGCCGAACCCGGGCCGTACGTGGTGCTGACGGTCAAGGACACCGGATGCGGAATGGACGCGGAGGTTCAGTCCCATCTTTTCGAACCGTTCTTCACCACCAAGGAAGAGGGCAAGGGGACCGGACTTGGACTTTCTACCGTCTATGGGATTGTGAAACAGAGCGGCGGTTCCATCGAGGTTCACAGTGAGCCGGGAAAGGGAACGAGTGTTCAGATCTATTTGCCACAGATTGCCGTCGAGACGAAGGTGGCTGAGCCTCGGCGGGTTCCTGTTAAGCCGCCGTCGGGGTCCGAAACAGTACTGTTGGTCGAAGATGAAGGCATGATCCGCACGATGGTGGGCACGGTCCTTCGGTTGCACGGGTATCTGGTGCTGGAGGCGCGTGACGGTCCCGATGCGTTGCGGGTTGCACGGGAGCACGCCGGTCCGATTCACCTCCTTCTGACCGATGTCGTCATGCCTGGAATGAGCGGGCGGGAGGTTGCCGAACGGCTGGTCTCGGTCCGCCGTGACCTCAAGGTGCTGTACATGTCAGGCTACACAATCGAAGCCATGGCCCACCACGGGCTGTCGGATGCAGCCACCGAATTTATTCAAAAGCCCTTCACCCCGAACGCCCTGGCGCAAAAAGTCTCCGAGGCGCTGGGGAAATCCCGAACGGCCTGATAGCCTCCCAACAGGCACTGTCCTGGAACTGCCTCTCAGGTGATGGCGTGGCTTGTGAAGGAGGTGAGCGGGGCTTATAATGCTGCTCACTTCGATAGGGACGCAAGGAACTGGATGAACCGCACAGGAGATCAGGCTCAGACAAAGGGGCGGGAGCTGGAGATTGACCGGTATCGGGTCCAGCAGGAGCCCTATTACGCCGAAGTGAACGGCGAAATCAACCTCTTCACGATTGCCGCCCAGAGTCGGATGCCGGTCATGTTGAAGGGGCCGACCGGCTGCGGGAAGACGCGCTTCGTGCAACACATGGCCTACCGGCTGAAGCGCCCCCTCATCACCGTCGCCTGTCACGAGGACCTCACGGCCTCTGATCTCGTGGGGCGATATCTCTTGAAGGGACAAGAGACGGTCTGGGTGGATGGACCGCTGACGCTCGGTGTCAAGCACGGGGGCATCGTCTATCTCGACGAGATCGTCGAGGCGAGGAAAGACACCACCGTGATCATTCATCCGCTGAGCGACGACCGACGCCTGCTGCCGATTGAAAAGAAGGGGCAGGTGATCGAGGCGGTGGACGAGTTTATGCTGGTCATCTCGTACAATCCCGGCTACCAAAGCGTCCTCAAGGATCTGAAGCAAAGCACCAAACAGCGCTTCATGGCCATCGAGTTCGGGTATCCGCCTCGTGAGATTGAAACCAGGGTGATCGAGCATGAAGCGGGTGTGGACAAAGATATGGCTCAGAAACTGGTGAAGCTGGGCGAGAAGGTGCGGAATCTGCGGAACCACGGCTTGGAAGAGGGGGTCAGCACCAGACTCTTGATCTACGCCGGCGAACTGATCCGGCAAGGCGTGCCGCTGGCCCGCGCCTGCGAGGCGACCGTGACGCGGCCGATTACCGACGACCCCGACATGCAGAAGAGCATCCAGGAATTGGTGAAGGCGATTTTTTAACGATCGATGACGGAGGGAACTCTGCGAGCGAAGCTTCACATGCTGGGATTGTCCTTCCTCGTGCTGGCCGTCGCTGGCTGCGGGATGCTGTTCTACCCGAAGGCCGGAGACTTTCGGAAGCAGGCGCAGGGCACGACCGGTGTGGAGACATTGTTGAATCTGACCACCATGCTGGAGGCCAGCGCCGAGGCGACGCGCGGCGAGACCTATATGGCCGGGCTGGACGACCTGCATAACCAGTTCCATGCGCTGCATGATTCGATGTGTGGGGTGACGGAAGAGCAGGCGAAGACGCCGGCCTACGCCAAGGCGGTCACCCTTGAACGGGAGATGTGGGTGGTGTTCAAGCGTCTCTGGCGGACGCGCGAGAACCAAGCTGTACGCGAGGCCAACCTCGATCTGTTCTCGAAGCGCAATCAGGAATTGCGCGAAGCCTTGCAAGCCGTCAAAGGATAGAAGAGCGGGCGGCCCGACTCCCCTTCGTGCTCGTGCATCGCGCACCTCGGAAGGTGCTCGCTGGACGCGCGCAGTAAAGGGCAATCGGGCCACCCTGCGGGTGGGGGTGGTTCATTAAAAAGGCTTCCATTGCCCCAAACCCTGAATGCGCAAGTTTTCCACTCTTTCCTACTTCCATTTACCAGCCCATCATCCGGGATAGTCCTGAGGGGGCCGTCCTGAACGTCTACGTTCAACCCAAGCCGGCACGCACCGAATATGTAGGGATGCACGGGGGTGTGCTCAAGTTTCGCGTCGCCGGTTGAAGGGACTGCCAACGAGGTGCTGCGCTCATTCCTGGCCGAGCGATTCGGCCTGTCCAAGGGCGCTGTGGTGGTCCGTGCAGGCCTGGCGTCCCGACGCAAGCAGGTGGTGCTGACCGGCGTGCTGGCCAGTTTAGTGCGGGAAGTCTTGCCGGATCGCCCAGCTAGATCAGAAAGCAGGCGGGGAAATCGGCTAAGAGGCACTGCAGTCTGATCGAAATTCGTTCCAGCCGTTTAATCGCCTCCGGCGTCGGCGCTACGAGGTCCAGCCCTTCCAACCACTTGTTGTCTTGTACGAGCTTCCAGAGCGAGAGGGGTGAGGTCCCCGGAATTCCAGTGTCCCGTTTGGCGGCCTGGGCGACGAGCAGACGCAGGGTTGTGACCTCGTCGGCAAACTCGATCCGGTTCGCCTGGAACTCGTAAGAGGCTGTGTCCTGGTCTATTCGTTCAGTCAGGTTCGCTAGCCATCTGACCGTCGCAGCCATCCGCTCGTAATGGAGCGTGTCGGGCAGGTCGGACATCTGGTGGTAGCGAGGCGTCCGGCCGGACGAGAGAAACAGGAACGGCACCGAGGCGTTCCGGAACGAGTCGTAGTCGCTGAAGGAGACCTGGCCGATCAAGGGAATCTCCTCGACCAAGTGCAGTCCAAGTGTCAGAACCGTGAGGGGTGAGGGGTCTCTCTCGTGAGGGGTGAGGGGTGAGGCGTGAGGAGAAATTTGTGTCGCCTGACGCCTTACACCTGACGCCTCACGGCTCGCCGCCTCTTTGAGGCGGCGGTATAGCCCCGGGCTTTTTTCCACGCCTGCGGCAAAGACCACGTCCCGCAGCGGCTCCCAGTGCACGCCGCCCATGAGGTCCATGACGATCGCAGTCTGCAGGCGCGAGAGGGATCCGATCTCCGGCGGGAGGTGGTCCACAAAATACTGCGATCCCATGTTTGGAGTGCGGATGAATGGAGGCTCTTCGGCATTAAACGCGATAAACAGCAGGTGGTGATGCGGGAGCCTAAGCAGAATGCGGGCGGTTTCGAGAAGGATCGCCACGGCTGAGGCATTATCATCTGCGCCCAAATACTTCCCACCGAGATGATCATAGTGTGCGCCGATCAACAGCCAGGGCGATGCTGAGTCAGAGCTCGCTCCGGGCCGTAGTCCAATCAGGTTATCACCGAGTGCCGGAGAGATCTGTTGTCCGTAGCCGCCTACTGAGGGCAGAGCTTCAAGACCCAACTCCCGAAACCTGGCCGCGATATAGTCTGCCGCCGCACGGTTCCCGGGAGTA
>JBOHOI010000103.1:0-10041 GCA_050731155.1 Nitrospiraceae bacterium | reverse complement strand
ATCCAGCCATCGTCCTCTCCATAGATATAGAGGACCGGGCAGGCCAGCTTCTGGAGCGGCGTATCCGGATTGGGCACCTGCCCGTAAAAGGGCACCGCCGCCTTGATGGACGAATTCACGCAGGGGACCATCAGCGCGTACGACCCGCCCATGCAGAATCCGGTCACACCGATGCGAGCTGCGTCCACGCTCGATACGGTTTTGAGGTAGTTGACTGTGGCGTTCAAATCTTTCAACCCGTCTTGCTGTTGCAGAGCTCCCATCAGCTTGCCGGCCTCGTTTGGGTCCGCCGTCACCTTGTTGCCGAGACGTGAATAGAGATCAGGGACAATCGCGACATAGCCTTCCTTGGCATAACGTCTGGCCACATCCTTGATATGGTCGTTGAGCCCCCACCACTCCTGCACCACGATGATCGCGGGCAAAGACTTGGCCTTCGGTCCGACCATGTACGCACGCACCGTGACGCCATCGCTTGGATATTGCACCATCGCTTCACTCAGGTCAGCCATGACTCACCTCCAGAGCAAGAGCAAATAGCTTATGGCAAATGGCTTATAGCTCAGAGAAATGAACGAGTGGCTCATGGCATTGTGGCTCAAGCGGCGACCCACACTCAGCTTGCTCCTTTGCGACCATCAGCCATCTGCCATACGCCATTTACTCCTAATTACCAGCGATCATCATCTCCCGGATCTTGATCGTGGGGCTGGCAATGCGGCCCCGAAACTCCAAATCATTGCCGACCATTTCAATGTCGGCGAACATCTGTTTGAGACTCCCGGCGATGGTGATTTCCTCGACCGGATAGGCCAGTTCTCCGTTCTCGATCCAAAACCCGGCGGCTCCCCGCGAATAGTCGCCCGTGACCATATTGACCCCGAATCCGATCAACTCCGTGACATACAGTCCCTCTCGCACCGATCGGAGAATCTCGGCCGCGTCAGTCGTTCCCGGGACCAGATAAAAGTTAGTCGGCCCCACTGATGGGCTCTCGCCGATCCCCCGAGCGGCGTTGCCGGTCGAGGCAAGTCCCAATTTTCTTCCCGAGTAGGTGTCCAGGAGATAGCTCGTCAGCACCCCCCGCTCCACCACAGTGGTCTTTCTGGTCGGAAGTCCTTCTCCATCAAAGGGACGTGATCCCAGGCCCCCTGGCAAGCGGCCGTCATCATAAATCGTGACGAACTCCGGCGCGAGCCGCTTCCCGAGTTGCCCGATCAGGAATGAGGCTCCCTTATACAGCGCATAGCCTGATGCCGCCTGACACAGGTTGCTCAGGAGGCTGGCGGCCATTTCCTGATCAAACACCACCGGCGCTCGCCTGGTGGACAGTTTCCTGGCCCCCAATCGCCGCACGGCCCGCCGAGCCGCCTCCTGCCCCACCGATTCGGGGCTGTCGAGACGAGCAAACCGATGGCGTACGGCATACCAGGAGTCCTGCTGCATGCTGCCGGAGTCAGGCGCAGTCGCGATCGGGGACACCGAGATGGAAAAGGTCGAACTTCGATATTCTCCTAAAAACCCGTGGCTGTTCCCCAACAGAATCCGACCGGAGGATGAATCGAACTCGGCCCCCTCCGAGTTGGTGACCCTCGGATCCGCAGCCAGCGCGGCCGCTTCGGCCCGACGAGCCAGGTCGATCTGCACTTCCGTCTCCAGTGTCGTGGGGTCGTAGAGATCAAGGTCCGGTAGCTCGTCCGCCATGAGATTCCCATCCGGCAACCCGGACTGATCGTCTTCCACCACCGCTTTGGCCAGCGCGCAGGTATCGGACACCAGGCGGTCCAGCGACTCCTTCGAGAAGTCGGACGTTGAGGCGCTGGCCGACCGCTTGCCGAAGAAGACCCGCAGCCCCAGACGTTTTTCCCGCGCCTTGGTCAGCCGGTCCACTGCGGAGAGGCGCACCTGCACCGAAAAGGTTTCTCCGTCGGCCACCATCACGTCGACTTCGGTCGCCCCATGCTTCTTGGCTCGATGGAGCAAATCGGACGCCAACTGTGAAAAATCCTGTTCAACGACCCTAGTCATCTCACTTTCCTCAGAGGGAGGGCTGGGCTGGCCTCTACTGCGCGCGTCACCATTGAGTCCCGTGAAGCGGGCCTCGTGAAGCGTATCTCGTCTTCGGACTGAGACGCTTCTTGAAAGACGCACGACGCTTCACGAACGACGAGTAACGCTGGAGGTGTGCGCGCTGCGCGAGCACGGAGGCTGCCCAGCCAGCCCTCACCCCTTCGTTCCGCCGACCGTGATCTCATCAATCCGAATGGTCGGCAGTCCAACCCCAACCGGCACCGACTGTCCTTCCTTCCCGCAGGTGCCGATACCCTCATCCAGTTTCAGGTCGTGGCCCACCATCGAGACTCGGGTCAAAATCTCCGGCCCATTCCCGATGAGCGTCGCCCCTTTGACCGGCTTAGTTACAGCGCCGTCCTCGATCAGATAAGCCTCGCTGGCCGAGAACACGAACTTGCCGTTGGTGATGTCCACCTGCCCACCTCCAAACGACACGGCATAGAGGCCCCGCTTCACTGATCGGATAATGTCATGGGGATCCGATTCCCCTGCCAGCATGAAGGTATTGGTCATCCGGGGCAGGACCACGCTCTGGAAACTTTCGCGCCGGCCGTTTCCGGTCAAGGGAATCCCCATCAGCCTGGCATTCAACCGGTCGGTGATATAGCCCCTCAAGATCCCTCGCTCGATCAGCACCGTGTGGCTGGTCGGCGTACCTTCATCATCCATATTGAGCGAGCCGCGTCGAAAGGGCAGCGTGCCGTCATCCACGATCGTGCAGAGCTCGGAGGCCACGCGCGTCCCAATGCGATTGCTAAAGGCAGAGGTCTTACGCCGGTTGAAATCCGCCTCCAGCCCATGACCGATTGCCTCGTGCAACAGAATCCCCGGCCAGCCTGCAGCCAGCACGACCGTCATGATCCCAGCCGGAGCGTCCACGGCGCTGAGGTTGAGGATCGCCTGCCTGGCCGCTTCCCTGGCGTAGTGAAGGTACCGGTCCCTCTCGGGGTAAAAGGCAAAGCCGACACGGCCTCCACCACCGAACGTCCCGACCTGGCGGTTTCCATGTTCCTCCGCGATGCAGGTGACTTGGAGCCGGGAGAGGGGTTGGACATCGCCCACCAGCAGCCCTTCCGAGGTCGCCACCACGACGATCTTGTACTCCGTGTTGAAGGAAGCCATGACGTTCTTGATCCTGGGATCGTAGCGGCGCGCCTCGGCGTCAATCAGGTTCAGCAGATCAACCCGCTCGTGCGTGGCAATGTCGGCCACCGAGATCTCCGCTGGGTACAGATCTCGCGTCGGCCGTTGCCGATGGGTCACCGGCAAGGTGCCAGCCCGCTGCGGGGAATTGGCAATGTATCGGGCCGTATCGGCCGCGATCTCAAGATCCCTCCTTGTGAGCTCGTCCGAATAGGCAAAGCCGGTTTTCTCTCCCGCCGTCGCCCGAACGCCGACCCCTTGCGAGACACTTTTGGTCGCCCGTTTGACGATCCCCTCTTCCATCGACACCGACTCCGAGATCCGGGACTCAAAATAGAGGTCGGCGTAATCCACATCGCGGACCTTCACCCGTCCGAGCGCCTGCCGAACTTCCAGCTCCCCGAGGCCAAATTGGGCCAGTTCTGCTGTCTGCTGCGTAGGCATATCCAGCTCCTCTCCTCTCCTCTCCTCTCCTCTTCGGCGGTGGGAGTATAGCTGATTCTCTTCGACCGGCGCAATGGAAGAACACCCCCCAACCGTATGCTTTTTCTAGAAAATACCGAAATATCGTTTGACTTTTTTTTCCCCGACCATTAGACTGAGGACTACCCGCCAACCGACCTTCTAAAGAAAGGAACTTCACCCTCTGCATGACAAAGGGCACCGCGACCAGCATTGATCACCTCTCGGAAGCCGAACTGATCGCGCTCTTGGATGATGACCTGCTCCCCAAGCACCTGGCGATCATCATGGACGGTAATGGTCGCTGGGCGGAACTCCGCGGTCTTCCTCGCATCGCCGGGCATACCGAAGGAATCAAATCGGTTCGTGAGATCATCACCCTGTGTGTGGAACTTGGTATCGGAGCCCTGACTATGTACGCCTTCTCCCAAGAGAACTGGAATCGGCCGGCACCCGAGATCAATGCCCTCATGCGGCTGCTGGAACAATATCTTGAGTCCGAACGGGATTCGTTGATCGAACAGGGTATCCGCTTTCAGGCCATCGGGCGTGTGGATTCCCTCCCCTCGTCAGCGCTGAACTGGGTCCGGAGGGTCGAGAAAGAGACAGCCCACCTCGGCAAACTCGTCTTGACCGTGGCGCTCAGCTACGGTGGTCGGTCCGAGATCGTGGACGCGGTCCGGCGCGTGGCGGAGGATTGCAGGCACGGGAAGATGCAGCCTGATGCGATCGACGAGAACCTTGTTGAAGGCTATCTGTCCACGCGTGGCCTGCCAGACCCGGATCTGCTGATCCGCACCAGTGGCGAGTTCCGGATCAGCAACTTCCTTCTCTGGCAACTGGCCTACACCGAGATGTACTTCACCTCCACGCTCTGGCCAGACTTCCGCCGGCGCGAGATGCTCCTGGCCCTGTTGGAATATCAAAGGCGGGAGCGCCGGTTTGGCCGAGTCCCCAGCCCCGCGTACCGACAGAGCGGGCTGTGAGGCGGGGAGCGGTGGAGTGCGGAACAAACGACCATCAGGCCTTGCAGGACCTGCCAGTGGCGCGCAGGCAGTTCAATGCCCGGCGGGTCTATACGGCCCTCGTCTTTGTCCCGCTGTTCTTCCTGCTGGTCCGCTACCTTCCTGCAGCGGCTTTCTTCGCCCTGGTGGCCTCGGCGGCCTTGCTGGCGCTGGCAGAGTTCTACCGCTTGCACTTTCGCGAGGATCGGATCCCGATCGCCATGGCTCTCGGGCTGGTATCGGGAGGACTGTTGCTGACGAGCATGCAGTGGCCGGGGCTCATCCCGGAACGGATTGTCTTGTTGCTGATGCTCATCGCCGTCCTGACCTACCCGCTGTTCTCCACGCGAGAACTCAAACGGAGTCTGGTGGACTCAGCCGTCCTGGTCTTTGGGGTGCTGTACATTGGAATCATGCTGGGGCATCTGCTGTTGACCCGGGCACTGGAGGGCGGCGAGTTCCTGATTTTCTTTCTGTTTCTGGTCACATGGGCTGGAGATACCGGGGCCTATTATGTCGGCATGGGCCTGGGCCGTCGGCAACTGGCCCCCGTCATCAGCCCCAACAAGACGGTCGAGGGCCTGATCGGGGGGCTGATTCTGGCCGTTGCCGCAGCCTTGGTCGCCCGAGCGTGGTTTCTGCCTTCGTTCAGCGTGACCGACTGCGTAGCCATCGGCCTGCTGCTCACGATGGCAGGGGTGTTGGGAGATCTCGCTGAATCGGTCTTGAAGCGCAGTGCCGGCGTGAAGGATTCCGGCACGGTGATTCCGGCGCACGGGGGAATGCTGGACCGGCTGGACAGTCTGTTGTTCGCGGCCCCCGCCTTCTACTATTACGTGATTCTGGTGAAAGGCTCGTGATGAGTGATGGGTAATGTGCGATGGGTGACGGAGGAACAGATTTGTCATCACTCATGACGCATTACGCATCACGACTCAAGCAGGAGACGCTATGAAACGGCTCGTCATTCTTGGCTCAACCGGTTCAATCGGGACCAATACGCTGGACATTGTCACCAAGTTCCCTGAACAATTCCAGGTTGTTGGCCTCACCGCTGGAACCAACGATGATAAGCTCGAAGAGCAGTTGCGTCTGTTCAAGCCGGCTGTCGTGGCTCTCTCCGATGAGCTGGCTGCCGCCAGGCTTCGCGCCCGATGCGGAAATCTTCCGGTAGAGATCCTGTCCGGTGTGGAGGGGGTCGCACAGGTCGCTCAGTTGCCGGAGGCTGATCTGATGATTTCAGCCATCGTCGGCGGCGCCGGCCTTGTCCCGACTCTCACGGCCATTCGAGCCGGGAAAAACGTCGCCCTGGCCAACAAGGAACCGATGGTGATGGCCGGCCCACTGATGCAGGACGAAGCCAGGAAGCGAGGCCTGCGCATTTTCCCGGTCGATAGCGAGCATAGCGCCATCTTCCAATCGCTGGAAGGCCACCGTCGAGAGGACGTCCGGCGCCTCATTCTGACCGCCTCGGGAGGGCCCCTGTGGGACCTGTCTAAGGAGCAGATGCAGGACGTGAAACCCGAACGGGCCTTGCAACACCCAAACTGGAAGATGGGCGCAAAGATTTCGATCGATTCTGCGACGCTGATGAACAAGGGGCTTGAGGTGGTCGAGGCCCGATGGCTCTTCGATATTCCATCGCGACAGATCGACGTGTTGATCCATCGGGAAAGCATCGTGCATTCTCTGGTAGAATACCACGACGGATCGGTGATCGCCCAGCTTGGGCTCCCCGACATGCGGACGCCGATTTCGTACGCGCTGAAATATCCGGAGAGAATGCCGTTGGAGCTGCCTTCCCTGGACTTGGCCGACATCGGCACGCTCACCTTTCACCGGCCGGATCACGAGCGCTTCCCGTGCCTCGGCTTCGGGTACGAGGCGTTGCGGATTGGAGGAACGATGCCGGCCACCATGAACGCAGCCAATGAAGTGGCCGTGGCCGCATATCTCCAGGAAGGCATCCGGTTCTCCGATATCGCTGAGGTCATCCACACCACCATGGAGACGCACACGACCCGTGACGTGAGGACCCTGGAAGACGCGCTTGAGGCTGATCGTTGGGCACGGGAGAAAGCCGGAACGCTCGTTCACGCCCTGGCTCGATAAACCGTCACCGAGGAGTACCCATCGTGCTGTCCGCATTCGCCTGGTCACCGGACACGATCTGGATCCTGACGCAGAAGGTCTGGTGGTTCCTGATCGTCCTGGGAGTATTGATCTCGTTTCATGAGCTAGGCCATTTCCTAGCAGCCCGCTGGATGGGCGTCAAGGTGTTGAAGTTTTCGCTGGGGTTCGGTCCGAAACTGGCTGGCCGCCAGATCGGCGAGACCGAATATCTGGTATCGGCCGTCCCCCTTGGCGGCTATGTCAAATTGTTCGGTGAGGAGGAAGCGGACGCTCTGACGCCAGAAGACAGGCGGCGGTCGTTCGCCCATCAAAGGTTGCCTCGCAAGGCGTTCATCGTGGCAGCGGGCCCGGGGTTTAATTTTTTGTTGGCCTACCTGATCTTCACCGGTTGGCTCTCAACCGGCGCGCCGCTCTTCGTCCCCACGTTTCGAGACCTGACTCCTGACGTGGAGGCTCTGCTGCCAGGCTCTCCGGCCGACCTGGCAGGGATCAAAGTGGGCGACCGAATCATCAGAGTCAATGAACGCGATATTTCCACCAGGAGCGAACTCCTGGACGCCGTCGAGAAAAGCAACGGCAAGCAATTGACCCTGGACGTGCGCCGCGACGGCCAAATCAAAACAATCTTAGTAACTCCCCAGGCGACCACGTTCCAGGATGGCGGGACCGAGGTTGTAACGTACCGCATCGGGACCGAGGAGACCGCTCCCGTGATTACCGCCGTCATGAACGGCTCTCCCGCCATGGCCGCAGGGTTTCAAGAAGGCGACCGGGTGATCAGCATCGAAGGACGGGACATCCGGACCTGGTCGCAGATGACCGGATTGGTCAAGGAAAACCCAAACCGTCCGCTCCGATTCGAGGTCATGCGGGGTGGACGACGCCTCTCGCTCACTGTGACGCCGGCCGCGGAGAAGGCGGTGATGAACGGGAAGCCGACCGAGGTGGGAAAAATCGGTATCTCGGGACCAGGCCGGTCGATCGTCAAGGTCTCCAGCCCGCTCATGGCCGCGTTCCACGGAATCCAGGCGACATGGGGATGGACGGAGCTGACGATTGTCGGCATCTATAAGATGGTGGCGGGAGAGATCTCCAGCAAGAACATCGGCGGTCCCCTGACCATCGCTAATATTTCAGGGGAAGCTGCGTCCCAGGGCGCATCCAGCGTGGTGTTCCTGATCGCCATCCTGAGCATTAACCTCGGCGTGCTGAACCTGCTTCCGATCCCTATCCTGGACGGCGGGCATCTGCTGTTCTTTGGCATCGAAGCGATTTTGCGCAAGCCGCTCGGGGAGCGCCAGCGCGAAATCGCGCAGCAGGTTGGGCTGCTCCTGCTCGTCGGCATCATGGTCTTCGCCTTCTGGAATGACATCGAGCGCCTGATCTCCCGATAATCCGTCCAAAGTCGAAAGTCTCAATGTCTGAAAGTTGGACTGACCTCTGTATCTTTAAATTTAGACTTGATAACTTTCGGACTTGACGACTTTTTGACGTTCTTCAGTAATCTATGCGTACCTCGCAGACGCTGCTGCCCACGCTCCGAGAGGACCCCGGCGAGGCCGAGACCGTCAGCCACCGCCTGATGCTGAGAGCGGGGATGATCCGCAAGGTCGCCGCCGGCATCTATACCTACCTGCCCCTCGGGCTCCGCGTCATCCGAAAGATTGAGCGCATCATCCGGGAAGAGATGGATCGAGCAGGGGCCCAGGAACTCCTCATGCCGATCGCCTCGCCGGCCGAGCTCTGGCGTGAAACCGGCCGCTGGGACTTCTATGGGAAGGAGTTGCTTCGCTTTAAGGATCGCCATGAGCGCGACTTCTGCCTGGGGCCGACGCACGAGGAGGTCATCACGGACCTCATCCGTCGGGAAGTCCGTTCCTACCGCCAGCTCCCTCTGAACTGCTACCAGATCCAGACTAAGTTCCGTGATGAAATCCGCCCCCGGTTTGGTTTGATGCGGGGACGCGAGTTCATCATGAAGGACGCGTACAGCTTCGACAGGGACGAGGAAGGAGCCAGGCTCAGTTACCAGAAAATGTACGATGCCTATGTGCGCATCTTTACCCGCTGCGGCCTCACCTTTCGCCCTGTGGAGGCGGACACCGGCCTGATCGGCGGCACCTCTTCCCACGAGTTCATGGTACTGGCCGAGACCGGTGAAGAAACGATCGTCTACACCGAGCACGGCACGTACGCGGCGAACGTGGAGCGGGCCGAGGTCCTCCCACCCAAGGAGACCTCGACCGAGGCCCTACGCCCTCTCCGTAAGGTTCCGACGCCCGGAGCCCGCACGGTCGAGGAGGTCACGGCGATGCTGAAGACCACTCCTAAACGCCTCGTCAAGACGCTGCTCTATACCACACCCAAGGAACCCGTCGCCGTGCTGGTTCGTGGCGACCGTGCGGTCAACGAAATCAAGGTAAAAAAACTCTTGGGCGTGACGGACCTCCAGTTGGCTAACCAAGAGGCGGTCACGGCCCTCACCGGCGCTCCGATCGGCTTCGCCGGCCCGATCGGCCTGAAACGGGTCCGCCTCGTGGCCGACCACGAGGTCAAGGCGCTCCGCAACTTCGTGGTCGGTGGGAACGAAGCTGATACGCACTATGTCGATGGCAACTGGGATCGAGACTTTACGATCGAGCAGTGGGCGGATCTTCGGAACGCCTGCGCCGGCGATCCTTCGCCACGAGGCGACGGGACCCTTCGGGTGGCGCGCGGCATCGAGGTTGGCCATGTGTTCATGCTCGGCACCAAATACAGCAAGGCGATGAGCGCGACAGTTTTAGATCCCGAGGGCAAAGAACGCGTGGCCGTCATGGGCTGTTACGGCATCGGGGTTGGCCGCACCGCCGCTGCCGCCATCGAGCAGAACTACGACGCGAAAGGCATCATCTGGCCTGTGCCCATCGCTCCCTTTCACATCCACCTGCTTCCGCTCAGCCAATCGGCCCAGGTGTCCGAAATAGCCCTCTCACTCTACAACTCTCTGATCCAATCCGGAATCGAAGTGCTGTGGGACGATCGCGATGAACGAGCCGGAGTGAAATTCAACGATGCAGACCTTATCGGGACGCCCTATCAGCTGATCATCGGCGACAAAGGACTGGCCCAGGGCACGGTGGAATTCAAGCCTCGGAAAGACGGAACGGTGACGCGCCTCGCCCCAGACCAGGCTCTGAAGCATGCCCAGACACTCCTTCTGGACGGCTCTCGAGCGCTCTAAGCC
>JBOHOI010000102.1:0-10139 GCA_050731155.1 Nitrospiraceae bacterium | reverse complement strand
AAGCCCGGCGAGCAGCATCCACAGAAGGAGCCGCAATGGCTTCCGGCGTTTTACGGGATGTGGGGAGGTCTCATCAGTCATCGGCCTTGAACCTGCCGTTCACGTTTCTCGCCCGACACCTCTCCGTCAGACGTCCTCCGAATCCGTGCCCTTCTTCTTGTTCTTCTTGACTGCGCGGCCCACACTCTGGTCCACAGCACCTTGTGTCGCGTGAAACTCGTCGACCCGTTTCCGCTCAGCGTCCATCTGGTGCTCTCGAAGGCTTAGCGCGATCTTTCGTTCCTCGCGGTCCACCTTGATAATCTTCATCGTGAGCGCATCCTGAACCTTAAACTTCTCCTCCAATCTCGCTGGCGGCTCGAGGCCGGTCTCGCTGATATGGATGAGCCCTTCCACGCCGCCTTCGAGCTCGACGAACACACCGAAGTCCGTGATCTTTGTCACCTTTCCGACCGCCGTCTCACCCAGCTTGTACCGCTGAGGGATCTCGTCCTCCCACGGATCGCACGTCAACTGTTTATAGCCGAGCGAGAGCCGCTCCTTCTCCTTGTCAATTCTGAGGACCACCGCTTCCACCTTCTGCCCCTTCTTAAACAGCTCCGAGGGATGCTTGATATGTTTAGTCCAGGACATATCGGAAATGTGGATCAGGCCGTCAATCCCTTCGTCCAGGCCGATGAAGGCGCCGAAGTCGGTCAGGCTCTTCACCTTGCCTTCAATGCGGGTTCCGCCCGGATATTTCGTCTCCACCATGTCCCAAGGGTTCGGCGCAGTCTGTTTCATCCCCAAGGAGATCTTGCGGCTGGCCGGATCCACGTTCAACACCGCGGCTTCGACCTGATCCCCGACCGACACCACGCGCGAGGGATGCCTCACCTCGTGAGTCCACGACATCTCCGACACGTGCACGAGACCCTCAATCCCAGGTTCCAATTCGACGAAGGCGCCGTAATCGGTGAGACTGACGACCTTGCCACGGACCCGCGAGTTCACTGGGTACCTGGCGGCCATGTTGGTCCAGGGGTCGGTCGTTTTCTGCTTGAGACCAAGGGAGATCCTGCCGGTCTCCCGGTCATACTTCAGAACGATCACTTCCACTTTATCGCCCACGACGAACAATTCTGATGGATGGCCGACCCGCCCCCACGACATGTCGGTGATATGAAGCAGGCCGTCGATTCCGCCTAGGTCGATGAAGGCCCCGTAGTCGGTGATGTTCTTCACAGTCCCCTGGATCGCCTGCCCTTCCTTAAGGGTGGAGAGCGTCGTCTGCCGCTTTTTGTCCCGGGACTCCTCCAGCAAAACCCGCCGAGACACCACGACATTCCCTCGACGGTGGTTGATCTTGATAATTTTCAAAGGGAACGACTTGCCCACCAACGAGTCCAGATCACGCACCGGATGCAAGTCGATCTGAGAGCCAGGGAGGAACGCCTTGACGCCGATATCGACCATCATCCCGCCTTTGATACGAGAAAGAATCCGTCCCTCGACGACCTTCTCCTCCTTGTACGACTTCTCCAGCTCCTCCCAGACCTTCATCTTATCGGCCTTCTCTTTGGACAGGATCAGGTTTCCTTCGGCGTCCTCTCGCTCTTCGATATACACCTGCAGCCGGTCGTTGACCTTGAGAGTCTGCAGCTCCTCGCTCGAAAACTGGTCGGTCGGGATGATCCCTTCCGACTTATACCCAATATCCACCACCACCTTGTCCTTGCTGATTGCGACGACTCGGCCCTCGATGATGGTGCCCTCCTCAAAATTCCTGAACGTCTCTTCGTACAGGGCGGCCAGGGTCCCGCGGTCCAACTGTTCTTCGGTTTGTTTCGACCCCATGTTCATTCGCGCTATCCCAATCCTCCGACGACGGTCGGTGCTGATTGTTGACTCAACTCAGCCTTCACTCAGCGTTGTGAGACTGAGCTGTCGGACTTGTTTCGGGCTGTTCAGCCCGTCCCGATGGCTCCGCCGGAGGGGCGACGTGCCCCAGCTCGGCGATCTTCGCCATCACGGTCCGGCTCACATGTCGATAAAACTCCTTCCCGGAGTAGCGTTGTGCATCAGCCGTGAAGTTGATCGGTTCCCCATATGTGATCTGCACCGGACGACACCGGATCCAGGACGCTCCGATGGGCAAGGCCTCGTGCGTTCCAGCGATATAGGCGGGGATCACCGGGCAGGCGGTTTCAGCCACGATGACACCGATCCCCGGTCGCCCTGGCCGCAGCCTGCCATCTGGTGTTCGGCTACCCTCCGGATAGATCACCACCACTGTGCCGCTCTTGATGAGGCGAATCGCTTTGCCAAATCCTTCTCGGTCCAGCCGGTCCAGCCGGATCGGAATCCAGCCGAGCCATTGAAAGAGCCACCGAAACCCGGGAAAGAGATCCTGACGTCCTAGAAACGCAACTCGCCGCGGAATGCCACAGCCGAGGAGTGGGATATCAAGATAGCTCGCATGGTTCGCTGCCACCAGGACCCCACCTCGTCGGGGGATATGCTCCCGCCCGATAGCCCGGTAACGGAAGAGAAGCCGGGCCAAGGCATTGCACAGAAGCCAGAGAACCCCATAGACCACCGCCGTCACAACTTGGTCGCGATCACCGCCATCATTTCCTCGACAACCGCCTCGACCCCCAGGGCTGACGTATTGATCAGACGCGCATCCGCAGCCGGTGCCAACGGCGCAACCGCACGAGCCTGGTCTCGCAGGTCGCGGGCCTTGATGTGTTCCTCCGTCTGGTCCAGCGACGCGACATGGCCGGCTGCCCGCAATTGGTCGCGTCGCCTTGCCGCGCGGACGTCCACATCGGCTTCGAGAAAAAACTTCACGTCGGCTTCTGGAAACACATGCGTGCCGAGATCACGCCCTTCCGCCACCACGCCCCCGGACGCACCCGCCTGACGCTGGATCGGGAGCAGCCACTGACGCACCGCCGGGATGGCCGAGACGACGGAGGCAATCTCGCTGATCTCCTGTGTCCGGATCTCCAGCGTCATATCCTGGTCGTCCACGAGCACGCGCACATCATCGCCGCTCTGCTCTAAAGTGATGCGGGTCTCGGGCAGCAGCTTGGTCACGGTCCGGTGATCTGCCGGATCCACGTCCGATGCTCGAACCTTCCACGCCACGGCACGGTACAATGCACCAGTATCGAGATACTGATACCCAAGACGCGAAGCAAGCTGCTTCGCGATCGTGCTCTTCCCCACTCCGGCCGGACCGTCAATCGTAATGATTGGCCCCTGTTCTCGCCTCTGGCCGACTGAGTGACGAGACTGCTGGCCGGTTATTATAGTCCTCGAACTCATGTTGTCAATAATTTCAATAGCTTGTCGTAAAATCCTGGAAAGGAGGTCTCGATACAGGCTGTATCATCAATAGTGGTTGGTGTGTCAGCGGTCAGTCCCGCAATGGCGAGGGCCATAGCGACACGATGATCACCATGGCTGATGCAGGAAGCGCCGCGCAGCCGGTTGCCAGATTTTCCAAGACCTTGCACGATGAGCCCATCCGGTGTCTCAATCACTCTTGCTCCCATCTTCGTGAGTTCAAAGACCATTACTGCGATCCGATCGCTTTCCTTGACTCGCAACTCTTCTGCGCCAGTGATGATGGTTTCGCCCTCCGCCAGGGCCGCCGCCACGCACAGGATCGGAAACTCATCGATCATCCGAGGAATCCACTCGGCGCCGATGCGGATTCCGTGCAAGGGAGTGGAGCGGACAAGGAGGTCTGCGATCGGCTCGCCGGCTTCTTCCCGCTCATTGACCACCTGGATGCCAGCTCCCATCTCGGTCAAAATCTCCAGCACGCCGGTGCGAGTAGGGTTCACCCCAACCCCCAGCATGGTCACCTCAGATTCTGGCACGATGCAGGCGCCCACCACGAAAAAGGCGGCGGCGGAGAGGTCGCCCGGCACCAAGAGATCTTTTGCCGGCCATCCGACTGCTGGCCGGCCTTGCAGGACCACCGCTTGACCGTCTTCTTGGATCGGAATCCCGAAATACCGGAACAGACGCTCAGTGTGATCGCGGGACCGCCGCGGCTCGGTGATCCGCGTCACGCCCTCGGCATATAACCCGGCCAGGAGCAGGGACGACTTCACCTGTGCGCTGGCGATGGGGGACGTATAGGGGATGCCTCGCAACCGGCGGCCAGTGACAGCCAGTGGGGCCAGTTCTCCTCCCTTGCGGCCTGAGATCACAGCACCCATCTCCCGGAGTGGCTTGACGACACGGCCCATCGGGCGGTGCCTGACAGATTCATCACCAGTCAGTACGGTAAAGAAGTCCTGCCCGGCCAATAGTCCTGTGAGCAGACGGATACCAGTCCCCGAGTTCCCGCAGTCGAGCGGGTGCTCCGGCTCCGACAGGCCCCACAGGCCCTTCCCATGGACATCCAAGCGGTCCGGACTCTCGTCGATCCGAATACCCAGAGCCCGAAAGGACCGAGCCGTGTTCAGGCAATCCTCACCGCGGCAATACCCTGCGATGGTGCTCCGCCCCTCAGCCAGAGCGCTGAGGATAATGGCCCGATGCGTGATGGACTTGTCGCCAGGAATCGACAAGGCTCCTTTCAGAGGCCCCCGGGGAGTGATGGTGAGTGAGGTCATCAATGTCTGGCGGGTCCTACGAGTTGAGCTGCTCCCGAATTTGTTTGCCTCGCTCGAGCTCCCTTTCGATACCAGGTCCGTCCCCGGCCTGGATGAGCTGTTTGAGCGTCGCGAGGTGACGTTCGTAGACCGTAATCATCGTGATCAGGTTTTCCCGGTTCCAGAGACAGATATCGCGCCACATCTCGGGGGAACTGGCAGCAATGCGCGTCGTGTCGCGCAGCCCGCTGCCGGCATAAGCCAGGAGGTCCAGTCCTGGCACCGTCCGTTCCCGGATTTCGACCAGTGCGTTCATCAGCGAGAAGGCCACGACGTGGGGCAAGTGACTCACAGCCCCCAGTACTTGATCGTGCAGAAACGGATCCATGGACAACACCGTTGAACCGGCCGCTTCCCACAACTCGCGGATCGTCTGGAGCGCTTGGCGGTTCGTCTTCTGAGTTGGCGTCAGGATACAGGGTGCCCCGCGGAACAAGGCCGCTGAACCAGCCGCGACGCCGGTCTTCTCTCGCCCAGCGATCGGGTGCGCGCCGACGAAATACGCTCGCTCTGGGATCAGACCCTCAGCTTGTCCAACGAGGGCCCCCTTGACGCTCCCAACATCGCTCACAATGGCGCCAGGTTCCAAGCACGCGGCCCAGTCCTTCAGGTGCCGCTCATAGGTGTCGACAGGCGTCGCCAGGACCACCAGATCGGCGCCGCGAACCCCTTCCTTTGCATCCGATACATACCGGTCAATGGCGCCGAGCTCGACCGCGGTCCGTAGATTTTCCACCCGGCGGCCGACGCCAACCACTGAATCGGCCAGCCCCTGCCGCTTGAGCACCATCCCCAGCGAGCCGCCGATCAACCCGACCCCAACGATCGCCGCCTGCTTGAAATGGACCGCCATAAAATCCGTTAAACGTTATTCGTTAATCGGCTTGACCCTTCGTTTAACGATTCACGTTTAACGTGGGTCCTGGTCACAGCTCGCGCCCGACCGCCTCCGCGATCTTCTTGAGATCATGCATGAGTTCTTTGAATTTCGTCGGCTTGATGGACTCTTCGCCGTCACAGAGCGCGCACTCGGGGTTGGAGTGGACCTCGATCAGCAACCCATCGGCTCCGGCCGCAACAGCCGCCCTGGACATGGGGGCAACCAGGTTCCACTTACCCGTAGCGTGGCTGGGGTCCACGATTACCGGCAAGTGGGACAACTCCTTCAGGGTCGGCACGGCAGCCAAGTCCAGGGTGTTGCGATACTGCGTTTCAAAGGTCCTGATGCCTCGTTCACAGAGCATCACGTTGCGATTCCCCCTGGACATGATGTACTCGGCGGATAAGAGAAGCTCCTTCACCGTCGCGGACAGCCCGCGCTTCAGCAGCACCGGCTTATCGTAGGCCCCGACCTCCTTGAGCAGCTCGAAGTTCTGCATGTTGCGCGCGCCGATCTGGATGATATCCGTCTTCTCGAGAAACAATTCGATATCACGAGGATCCAGGATTTCACTGACCACCGGCAGCCCGGTCCGCTTCTTGGCCTCCAGTAAATAGTCCAGCCCTTCGCGGCCCACTCCCTGGAAGGAATAGGGGGAGGTGCGCGGCTTGTAGGCGCCCCCTCTCAAAATACTGCCGCCTGCGGCCTTCACCTCCTGGGCAATCCCCACCGTCAGCTCGAGCTTTTCGACGGCGCAGGGCCCTGCCATGATCGCGAGCTTTCTGCCCCCCACCTTGACACCGCTCACATCGATGATCGTGTTGTCTTTCTTAAACTCCCGACTCACGAGCTTCCAGGGCGCCAGGATGGGAGTGACGCTCTCGACGCCAGGAAACGCGGTCAAGGGTTGGTTCTGGAGAATTCGATCATCGCCGATCACCCCAATGATCGTCCGTTCCTGCCCTTTTGAGATATGAGACTTTAGCCCGAGTTCACGGAGCCGATCCAGGATGTGGTCAACCTCGCGGTCGGTGGCCTCTGGCTTTAAGACAATGATCATGGTTCCCTCTCGGTCCTTGGACTATCGATTCAGGACTTTTTTGAGCGCCTGCAGAAATCGGCCATTCTCTTCCGGAAGGCCAATGGTGATCCGCAACATACGACCCTCGATGTGGCGCACGATGACGCCCTCATGGAGCAACGCTTCAAACACCTTCCGGCCGTCCTGTCCGACATCAACGTAGAGAAAATTGGCTTCGCTCGGCACGGGGCGGAGGCCAAGCGACGTGAGCCCTGCCAGGACGGTGGCCATCTCAGCCTGATTCATGGCGCGGCTTCGGGTGACGTGTTCTTCATCCTCTAAGGCCGCCAAGGCGGCGCGCTGCGCCAAGCTGTTCGCGTTGAAGGGAGGGCGAACGCGGTTCAGGTAGCCGGTGATCTCGGACGTGGTCAACCCATATCCAATGCGCAATCCTGCCAGACCGTATATCTTGGAAAATGTTCGGAGGATGATGGCGTTTCGGTTCTGCTTCACAAAGCGAAGCGTGTCCGGAAAGTCTCGGCTACGCGCATACTCGTAGTAGGCCTCATCAAACACCACGACGACCTGTTCCGGCAAGCGCGCCATCATGGCGTCCACTTCGGAGGCACTCACCATCGTTCCGGTCGGATTATTTGGGTTACAGATGAACAGGAGCCTGGTCCGTGGGGTCACGGCCTCTGCCATCGCCGGCAAGTCATGTCGCCATTCTTTCAAGGGGACCACGATCGGGACGCCGTGGGTTGCCGTCACTTCCATGTTGTAGATCGCGAACGTCTGATCGGCCATCACCGCTTCGTCCCCAGGCGCCAGGAACGCACGGGCAAGCAAGCCAATGACCTCATCCGAGCCGTTGCCCAGGATCACGTGGTCAGGGGTCAGTTTGAATCGGTCAGCCAGCGCGCCGCGGAGGCGGTGCGCGCCGCCGTCCGGATAGCGGTTCAGCGTCCTGGCGGCCTCAGACAGCACGGCGAGGGCTTTCGGCGACGGCCCGAGCGGGTTCTCATTCGATGCCAGTTTGATCGCGCTGGAGATGCCGAGATCCCGTTCCAGCTCCTCAATCGGCTTGCCCGGGACGTAAGGGACCAGCGATGCGATGTCAGGATGGACTTTCAACGGCATGAATTCGTCACTCGTTATTCGTGAAGCGTGAATCGTTCACTGCGACTTGCTTAGTGTTCTCCGGCGATTAACGAATAACGTTTCACGATCCACGCTCGTTAGCTATGCGCCGGGTATGAGCCTAATATTTTCAAAAAGAGGCATCGTCCCTTGACCTCCTCCAGCACCTTTTTGACTCGGTCCTCTTCGAGATGGCCCTCGATATCGACGAAAAAGATATATTCCCACGCCTTGCGCCGAGAGGGACGGGACTCGATCTTGGTCATGTTGATGCCGTGAGAGGCGAACGGTCGCAGCAGTTCGTAGAGAGCCCCGACTTTGTCTTTCACGGACAGCATGACGGAGGTCTTATCCTTGCCTGTGCGCTCGGAAGGTTTCTGCGAGAGAACCAGAAATCTGGTGAAGTTGTTGATGTTGTCTTCGATCCGTGCCTTCAGAACCTTCAGGCCGTAGAGCTGCCCGGCCAGTTCCGAGGCGATCGCCGCTCCTGAGAGATCATCGACGCAGAGCTCCGCGGCCCGTGCCGTACTGGGGACCTCTGACACCGGCACATGCGGCAGGTTGGTTTCTAACCAATTCCGACACTGGGCGATGGCATGCGGATGCGAATAAATCTTCTTGATGTCCTCAGGACGGTCGGCTTTCGAGAGCAGATGATGGGATACTTCTTGCAGCACCTCGCCGTAGATCAGCAGACTGGAATCCATGAACATATCGAGGGTATGGTTCACCACTCCCTCGGTTGAGTTCTCGATCGGCACGACACCGAAATTGGCTCGCCCCCGCTCGACCTCGTTAAAGACGTCCTTGATGCTGTTGACGGGGACATACTGCGCAGACTCGCCAAACTTCTGAATGCAGGCCAGGTGGGTAAAGGTGGCTCGGGGGCCAAGGTATGCGACCTTTTGCGGCCCCTCCAGCGAGAGCGAGGCGGACATGATTTCCCGATACAGGGCTCGGATCGCATCATTGGGGAAGGGTCCCTGATTTTGACGCATGAGCCGATCGACAATCTCGGCTTCCCGCCCCGGTGTGTGCAAGTTCGCCTCCGTGTCAGACTGCGTCTTCAGCTTTCCAATTTCTATGACGTTCTTGGATCGCTCGTTCAACAGCCTGAGGATCTCGTCGTCGATCCGATCAATGGCCTGACGGTACTGCTGAATGTCCTTGTGCATACCCATGCGTTCTTCAACAACCCCCAAGTGCCGACCTGCTGCGCTGCAAACCCACGGATAGCGCCCACCCCATGCGCCCCTCTGTAGGACAGAGAATCTTACCGGAAGCGGGACAGGATTTGCAATGATTATCAATAGGATTTGTGCGATGAGACCCTCTTCGATGTGTCTTGTGTCCTGCCCCTTGTCGCGGGGGAATGGAAGATGAGCTCGACCCGGGGCTGGATGAGGTCAGGAGAGCAAATCTTTCATTTTTCCAAAATGTTCATAGGAGAGGCGGGTGGCCTGACGCCCACGCGCGGTTCGCTCCAGGTAGCCGGACTGGATGAGAAACGGTTCGTACACGTCTTCCAGAGTGCCTTTTTCTTCGTTGACGGCGGCAGCCAGCGATTCGATTCCCACCGGTCCTCCCCCGAACTTTTCGATGACGGTCAGGAGAATCTTTCGATCCATCTCGTCGAACCCAGCTGAATCCACCCCTAACCAGGCCAGGGCATCCCGCGCGACCTGGTGGGTCACTCGACCCTGAGCCTTGATCTGAGCATAGTCGCGCACCCGCTTGATCAGCCGGTTGACGATACGAGGGGTCCCGCGTGCTCGGCCGGCGATCTCGGCCGCGCCTTCCTGGTCGATGGGAATACCCAGTAGGCCTGCCGAACGCATCACGATGGTGTGCAGCTCGGCAGAGGAGTAAAAGTCCAGACGGTTGACCAGACCAAACCGTTCCCGAAGCGGGGACGTGAGCGCCCCGGCGCGGGTCGTGGCCCCAATCAAGGTAAAGCGCGGCAGGTCCAGCTTGATCGTGCGTGTGGAGGGCCCTTGACCGACCACCAGATCCAACTGGAAATCCTCCATCGCGGGGTAGAGTGCCTCTTCGACCGAAGCCGGAAGCCGATGAATCTCATCAATAAACAGCACGTCGCGGTCTTGGAGATTCGTCAGGATCGCGGCCAAATCACCTGCATGGGCCAACACCAGCCCTGACGTGGATCGAATGGCCACCCCCATCTCCCGGGCAATGATGTGAGCGATCGTGGTCTTGCCGAGCCCGGGCGGACCATAGAAAATCGCATGGTCCAGCGCCTCGCCCCGCTGTTTGGCCGCCTCCATGCAGATCCGGAGCGATTCCTTCATCCGCTCTTGGCCGACGTACTCCTCCAGCGTCTGCGGCCGTAGCGTCGCCTCGAGCCCGCGCTCGTCGTCGGTCACCTGGCTCGTCACGATGCGGTCCGACACCAGCTCACCTCGCCCCCTCCCTGGCCCTCCCC
>JBOHOI010000101.1:0-10253 GCA_050731155.1 Nitrospiraceae bacterium | reverse complement strand
TTGATCTATACGGACAAGCCGATTTTTAATCATGGAGACTTTCGCGTTCAATTACGGCAGAGGCTTTCAGAGCATAATTCGGTGCGATTGCGGTACCAAACCCAGCCTGATGTCTTTATTCAGGAAAACTTTGAACGGCGCACTGGCGCTCATCTGATCAAAGACGAGCGCGTGACGTCCCATATTGGGTCCCTGGAAGTCGCCCGATCCTTGGGAGAGCATTGGAAGTTCCTCATCGAGAGTCGTTACGGCGTTCGCCTCTATGACGATCCGTTTGCGGAACGTGATACCCGATTGTGGTCCCTTGGGCCAGCGATCCAATGGGCCATCGGGTTAGGAATGACGGTAACGGTGGAATATTTGTATGAACGCGGTCTCGCAGACGGGCGAGGCGATACCAGGTTTAACGACGACGTCTCGTATCAGTATCATTTGGCAGAGCTGGCCGTGACTGTCCCCTTGCCTCGGTCTTGGGAGCTGTCGCTCAGTTATATCTACGGGAGAAAACGGTTCACGAGCGAGCTTGTTGGGGATACCGAACACCTAGGGCGTCGGGACCTGACGCATCAGGGACACGCCGAACTCAGCCACAACTTCAATGACCGGACTTCCCTGATGTTCGGGTTTCGCCGGACACAGCGGACCTCCACCAACTCGCTGTTTCCTTTCAACAGTACGCTGTTCTCGGTCGGCGTTGAATACCTTTTCTGATACGAATTGTGGAGTTAGGAAACCTATGGTTCAAAAACGGTTGTTTTTGGACTCCGCAGTTGATCTGTCCTATGTGCGTGAAGTTCCTCGAACTAGCAAACGAACGCTTAGGTTTTTTGAACAGTGAGGAAGGATCACACGGTCACAGAGTAGTCGGCTCGAGGCCACACTGCGGTCGCCCGCTGGGATCGGGTTTTCACCCCATTGACACTTTTCCCCCATAGGAGTAGATAGGGGCCAGCGGCCCATCATTTCTTGAGCTGCGGGATCGGACAGCGCGCAGCTGTCAACCAGGTCCCCCGGATAACTCCCAAGAGGGAGGAGGTGGATGATGCAAGACCTGACTCCACCTGGCCAGGCTGGCCCGCCGAGTCGAGGGCGGGCTTCTGCTCGGTCATGCTAGCCGGTTCTCCATGGGCTGTGCCTCATGGCACCACAGACCAACCGGACTACAGCCTCACACCTTCACGGAGAGGAGAACTGACGCCAGCATGAGGAACACAAGCGCCGGGGAGCAATTGATTCTCCCCCGAACAGAAGTCTGACGATCTCTTCCTCGCGCGGGTCTCGCTCACCACATACAACACACGGATTTCGGCGTCCTAAGCGCCACTCACGGGCGACTTGCTGCAGCGGTCGCCCGTGTTGTTTCTACTGCCTTGCATTCTTTTCCATACTGTTGACCATCAAGCCGGGTCAATGAAAGAACCGACTCTGCTGCTTCGGGGGAACGTTGGACCGGCAGGGATTCAACAGAGGGCTAGAGGACGACTCTGTCGGGGAAATCCGAGATAATCCCATCCACATCGAGCGAGCGGACCCGCTTTATGTCGGAGGGCTCGTTGACAGTGAAGGCCAATACGCGAAGACCTGCCGCGTGCAACGCTTTGACCAGTGGCTTGGTCACCGTATCGTGACGGAGGCCAACATGGGTGGCGTGGACATACATTGCAGCGGAGACGGGGTCTTTGGGGAGCCGCTTGAACAGGGCCATGGTCATGGCTATGGGCTCGGCCTGCCGAACGCGGAGGAGTTCTTCGTGCTTGAAGGAGGCATAGATAGTCTGGCCGCTGAAGGCACTCTGACGAACGACCGTGCAGGCCTGCCCACCAATGCCTTCGGCTTTCAGCTCCAGGATCAGTCCGATACGACCGTTCGCTGCCCGGAGCGCCTCCTCCAGCGTGGGAATGCGCTCACCGCTGCCGGCATCAAGCTTGCGCAGGCTCCGAAGGACCATGCGCGCGACCGTCCCCCTGCCATTGGTCGTGCGATCCACACGTTCGTCATGCAGGAGCACAAGATCACCGTCCCGGATGCGCCGCACGTCCAGCTCGACCAGGTCACACCCTAGCGCGATGGCTTGCTCAATCGAACGCAGCGTGTTCTCCGGCGCGTGGCCCGCCGCGCCGCGGTGGCCGATGCGAAGCACCTAAGCGAACCCTCCCTTCTTCGACGCCGCTCTTTTAGGAGAGGTGCTTCTTGATCGCATCGAGGATTTTCCGCGAACGGACCTCGTCGCCCGCCACGCCAACCCGAATCGTGATCCTGGTGCGAGAGTCCGCCACTGTGTCGAGATCAATCCAGACGTGCTTGCCGTCGGCGAATTCCGATTCAAGATTGGCGCTCAGTTTGTCCTCTTTGTCTTGCAACACAGGCAGATCCAGGTCCTTGATTCCAGCCAGGGCTGCCTGATGGACGGTGGACACCGGGTGGTTCAGCTCGTCTTGTAGTTTGCCCATGACATAGACCGCCCCGGCTGCACCGCCCGCTGCGCCCACGGCTAAGGCGAGGCATCCCGAGCACACCAGGGCCAGCGCGATGCCCGGGAACAGGTGAGCCATCCGTGTGAGCCGCTTCAGCACAACGAAGTCATTTCGTGTCAGGTGCTCCGCCGTTTTGACACTGTTGATCATGTCGCCTCCAAGACCTTGGGCATTCTCTTACCTGGGCCATCAGGGCTCAGTCGTCACCTATTTGCTCACTATGGCAGAAGACGACGGCGAAATTAAGAGAGAAAATAGGGGGCTTTCTTTTTCCCTCGTCCTTCCCTACCATAGTTACTCCATATGGCTGAGAAGAAACCCAAGAAGGAGCGGGTCGCGGGTGGCTCGCGGCGGCGGAGGAAACCGGCCGGAGTTTCGACCGCCCTGGCTGCGACGGAGCTGCAGGCGGCGGCCCCGCCAGGCGAAGTGGCTGAGCTCCACCGGGCAATCGAGGGAGACGGCGGGAAGGTCCTCTCGCTGTACCGAGAGCCCTATGGCGGCAGGTGGGTGGTGATGGCCGCGCTGCCGATCGAGCTGGTGGAACCCACGCCCTATCAGCGGAACCTGTCGGACACGCACGTTCGGAAGCTGGAGGCGGTGATCGGCAAGATCGGGCGCTTTCTGGACCCGATCATCGCGGTGCGGGCGCCGGAGGAACGGGGTAAAGGGGTAGCCGGGGTAGAGGGGGAGAGGCACGCAGCGAAGTACTGGACGCCGAACGGGCATCATCGGCTCTCGGCCATGCGGACGCTAGGCGCCAAGAGCATCACGGCGATCGTGGTGCCGGAGGCTGCCGCGGCCTATCAGATCCTGGCGCTCAACACCGAGAAGGCGCACAACCTGCGGGAGAAGGCGCAGGAAGTGATCCGCATGTACAAAGAGCTGGCTCGGCTGGATGACACCACCGAGGAGACCTATGCGCTGGAATTTGAGGAACCGGCCCTCATTACGCTGGGTCTGTGCTATGAAGAGCGGCCTCGCTTCAGCGGCGGGGCTTATCATCCGGTCTTGAAGCGCGTGGATGAGTTCTTGAAGAGCTCATTGCGCGCCGCGCTGGAGGTGCGGCAGAAACGCGCCAGGGCCGTGCTGGAGTTGGATGACTTGGTGGTTCAACAGGTTGAGGCCTTGAAGGCCAGGGGGATGACTAGCCCCTATCTCAAGAGCTTTGTCGTGGCGCGCATCAATCCGATCCGCTTCCGACCGAAGGCCGCCCCGCCGCTGGCGTATGACGAGGCACTCGACCGCATGACCAAGGCCGCCGCGAAGTTCAACCCCGATAAGATTAAGATGGACGACCTGGCCATGTCCGGCGGCGCGCCGGAAGAGGCAGAGTAATCATTCAAGATGTTTTCAGGACTTCGATCAGCGCGCACTCGAATCGCTCGCGAAATCGGGGCGTATCGGCTTCTCATCAGGGACCATCGCGTGCCGCGACCGGCCAAATGGCTTCTCGCATTGGCCGTTGGGTATATGCTCTCGCCGATCGATTTGATTCCTGACTTCATTCCTGTCCTTGGTCATGTGGACGATGTGCTGGTTATTCCCCTACTCGTCGGGCTGGCGCTCAAGATGATTCCCAGAGAAGTCATCGAGGATTGCCGGAGGGAAGCTGGCCGGGAATCCTGCCAGGGCATTGCCTAGTGTTGCGAAGCGTTTCTTTGGGCTGCTAGACTTTGCTCCGTTGTGCATTTCTCTGACAAGGAGGACGTTATGGGTCTGGCAGATAACAAATGTGTACCGTGCCGGGGTGGTGTTCCTCCCATGGAACGAGCCAAGGCAGAGGAAATGTTGAAGCAACTCGAGCGCGGCTGGCAACTGAACAAAGACGGCCATCTTGAACGGCTCTACACGTTCAAGGATTTCGCGCAGGCGCTGGATTTCGTCAATAAGGTCGGGGCCGTCGCGGAGGCGGAGGGCCATCACCCGGACCTGTACCTGGCCTGGGGCAAGTGCAAGGTCGAGCTCTGGACCCACAAGATTAACGGCTTGACCGAAAGCGACTTCTACATGGCGGCCAAGGCGGACCGGGCGTTTGAGCCGTTCCGCGCCTCCTGAAGCGATGATTGTTGATTGCTGAATGATGAATGAGGGATTGTGACCGACGAACAAGGGAAGAACCATAAGCGTGATTTGTTGAACAGAACCAAAGCCTTTGCAATTCGTATTGTGCGGTTCTACGCCACTCTTCCGAAGCAAGCCGAAGCACAAGTGATGGGGAAGCAATTACTGAGAAGCGGTACCTCTGTTGGGGCTCATTACCGTGAGGCAAGCCGTGCGCGCTCACGGATTGAGTTTATTAGCAAGATCGAAGTCGGGCTACAGGAATTAGAAGAATCGATTTACTGGCTTGAGCTACTCGCGGATACAGGAATTGTTGAGGGCGCGAAAATTCACGCAATCTGCCATGAAGCGGATCAGTTGATGGCCATCTTGGTGTCGTCAGCAAGGACAACGAAACAACGTGCCTGATAACACTCCGGACATTGACGACAAGCTACGATGAGCTGTATGAGGTCAGCGAGGTTTCCTTTCCGCTTCCATTCATCAATCATCATTCAGCATTCATCACTTCACTAAGGCTTCACCATGAAGGCTCTGGTCCTTGGCGCGACAGGACAGCTCGGCTCCAACCTTGTGCGGGCGCTCCTTGTCAGAGGAGATCAAGTCCGCGCGCTGGTCCGTCCGACCAGCAACCTCCTCACCCTGCGTGGCCTGGACGTCGAACGGGTCGAAGGCGACCTCAACAATCTTGAATCGCTCCGCCGCGCCTGTGACGGCGTCAAGATTGTCTATCAAGCCGCCAGCTATTACCCGCCGAAGACCATGCCTGTCGAGAGCGCCATCGCCCAAGCGTTAGCCGAGACGCGGAATTTGCTGGAGGCCGTCCGGCGCGCATCGGTGGAGCGTCTCGTCTTCACCAGCACGCTCACAACCATCGGATTCCCCACGGACCGGACTCGACTAGCGGACGAAACCTGCCCCTTTGTCTCTCTGTACCCCGACAATCCCTACCTGATGTCCAAGGCGGCCATGGAGGACGAGGTGCTCAAGGCTACGCGGGAGGGGCTCCCAGCGGTGGTCGTTAACCCGACCGCCTTCTTCGGACCTTATGACAGTAAGCCCACGAGCGGGACACAGATCCTCATGATCGCGCGGCGGCAGATGCCCGCCTATGTTCAAGGACTGGTCAACGTGATTGATGTGCGGGATGTGGCGGCCGGGCTAATCAAGGCGGCAGAACGGGGGCGAGTCGGCGAGCGGTATATGCTGGGGAATTGGAACACGACACAAAAGGAGCTGAACGAGCTGATCGCGCGCGTGGCCGGGGTCATGGCGCCGATGGTCGCGGTCCCGTTTGCGCTGGCGCGGTACGGATCGAAGTTTGGGGACTGGGCCTTCAGGACCGTGCTTAGAAGTCAGGCCCCGGTTCCCGGGTTCTTCGTGGAGATGCTGCGGCACATGCAGCAGTACGATTGCTCGAAGGCGATTCGCGAGCTGGATTACCCCAGGAATCCGGTCGAGCCGGCAATCCGTGACGCGCTCGTGTGGTTCCGCGAAAACGGCTATCTGCCCACCACCAAATAGCCGTTTGGGGTAGCCGGGGTAACGGGATAGCGGGGTAACGAGGCATGCACCTTTCGTTAATCCGCTTGGCTGGAACCTGCGCCGCCCATCACCTTACCCTTTACCCCCAGCGAAGCGATACCCCGGTACCCCGTTCCTAGGTCACATCGACAGCTTCTGCGCGACATTCCTCATCTGGACACCATGGACCAGCGAGGCCCCGCCGCGAATCGCGCAGGCGACGTGGACCGCCTCGGTCATCTCCTCGACGTTGGAGCCTTTCTCCAGGCAGGCCTGCGTGTAGGCGTCAATGCAATATGGACATTGCACGGCGTGGGCCACACCGAGGGCGATCAGGGCCTTCTCCCGCTCCGTGAGCGCGCCGTCGGCAAAGACGGCACTGTAATAGCTCGAGAACTTGTCCCACAGCTCCTTGTTCCCCTTTCCCATGTCCGCGAATTTGCCCAGATCGTGAGGATGATAGTAGGTGTCCATGCGATGGCTCCTTTACAATGATGAATGCGGATTGCTGAATGCTGAACGGAAGACTCTTCCATTCATCACTCATCGTTCAACGCATCAGGCGGACCCTGGCTGGTCAGGCTCCGTTTTGGACAGCACTTGGGCGAAGCGGGTGCCCACGATGTTCGTGACCTGGGACATGATGTCTGAGAGCTCTTTCCATTCATCGGGCAGCAGGTCGTGTTTGATCTGGGGGTGAATCGCCCACTGGGCGGTCACTTTCTGCCCGTCACGAGTCACCACCACCTTGAGCAGCTCGACGTCCGTGACCTTGGTCGCTTCGCCGTTACCAGGCTTCACTTCGCCGTCGGGCGGCTTGCCCGGAGGAGGAGTCGTTATCGCCATGCCGAACCTCCTGATCGAAGAAACAGGGGTGTATCATACCCCATCGCCAAAGGTCCTGTACATGCACTGCGCCGGGCCCTTCTCCGATCACGGTAGCCTCATCAGTGCGGTGGAATGTGGCTGTGGGAGCGCCATGTTGAGTGGCGAGGAGCCAATCGGCTATACTAACGCCCCATGAGTGGTGCGCTTCAGCAACGTTGCCGTGATTCGTCGATCGAGTGGCACCGGACCCTCCTTGAGGTCTCGGAAGCCATAGCCTCACACCGCGATCTGACTGAACTGTTTCGAGATCTCGCCCAACGCCTTCCTCGGGTGGTCCAAGTGAATTTCGTGGCCCTGTCCTTACACGATCCTGCGCGCAACGTGATGCGACTACATACTCTCCAGGCGAATGTTCCTGCCGACATCGTGGGTGGCCATGAAGAGCCGGTTGAAGAGACTCCGGCCGGATTGGTCTGGCAAACGCAGCAGCCCCTTCTCGTCCCGGATCTTGCCGAAGAACGTCGCTGGCCGAAGGTCACTCAGTGCATGCAGGAGGACGGCATCAATTCGTTCTGCGAGGTTCCCCTGACCACGGCGCTGCGACGGGTGGGAGCCATGGGATTTGCAAGCTTGAAGAAGGAGGCCTACGATGAGGCGGACGTAGAATTCCTCCAGCAGATCGGCCAACAGGTCGCGGTTGCTGTGGACAACGTACTCCATCACCAGGAGTTGACTCGTGACCGTGACCGATTACGCCTCCTCCTGGAGGTGTCCGAATCCATTGCGTCACACCGCGACCTCACCGCGTTGTTTCGAGACCTCGCGAAGCGACTTCCTTCGGTTGTGCAGTTCGAATTCATTGCGCTCATTCTGCACGATCCCGTGCGGAACGTGATGAAAACTCATACCTTAGGAACTGCAGAAGGTGAAAGCATCCCTCCCGGTTTTGAGTTGCCAATAGAGGAGTCTGCAGGTGGATGGGTCTTGAGCACACAGCAACCATTAGTCGTGCCCTGTCGCGATAAGGAAACGCGCTTCCCCAAAGTTACCGCACTTCTGCGCGAGATCGGGGTGCAATCGTACTGCCTCCTTCCACTCACGAGCGCTGTGCGCCGTCTCGGGGCGATCGGGTTCGGCAGCTCCACGCCCTGTGCGTTTGGGGGTGCGGAACTGGACTTCCTGCAGCAGGTAGCCACGCAGGTCGCGGTCGCCGTGGACAATGTATTGCACGACGAGAGCGCCCAATCTGCCCAGCAGCAACTGGCGAGTGAACGCGACCGGTTACGTCTTCTCCTGGAGGTGTCCGAATCCATTGCATTGCACCGCGACCTGGACAAGCTCTTTCACGATCTCGCCCAGCGGCTGCCTCGCATTGTCCCGTTTGATTACATCAATCTGATCTTGCATGATCCTACGCGCGAGGTCATGCGCCTACACATCTTGGCGGTGCCGGTACCCAGCACGATCAAGCCAGGTCTGGAACTGCCCGTAGATGAATCTCCAGGGGGATTGGTGTGGAAAACTCAGCAACCCTTGGTGGTCGAGGATGTGGCGCTAGAGAGCCGTTTCCCTAAACTGATGCCAATGTTGCGTGAGAATGGCGTGCAATCCTTCTGTGCGGTTCCCTTGACCACGGCGCTGCGACGTCTGGGCGCTATGGGGTTCGGGAGCCTGCAAAGGAGAACGTATCAAGAAGCAGAGCTCAACTTCATGCAGCAAGTGGCGAAACAGGTGGCAGTCGCCGTGGACAACGTGTTGCACGACGAGAGCGCCCAATCTGCCCAGCGGCAACTGACACGCGAACGGGACCGCGTGCGACTTCTGCTGGAAGTGAACAACGCGGTGGTCTCCCACTTGGGTCTGGATGACCTCTTCCCCGCCGTCAGTGCCTGCTTGCGGAAGGTCATCAAGCATGACGGCTCCAGCTTGGTGTTGTTTGAACCCGAGACTCGTCAGTACCGAGTCCAGGTGCTCGACTTTACGAAGAACACAAGTTTTATCGAAGAAGGACAAGCGGACCCGCAGTGTAAGGGGCCATCTGGGGTTGCGATCACCACCAGGAAGCCCGCGGTATTTACAGTGCAAGACCTCAAGAACATGGCCTCGGAATCGAAAGTCTGCGAACGCTTGCTCGGTGAGGGGGTCAAATCCCTCTGCAGTGTCCCGCTCCTTGCCCATGACCGCGTACGGGGCGCCTTGAACGTGGGCAGACGCCATGAGGACGCGTTTGCTCCGGACGAGATAGATCTGCTGAGCCAGGTGGCACAACAGGTGGCCATTGCCGTGGAGAACGCGCTGGCATACCGGGAAATCACCGAACTGAAAGACAAGTTGGCCAAGGAAAAGCTTTATCTGGAGGATGAGATTCGCACCGAGTTCAACTTCGAGGAGATTGTGGGAGACAGCCCTGCGCTGAAGCAGGTGTTGAAGCAAGTCGAGATCGTCGCCTCTACCGGTTCTACGGTTCTCATCCTGGGCGAGACCGGAACGGGAAAGGAACTCCTTGCCCGCGCCATTCATAACAGCAGCGAGCGGCGCGGACGGACCTTCGTCAAAATGAACTGCGCGGCCATTCCCACCGGCCTGCTGGAGAGCGAGCTGTTCGGCCACGAGAAGGGGGCCTTTACCGGCGCCATTGCTTCCAAAGTTGGCCGTTTTGAACTGGCCCACCAAGGCACGCTGTTCCTTGACGAAATCGGTGATATCCCTGTCGAGCTGCAGTCGAAGCTTCTGCGGGTGTTGCAGGAACAGGAATTTGAACGGCTGGGCAGCACAAAGACGATCCGGGTTGATATCCGGCTTGTGGCCGCCACCAACCGTGATCTTGTCGCGATGGTCGCCGACAAACAATTTCGCAACGATCTCTACTACCGTCTGAACGTGTTTCCGATCGTCAGTCCCCCTCTCCGCGAGCGTCAGGAAGACATCACGCTGCTGGTCCGCTACTTCGCGCAGAAGTTTGCTAGGCGGATGAACAAGCACATCGAAACCATTACGACTGAAACGATGACCGCTTTGTCCCGGTACCACTGGCCTGGCAACGTCCGCGAGCTGGAAAATCTGATCGAACGGGCGGTCATTCTCTCCCAAGGGACCGAACTGCACGTCCCTCTCGCTGAATTGAAGGCAGCGGCAAGTGATGGGGCTCAGCCTGTCACCACACTCGAAGCGGCGGAGCGTGAACACATCTTGCGCGCGCTCCAGGCGGCTAAGTGGATCATCGGCGGTCCCTCCGGCGCCGCAGCGAAACTCGGCATGAAACGGACGACGCTCCAGTCCAAGATGCAGAAGCTCAGTATTTCCCGCCCTTCTTAGCCCGAATCATTCAAGAAACTTCTGCTGTTCACCCGTTGCTCTGCTCGGTGC
>JBOHOI010000100.1:0-10336 GCA_050731155.1 Nitrospiraceae bacterium | reverse complement strand
GATCGCAAGGTCAGTCCCGCGAGGGCCTGTTCGACGGCCTCATCGCGCCGACGCAGTACGTCATGGACAGGATCACCGGAGTCGCTTGGGACCCGCACCCCTGCTGGGCCTCCTTCCCGGGCTGCATCCAGGACCTCTTTGACGGAGATCAATTCGGGCGGCTTGACCAAACTCACGCCTTCCGGTTCGGCGACGCGGCCGAGAAGGCCCTGTGCCACAAGCTGCTCAACCTGCTCTTCAACGAGGGAGACGGGAAGGTTGAGCTCAATGGCCAGATCGGGCGGGCGAAGCGGGCGCTCCCCCTTCATATAACGACGAGTCAGGGCTACCAACAGGCTCAATGCCAATCGTTCTCGAAACGCGTGGGTCCTCTGTTGCCAGAGCAGATGCAACAAATACGCGGTGGGATGTTGATGAAAAAACGAGACTTGGGCGCCGATGAGCACAATCAGCCATCCGACGTAGAGCCATAACAGAAACAAGATCAACACGGCAAAGCTGGAATAGATCGCGCTGTACTTGGCCGACTCTGCGACAAATTTCGCAAAGGCTTCTCCAGCGATGCCCCACAAAATGGCGGCGGAGACCCCGCCGACCAGCGCTGAGCTGAGTTGCACCCTGGTATGGGGAATGAACTTGTAGAAAAACGTGAACACCCCGCACAGCAAGAGAAATGGAGCCAACTTGGCAGTCCAGACCAGCAGGTATCCGAACGGTTGGATCTCCAGCAGTCGCTGCACCAACGCATGGCTTTGGACAGACGCGAGCAACCCAAAGGCCGTGACGACCAGCAGCGGTCCGACTAAGACCACACTCAAATAGTCGGCAAATTTCCGCCCCCACGATCGCCCTTGCCGCACCTGCCAAATCGCGTTCAACGCCTCCTCGATCTTATTGATGAGCGAGTACGTGGTATAAAACAGGCCTGCTACGCCGACAACACCCAGGACCCCGACTTTGAGATTGTCCACAAAGCCGATCACGTTGGCCGTGATCTCCTGACCCTTCGGGCCCAACGGGTCCAGCGCTTGGGCAAGCACCGGCTCGATCTGGTGGTGCACCCCGAAGGCCTTCAACACCGAAATCATGACGGCGAGAAAGGGAACCAGCGAGAGGAGTGTGGTGAAGACCAAGCCGGCGGCCCGAGCGTCTAGCAGGCGATGGCGAACTTCCAACGCCACCGCGATTGCCAGCCGAAGCGCCTGGATGCCCACACGCTGAACGATGTGGACGGTATCGAGGTCAGTCGTCCACAGGTCCTGCTTCACAAACTGTTTGATCTGTGCCGCCATGCTCATGTTCAATCAGCGCTCTCACATGGGAAGACACTTTACATCGAACCGCTGTTTTATGAAAGTCTTAGGTCCCAGACGATCCGTTGCGTCCTTTTGGAGAGTCCTCCGTCTATAGGAGTGCAGGGAGGCATGGAGCCTCCCTGCACTCAGAGAAAGGAGAAGCCTCATGCGTCCCCATATCTCTCTCAACGTGCGTGATGTGCCCACCTCCGTCGAGTTTTATCGGAAGGTCTTTGGCGTGATTCCCCAGAAGCAGACGGCGGACTACGCCAAGTTCGACCTGACCGCGCCGCCGCTGAACTTTTCCCTGGTGTCTTCGACCGGTGCGATCAGCGACGTGAATCACTTTGGCATTGAGGTCGATTCTCCCGGTGAAGTCGCCGAATGGGAACGGCGCCTTCAAGAGCAAGGGATCGTCGAGAGAGTCGAGAACAACGTCGACTGCTGCTACGCGAGGCAAGATAAGGTGTGGTTCACCGACCCAGACGGCAACAAATGGGAAGTCTTTACCGTGCTGGAGCAACTACCCGTGATGACACCGTTGAAGGACACAGTCTGCTGTACGCCGACCTGCTGCTCAAGCTAGAGGCTTGCGGTTGCTCGTGAGGGGCAGTACCTTATGGATCATCTCGACGGAAGGTCGGTTATGACACGAGACATCAGTGACATTTGGCTCCAGGTGCACAGTGGGCTCCGGACCTTTATCGCGCGGCGCGTGGCGAGCGAGGCTGAGGTTGAGGATATTCTGCAGGATGTCTTTCTGCGGATGTATCGGCGGCTGGATCGTCTCAAGGACCCCCGGCGGCTGGTGTCGTGGGTGTTCCAGATTACGCGCCACGCGATCGTTGATTATTACCGCGCGCCGGAGCGGCAACGCGAAGTGCCTGCCGGTCTGGCCGGTGACATGGATGCAGACCACCCAGCCACGGCTCAGCCTCTCACGGGGCCGTCCGCGGACTCCGGGCAGCTCCGCGAGGAACTAGCTGCCTGCCTTCGTCCGATGATCGAGCGACTTTCAGCCCAGTATCGTGAGGCCGTCACGCTCGTCGAATTGGAGGGCCTGACGCAGAACGCGGCCGCCAAGCGATTGGGGCTCTCGGTCTCCGGCATGAAATCTCGGGTGCAACGGGGTCGCCGGCAGTTGAAACGCATGTTGGAAGAGTGCTGCGTGATTCAACTCGACCGCCGCCGTAGCGTCGCCGAGTATGCTGTGCGCGATCCAGAGTGCAATCCCTGCGGCGCATCAGCCAATGAAAAGCTGTCGCGGGCTCGGTAACGAAGGTCTGCGCCGGTGCGCTTGCAGAGCGAAGCGAGGCGCGAGCTGTGTCGTGGCGGAACGCTTCCGCGTCGCCTTGAAGAGAAATCAGTTTACCTCGACACGTCCGGGCGGGGGTCTGGGACGAAGCCGTTCCGGTTGGGCATGCGGACAGCGGGAAGCGTGTGGGCATCCATCACGGCGTCTTCGGGGATGATGCCGTTCTGGTAGAGGAGCCAGGCGACGACTGAATAGACTTCGTCCGGCGTCAAGGATTGCGGTGCTGTGAAGGGCATCGCCCGTCGAATATAGTCATAGAGCGTCGTCGCGTAGGGCCAGTAGCTCCCCACCGTCTTGATCGGCTGGTCCGTCTTCAGCGTACCTTGCCCGCCGACGAGCCGATCCATTGGTCCTTCCACACCGGTCTGGCCGTGGCACTTGGCACACTTCTGGGCAAAGACTTGCCTCCCCTGTTGCACGGTCCCGCGTCCTGGTGGCAGACCTTCGCCGCTTGGCGAGATATCAATGTCCCAGGCTTTGATCTCAGCTTCTGTGGCGGGACTGCCCAGGTGATACCCTGTTGAGCTCTCACGTGATGCCCAGCTTGCCCATGTGCAGACCACTCCGAGGCTGATCCCTCCGACCATGGCCAACCAGAAGGGCCTAGACGTGAACATTGTGCACCGTGCCATCGCGCGATATTTTCCAACTTTGGATACCATTGTAGTGATAGATGGAATTCATACCGCGAGCTGCGACCAAGGCCTGTCGGCTCGGCTGCACGTAGCCGGTCTCATCGGCGCATCGGCTTTGGAGGATTGCTTCTTGTCCATTCCAGCGCCAGGGGAACCGGAAGCGTGTGTGACACTTGGCCAGGACCGGCTTCTGGAGCTGAGCCTTCTGCCAGGTCCGCCCGCCGTCCGTACTGACTTCGACTTGCGTCACCCGTCCTTGCCCGCTCCAGGCCAATCCGCGGATCTCCACAAAGCCAGGCCGAATCTGCTGTCCACCTGATGGACTGGTGATCACGGACTTGGCTTCCATCACAAAGGTGAATTGTCTTGCGGTGCCGTTCGGCATGAGATCAGTGTAGTGCGATGTTTCTTCTCTCGTCATAAAGGGCGCCTTGCCCAGCTTCATCCGCCGCAACCATTTGATGCAGACGTTGCCCTCCCAGCCTGGGATCAGGAGCCGCAGCGGATAGCCCTGTTCCGGCCGCAAGGCCTCACCGTTTTGGGCGTAGCACAGCAGCGCCTCTTCCAGCGCGGGCGCAAGAGGGATGCTGCGGGTCATGGCGGCCGCATCGGCTCCCTCCGCCAGCATCCAGGTGGCGTCGGGCTTCATTCCGACCTCGAGCAGGACCGTCGCCAGCAGGACGCCGGTCCATTCGCTGGTGCTGATTAACCCGTGTGTCTGTTGAGCGGTCTGTCCTCTGGGTTCGTGCCATTCACCAGCCGAATTCCCCGAACACTCGATAAAGGCTACGCGTGAGACGGAAGGAAATCGTTTGAGTTCGTCCATCGTGAAGATCATGGGCCGCTCGACCAGTCCATGGATCAGCAGGCGATGCCGGACCGGGTCGATCAGAGGCACCCCATTGTGGTGTCGCTCGAAGTGCAAGGAGGCTGGCGTGACGATTCCGTGGAGATCCTGCAGCGGGGTGAGCGAGCTGGATGATCCGGCCAGCCGCTGGGCCTGTTCAAACGCCGACCGTTGCCCATACGAGGTGGGCGGCGCGCCGGGCACCTGGGTGGGATCTTCCGGGACTGACGGTGACTCGGCGCGAAGCTTCGGCAGCAGTGCCTGCGTTGCTGTGATCCCGAGCAGCGCTGCTGTTCCCGTGAGGAAGGCCCGGCGGTTCAGGTGCTGCTTCTTCGCATCCGGTTCGGGACTCCGGTCGCCTAATAATTGTTGGGAATCATCCAGGACCTCTCTCTGCTCATCCGCGTCTCTCATGGCCGCCTCGCGCTGACGGTCTGGCTGTTGAATCCAGTTGCTGCATCACAACTGTACAGGCCAGGTTACCATGTCTGTGCATTCGAGACCAGATGACCGGAGCCAGTCCCGCACTTTACTGCAGCGCTTCGTCCGTTAATGCCCCAATTGCGGCGATGTGTTTCATGAGCTCTTCGGGAAGATCGTGTCTTTGTTTCAGGTACTCCGGGCTGTTGTAGGTCAACCAGACCTTGCCTTCGCTGTCCTCCCAGGCGAGCGCCTTCAGCGGCAAATCGATGGCCACGCTGGGTGAGGCATTCATCAACGGGGTGCCCGCCTTTGGATTCCCGAAGATCAACAACTGTGTTGGCCGCATCGTGAGGCCGACTTTTCCCGCCTCGCCACTGTGATCAATGCGGGCGAAGATGATAACCCCTTTCGATCTCAGCACAGCTTCGAGCCGGGTGATGGTTTCGGCGACCAAGTATTTGCTCTGCTTGTGGACGAGACCTTTCTCTCCTGCAAGCGCGTAAACGGGAAGCATTATTGAGAGGACTGCAAACAGCAGAGCTTTCATGCTCGACCTCCAGGCTTCATGGTTACGAGGCAGTTGTGTCAACTGGATGGGTCCTGTTCGGGACATCAGCCAGGGGGAGCAGTAGCCTGCTGCAGTGACATTCAGACGCCGCCTCCTTCGATGTCCAGGTATGAACCGATCCCGTATCGTTCAAAGAAGGCGGTCAGGAGGGGCAGGGCATCTCTGTACATCACGACACCGAAGAGAATCAGGAAGATTCCGCTGACGACGGACACCACCCCTACGTAGGCCCGGGCTCGCCTGAAGGATGCCAGAAAGCGGTCCAATCCGATCGCGGCCAAGAACAGCGGCACACCAAGTCCCAAGGAATAGAATGCCAGCAAGCTGACGCCGTCCATCAAGGTCTCGCTGATGCTGGCATACAGGAGCACGGTGCCCAGCACCGGCCCCACGCAGGGGGTCCAGCCGGCGGCGAAAGCCGCCCCGACCAGGAACGATCCGAGGTAGCCGGCGGGACGGGTCGGCAGATGAAGACGTTTCTCCCTCATCAGGAACTTCGGCTTGATGATCCCGGTCAGATACAACCCGAACAGGATCATCAGTCCCGCACCGACCTTCCGAATGAAGTCTTGATAACTCGTCAGGATCTGACCAAGCAGGCTGGCTGAAGCGCCGAACGCGATGAACACGATTGAAAACCCCGTGATGAAGAGGAGCGAGCCGATTACAATCGCCTTGCGCAGCCGCTGACGCTCTGTGGAGTCTGACAACTGATCCAGGGAGAGACCGGTGATGTACATGAGATAGGAGGGAACCAGCGGAAGCACACAGGGCGAGACGAATGAGAGCAGGCCCGCGGAGAAAGCGGCCAATAAGGAGGCGTGTGGAAGCGATTCAATCATGGAGGCCGTGAAATAGGATTCGGGGGTGTGGACGTGTGTGTCTCACACCCCCAGGCACTCGTCATCCTTTCAGCGTGGACAGAAACTCCCGGAACTGCATGTTCTGGAGAAGGCCTCCTCCGCGGTGGACCAGCACGATCTGTCCTCTGGCATCCACCAACACGTACGTCGGAGTAGCGGTGATCTTGAAGGCCTGAGCTACCCAGCGGTCTTCGTCGTAGGCGGTGGGGAAGACGAAGTCGCTGGGCCTGGCCTTCACGAAGGCTTCGACGTTCGTTCTGGTGTCCGCAAACCCGATCGCGACCACGCGAAGCTGCGCCGGTCTGTCCTGCCGATAAAATTGTCCCATGAGTGGCAGCTCGCGCTGGCAGACCTTGCACCAGGGGGCCCAGAACACCAGCAACACCGGCTCGCCTTTGAGCAAGTGGTCGTCGTAGGCCTCGCCCGCGAACGTGACCAGCTCGAATGACGGAGCCGCCGAGCCGGCCATCGCGGCGATCGCCCTCCCCACACCTGTTCCCAGTTCTATCGGCATCAACAAGGCGATGAGCAGAGCAAGCACGCTCGCACTGATCCGACGCATGACGACATTCCTCCCCTTACGGCTTGATGTAGAGATAGCCTTCCCGCTGCAGGTCTGCGATCCGCTTGACCGCGACCGGGTGCAGGGTGGCGACAAACCCTTTCACGAGATTGTCCAGTGTCTTGTTGTACAGCTTCATCGACACCTGGCACATCTCCGCGTGCACGCCTTTTTCAATGATCTGGTCGAAACGCTTCTGCATCTCCGGGTCCATCTTGTCTTTCTCGAACAGCTCCAACGCCGGCCCGTGGACGACCAACTCCACGTCGATCTTGTCTGGTCCGCCCTCCGCGTCGATGTGTTTGTTGATGAGGGCCAGCGCGTACTTCGCCACTTCAGGGTCTTTCCCATCGACGTGATACAACACTTTCACCTTTCCGGCACTGCCTGGCTCTGCCGCCTGGAGCCAGTTCGGACTCGCGAGGATCACACACGCGAGAAGAGCCAACGAAGAAAGAAGTACGCGCTTATGGAGTGAACAGGTGGTCATGGGAACCTCCTTGGGAGTTGGGGAATTAGAAGCATGCACCTCTCGTCTGTTTGGTGCCCTGGCACGATCGTACAAAACGCGAGAGCAGTCCGGTAGGGGAGTTCACACGCGAGCAGCGAACTTTTATTCCCGCAGTTGGGTAGGGGAGAATACCCCTATTGGGGGAACCGGCGGGCGAACAGTGCCGCGGCCTGCGAACGCCGGGTCACCTGGAGCTTCTGAAAGATATTCTCAAGGTAATGCCCGATGGTCTTGTCGCTCAGGTCGAGGGCAGCCGCGATCTCTTTGTTGGTCTTTCCTTCTGCGACGAGCGCCAGGACTCGTCGCTCCTGGGGTGATAATTCCCGGTGCTTGTCCTCACCGGCGGAGACAGACAATGACTTCACCCTGGCGAGCACTCGTTGGGTGATCGCCGGATCAAGGGTGGACTGGCCGCTTGCCACAGTCTTGACCGCGCACAGCAACTCTTCACTGCCGGCTTCTTTCAACAGAAAGCCGTCGGCACCGGCGAGAATGGAAGCCAGCACAGCGTCGTCGTCTGCGAAAGAAGTCAGAAAGAGGATCCGCGTCTCTGAACGCTGCGTCCGGATCGTGCGGCAGGCCTCAACCCCGCTCCCATCCGGCAGCCGAACGTCCATCAGCACCACGTCCGGTTTCAGGCGGGCCGCCTCGGCCACGGCGGCGGCCATGGTTCCCGCCTCGCCGATCACACGGAATCCACCGGCCTCGCTGAACAATGTGCGTAGACCGATCCGGAGGACCTCGTGGTCGTCAACGAGCAGCAGCCGAATCGGCTTTCCTTCAGACCTGGGCATGTAGAGGCTCCTTTGGAAGATCGAAAACCACGCGCGTCCCGTGACTAGGCGAGGAGATCACCTCAAGCCGGCCGCCGAGCCTTCGGGCGCGTGCCTCCATATTCCGTAATCCGTGACCCTGCCGCTCGACGGACTTGACAGGGAACCCAACGCCGTCATCCTCCACTACAAGGCGCACGACCCCATCTTCGAGACGCAGGACAATTCTCCCCGCCCTCGCTTTGGAATGCCGGAGGCTGTTGCTCATGGCCTCGCGGGTAATCGAGAGCAGATGGGCCGCCTGTTCGGGAGTCACGCGATCCGCAGCCGCTGGGTTCACCTCCAAGAGAAACCGCAGGTGGTGGGAGCTATCCATGCTTCTGACCAGGGAGGCCAGCGCCGCTTCAAGCTCTCGCCCATTGGCGATCAGCGGGTCCAAGCCGACCAGATATCCGCGCAAGTCTTGAATCACCAGTTTGAGGTCGGCGACCGCCGCTTTCAGTTGGTTGACGAGCTCCTGTGGGCTTGTGGTGATGAGCCTCTGGCATCGTTCGAGGCTGAGGCTGATCGCATAGAGAGTTTGAATGGCACCGTCGTGGAGGTCTTGAGCGATCCGCTCCCGCTCATCAAGCATCTGGCGAAGTTGTTGCTCGCTTCGGCGCACTGTCTGTTCGGCGCGTGTGGTCTGCGCGAGTGAGAGCTTCAGATCGGTCACCATCCGGAGATATCCTCGGCTCACATAGCCTAGGACCAAGAAGCATGCGGTGAGGCGCAGCACGTGCCAGAACCACCACCGATTATCCCAAGGGACCGAGTACATGAACACGAGTTCGGCCAATCCAAAGAGAAGTGCGAGGCAGGCGAAGAGGTAATCCTCTGGCTTGCCGGAGCTCCGGTGATCCAACAGGAAGCGCAGAGTCGCCGCGAGGAAGAGCATCGCGGCCAAGCTTTGAGGAGCCACCGCCGTCGGGGTAAATTCACCGTTCCGGATCATCTCAGGGATGTGTTCCGGAAACGTCAGGGTCCAGAGCCCAAACGCAAGCGCTCCGGTCACGACAGCCACCGGAAGCCATTTACTCTCTGGCCCGCCTTTCTCCGAATCGGGCAGCCAGACCAGACCAAATCCGACGCTGCCGGCGAGGCTCGCGATATTGCGCAGCAGGACGAAACCATTGCCCGGTTGGGCGATCGCATGAAACACATCCAGCAGCCCCATCCCCAGAAATCCGGCGGCGAGAGACTGGAATTTCCTGTTATCCGGTGCCTCGCTTCTCAGCATGAGCACAAAGGCCATCGCCATCGAGGCTAAACCGGAGAGAGTTTCCATCGTCGAATGAAGCGGTTCATGATGCCAACGCCAGTCCGGCCAGAGGGCGTGGAATGACACGCTGGTCCACAGCGCGACGGCAGCTCCGGCCATCAGCGTCAGATACAATGCTAGGGGTCTAGTTCTCATCATCCGCGTAGGTCACGGCTGGATTATTGCACCACGTCTGACCGGCTCGCTGCTTCCCTCTCTTCCGATCAAACTAGATTGATTATGCCGCGCGGCGATAAGACCTGTCGATGGCACACCGATATGAGAGGACTAAGGCGAGAGTTTGGAAAACCATCGTTCCCAGGCGGTCGTCGAACGCGCACGGAGATGGACAGGATGAGTGGTTAGTCGTGGCCTTTGAAGTAGAGGACCTGGTTGATCCGGTAATGGTCCTGGAACTGGTCCGGCTTGATGTGCTGCGAGTAGGACATTCGGCCGTCAAAGATCACCAGCCGGGTTTCTGGCGTGGCCGAGGCTCTTCAGTGTGCGCCGGTTACGGCGAGGAAGTCAATTGGTACTGTGTCAGTCACATCCGATGCGACGCCCTGACTTGATGATGCCGTTGGAATCAGCAAAAAACACGAGCTTGCAATTCTCAATATCACCGTAGAGGGGAAGCGTGTTGTACTCTCGCGCTTGGCCCGGCATACTCCGAATCGTCATATCCCAGACCATTTCCTCGTCTCCATCCTTCAATTCTGCTGGGTGGAAAGTTGGCGGCCCAAGTTCATAATACAAGTCCGTCTTATTGGCGCCGATCCATCGGGTGATGACGTCATCCCATGTTTGATAGACCCCGGCGACGCCCGGTTGGGGGCCGCTCGCGCAGCCTCCAACTAAGAGAGCCAGGCCAACCATCACGGCAGACGCTCGCAAGATGTTCATTGTTCGTGCCCTCCGTTGGGGGGAAGTGGTACGCTTGTTGCTGTGCTTGTTGCTGTGGTGGATGGTCACATGACCACGACGTGACGGGCCGCAGTATAGGTGGAATCGCGTGAAAAATCAGCCGCTTCAACTGATCGGCGGTCGCTTTGTCGAAGGTTTTGGCGTAAGATTCCAATAGCTTACCTAAAAAGGGGGGAGTGGTGACTGGAATCTCTCATTGGTGGCAGAACGGCCGCCGTGCACTTGCGTGGAGCGGCGTTGCCATCCTCTGCTGCCTGAGCCTCTACGGCCTCTACCTCTTGGCTACTCTGACGCTGCCGCGCAGTGAAGAGCATCCGCCC
>JBOHOI010000099.1:0-10438 GCA_050731155.1 Nitrospiraceae bacterium | reverse complement strand
GCCGGGCACAGTGGGGCCCCCCAAACTGGGCCCCTGCAAACCCGAAATTCTGGACTTCCTGAGGGCTAGTGTTCAAATGTGTTTTCAGTCGGCAAAATTACCCTTCCGTGATAGAGTTGAACGGTATGGCAACACACCATGAATCAGAATCTTACAGCCAGCGGAAATCCAATGAAAGGAACGACCAATAGAAGGTCTTCGCGCCTCCCCCTCCTCTTCCTCCAGGTGCTCTTCACGGTTGTGCTCAGCTATCACGTGCCCTTCATGGATCTCAGCAGAGATGAGAAGGTCCTCATGATGGGGCCGATACTGTTCATGTTTATGGTCCTTTGCCTCCCTAATTCCATGCTGAACACGGGAGGGGCGATCCTCCTTCTGGCAGTTGCGAATACCGCCCTGCTTATAAAAGTGACTTACGAAGCTCGGTTGATCGAGCCCTGGCTGTATCTCGGATATGTCCTCATCATGCTCATGATCTCGTACAGTCCGTCGATTGGGCAGCTTGTCGGTCTTGGTGGCCTACTCTGTGCTGCCTATGGAGTGCTGCTCTATCTTTTCGGCTCCATACAGAGCGAGCATGCCCTTCTTATTCCGATCTTACTGGCAATGGCCATCGTTTACGGGACCACGACTGAAATGGCCGATGCTGAGTCCAAACGGAGGACCGCGACCGAAGACAAAACCCGCTCCGAGGCGATGTGTGACGCACTCACGGGCTTGCCCAATCGCGCACAATTTATCGAGCACGCCTGGCGGGCGGTAAACTGTGCGAAAAATAATAACGAATTCTTCTTTGCGATCCTGTTTATCGATCTCGATGGGTTTAAACCGATCAACGACGGGTTGGGTCATAAGGCCGGGGATGCCGTGCTCATAGAGGTAGCCAAACGGTTGCAGGCCTGTCTGAGGAAAGGCGATATCGTGGGGCGATATGGCGGCGACGAATTTACGCTGCTGGTCAATAATGTGACAGGGAAAGCTGATGCCATTCGCGTTGCTGAACGCGTGCTGCGCAAGCTCCCCGAGCCAATTGACGTGGGGCAGCCCGTCCATGTGGGTGGCAGTATCGGCATCGCCCTCAGCACCAATCTTCACGAGCGTCCTGAGGACCTCATCCGGCATGCTGATGCGGCGATGTATCACGCCAAGTCTCAAGGCAAAGGGCGCTATGAGGTGAGTGATCAGATCCGGGATACCAAAGTGGAGTTCGGCGTTGGGGCGAAGCTGCGGCGGATGCTGCAGCCTCAGAGATGATCGACACGCAGAACGGCCAAAGAACCTCCCCTCCGCAAGTAGTACTCCCCCCCCGAAGGCTGCATAGATTTTCCTCACACACCGGGATAGGGTGGTACCTATCGCGGAGGAGTTCATGCGTGACGAACTGCGGTCCTCTGGTTCCGAGGAGAAGGGTTCAATGGATTTGCGGAAGGTTCCGCGCCTACGGGTTCACTTCAGAAGCTTTTTCGCTGGTGGCCTAATTGATGGTGAGGGGACTGTGATGGACCTCTCGACCAAAGGGTGTAAGATCGGCAGCGACACGAGGGTCCAACCAGTCACTGAACTGGAGGTGTGGTTCTTTCTCCCTGATCAAGACCAGCCGATAAGGGTCCAACTGGCAGAAGTTCGATGGACACGGGAACGGGAGTTCGGCCTGGAATTCCTCAGCATGCGGTTGGAGGAACGGGAGCGACTTGACCGAGTGCTCCGGGACCAAGGAATCGGTTCTCGGGCCTAAAGGCATCTGACGCTGAGGGCGCACAGCCCGCACCACTTCCAAGACCTCGCCTGATGTGCTCGTCGACGTCTCACTTGATACCTCCCCACGGACGGCCTCGCCTGGCTGAAATGCATCTAGATCATACGCATGCCGACTATTTGCTATCCGCTATTCGCGTTTGCCGGCGTGTGAGATTCGCGAGGGGAAGCGCGGGGTAAGTTAAGTGGTTTCTCCCAAGGCCAGCCTAACGGTCGCCAAGAGTTGGTCCCCATCTACAGGCTTTTAAAGAAACGCCGTTGCGCCAGCCTCCCATAGGCTTCTTCAGCCCAGCATCTCTCACTGATTCCTGACGATCCATGGGAGCGGCCTAAGCCGACGCAGTCTTGCCGGGCCGGTTCAAGATCCGGTTGAGGGCGTCTCCGAGTTCGTGAAGTGAGAATCCTTTTGCCAGGAAATGAGTCACCCCCAACTCCCGGGCCTGCTTTTCAAAGGCCTCCGTGCCGGCCCCTGTCAAAATGATGACGGGGGCCTGGGGGTCGATCTGGCGAATCTGTCTGAGTACCTCGATCCCGTTCATGTTTGGCATCTCGATGTCCAGGATCGTTATGTCCGGGCGTTCCTGCCGAAACACATCAATCCCCTTCTGGCCGTGGTCCGCTGTGAGGACTTGATGCCCCTTCCGCCGTAACAGCGTGTTAAGCAGATCACGGATCTTTGCGTCATCATCCAATGCGAGGATCCTAGCCATCTTTCCACTCCTTTCCGCCTGGTTTTACCCCTACGTGCTCCCTCATTTCTAGTGGACACGGGCTTCGGACAGGCCCTCTGCCAACGTGCAACGCGTTTCTATCTGTGCCGCGGGTGTGTTGGTTCCTGGGACGAGTTCAATACCTCGCGTATTTTGCGTGTCAATGTTTCTGGTGTATATGGCTTCTGAAGAAAGGCGGCCGAAAGAGCCATCAAATGATGAGTCTTCACTTTGTCTGTATAACCGGAAGTGTACAGCACCTTCGTTTCAGGCCGAATGGATGCCAGACGTTCGGCCAGCTCTGGCCCGCTAAGCCCCGGCATGACCGTATCAGTGAGCATCAAATGAATTGGTCCTTGGTGCTCCTCAGCAAGATGAAGCGCTTCCTTGGCATTCCTTGCTTCAAGAATGGTGTAGCCGCGCAGCTGGAGGATGGTCAGTCCCAGGGCTCGAACCATCTCGTCGTCCTCAACAAGTAGGATAGTTTCGGTCCCTCGGAGGACCTCAGGACGAGCAGGAGCCGGCTCGGACAACTCAACTTCATCCTCAACCCGTGGCAGGAAAATTTTAAAGGTGGTGCCCCGCTCTAACTCGCTCGAGACGTCAATGTGGCCGCCGCTCTGTTTAACAATCCCGTAGACCGTGGATAGACCAAGGCCGGTTCCCCGGCCAGGTTCCTTCGTGGTAAAGAACGGCTCAAAGATGCGGGCCTGAGTCTGCGCATCCATCCCGCATCCCGTGTCGCTCACTGTGAGCATGACGTAGGGACCGGGCAGAATGGAACCTTGTTTCCTGGAAGAGGTGTCATCCAGTTCGACGTTCGTGCTCTCAATAGTTAACTGCCCGCCCTGAGGCATGGCATCTCGCGCATTGACTGCCAGGTTCATGATCATCTGTTCGACCTGCCCGGGGTCAGCTTTCACGCGTCCTAAGGTCGGCTCCGGGCAAATGCTCAAGTTGATGTCCTCGCCAATCAAGCGCCGCACGAGCTTCATTATGTTCTGGACGACCGCATTGAGGTCCAGCACCTTTGGTTCCAGGACCTGTTGCCGACTAAAGGCGAGCAGTTGCCGGGTCAGTCCGGCGGCTCGCAGCCCGGCTTCTTTGATCTCGGCGAGCCCATGGCGCAATGGACTACGATGACCGGTTTCAGAGAGCAGCATGTCGCTGTAGCTGTTAATCACGGTGAGGAGGTTGTTGAAGTCATGCGCGATCCCTCCAGCTAATTGCCCAATGCTCTCCACCTTCTGCGCTTGGCGAAGCTGCGCCTCGCTCTTCCGGAGTGCCGTCTCCGAGTGTTTGCGTTCGAAGGCATAGCGAATAGCACGCACCAGCATGTCGCCGTCCAATCGGTCTTTGACCAAATAGTCCTGCGCTCCCATCCGCATGGCCTGAAGCGATACTGCTTCATCATTCAGCCCTGTCAGCACCACCACCGGCAGATCTTGCGCTTGCCGATGCAGCTTATCGAGCGTGCCTAGTCCGTGACTGTCTGGCAGCGAGAGGTCGAGCAAGACCATGTCGATCTTTCCTGTAGCCAGGCTCGCCAGCCCCTTCCCGAGCCGGTCGGCCCACTCCAGATCGAACCCAGCCTCATTCCTCTCCGCCAAAGCCTCTCGGATGAGATGGACGTCGTCTTCGTTGTCCTCGATAAGCAGGATGCGCAAGACTTTCACCCCTTGTTGGACGGAATCCGTGAGACCAACGTCCAATACATCTCGAACTGCTTGACCACCTTTGCAAACTGATCAAAGTCCACCGGCTTCCTGATGTAGGAGCAGGCGCCATTCGCGTAGGAGCGGGCAATGTCCTCCTCGCTTTCACTCGTGGTCAGCATAATGACGGGAAGCTGTCGTAATTGCGGATCTGCTTTCATCTCCTTGAGCACTTCAAATCCGTTCTTCTTCGGCATGTTAATATCCAGGAGGATCAGAGCAGGCATGCTTGCTTTTTTGTGCTTTCCCTGGTGCGCCAGATAGGCCAAAGCTTCTTCTCCATCCCGTACCGTCTTCATGACATTCACCAGCCTCGCTTCGGCGAATGCCTCATGAATGATGACAATATCGTCCTCGTTATCCTCCACAAGCAGAATCTCTACCGGTTGACTAGTCATGGCTTTATCCCTTTCTGGTGCACACCTGTTCCGAACGTGAGGACGAACTCTGAGCCGCCGCCTTCTCGGGGTTGCACCCATGCGCGCCCACCGTGCCGCTCCGCAACCTGCCGTACGATGGCCAGTCCCGCACCGGTTCCCTCGACCTCCCGGCCCACAGCCCGCTGGAAGAGTTGAAAGATGCGCTCTGCATGTTCCGGCGCGACCCCCGGTCCTCGATCGCGGACGACGAGGCCGACGGTCGAAGGGTCATCCTTGCCGGGCTCATAGGGCGCGATTTCTATATCGGGCGGCTCACCATCGCGTGTAAATTTCAGGGCGTTAGCAAGAAGGTTGTAGACCCCTTGAGTCGCCCAGGTTCGGTTCACCTGCAGCTGGGGAAGGTTCTTCGCGACCCGCACCTTCGCACCGCTTTCCTTGATCAGACCCTCTAGACGTAGCAGTGCTTCCTGCGCAATGGACTCGCCCTCGACCTCTTCATTCGGGGACTCCATGCGCTGGACACGCGAGAGGGCCAAGATGTCCGCCAGCAACCGGTCCATCCGTTTGGCCCCGCGGACGACACGCCGCAGAAAGTCCCGGCCTTTTTCGTCGATGTGCTTTGCATAGCGCTCATGCACCATGCGTGAAAAGTTCTCGATGGAACGGAGCGGCTCTCTCAGATCATGCGAGGTGACGTAGAGCAAGGTCTCGAGGTCGCGGGTCTTCTGGAGAATTTCTGCAGTCCGCTCTTGTACTCGCTGTTCTAGCCCATCATGCGCTCGGCGCAGAGCTTCCTCCGCCTGCTTGCGGTCCGTGATGTCCCGTGCGGCTGCGTAAGTGAGTTGCTGGTCCATATCCGGAACCGCCGTCCACTGCAGCGAGCGGTACGACCCGTCCTTGCATCGGTAGCGATTCTCGAAGCTGAGCACTTTGGCGCCGGCGGCGACCTTCTTCGCTTCGGCGATGGTCGTCTCGCGATCATCGGGGTGGACGAAATCCAAATACGGCGCCGCCAGCAAATCCTGGATCGTGTACCCCAACGTCCGTTCCCAGGCAGGATTCAACCGTTTGAAGTAGCCATCGAACCCAGCAATGCACAGGAGATCGAGCGAAAGCGTAAAGAAACGATCGCGTTCCTCCTCGGCCCGCTTGCGTTCGGTGATATCGAACACCGTCATTCGACTCGAAACATAGCTCCCGTTGGTATCGTTGATGGCTATCGCATTCAAAAGGACGGGCAAGATCGTGCCATCCTTTCGAATCATCTCAAATTCAAGGTCACGCACCCACCCCCGCTTCTTGAAAACTGGGAAATTGGCCTGGTAGCGTTTGCTACTATCGGCGGTCAGGAGGTCGGAATATCTCATCCTTCCTATGACCTCGTTGCGGTTGTAGCCTAACCACTTGAGCTCCGTGTCATTGATGGCAACGAAGATGCCGTCCTTGTCTAACGAGTGGTAGCCGCATGGTGCGTTTTCGTACAGGTCACGGATTTCCTCTGCCGCCTTTCGCAGAACCTCCTCGTTTTGCTGACGCGCAAGAATCTCAGCCTGTAAACTCTGGGCCTTAACCTGTCCTTCTGCAACTCGTTTGTACTGAAGGATGAGTATCGCGGTAATCCAAAAAATGCACAGCCCGATCAACCGGTTAAAAAGCGCTACCATGACTACAAACGAAGTGCGTCCTGGAGAAAAAATCAAACCCACCACGACCAGGACCGAGCAGGTACTGGCCATAATGAGGGGGGCACGCCGATGGGGTAACCAGTAGGTAAGCCCTAAAGGACACAGGTACAGAATCCAGACCGCCATGCCTAGGGGCGTGAGCAAGTCAAGGACGAAAGTGCCCACGGTAATCGCTCCGATGGCATTTATAACGATCAGAACTTTTTTCCGAGATTCCATTTTACTTCTGAAGGGACTTGTGGCTGAACCTCTGCCACAGACCCGTCTCCTGAGACCTGCACGCCTATGACAGGGGCCCCAGCGAGCCGCCTTTCTCCAGAAACTCCGTCACGCCGAGCTCGCGCGCCTGCGCCTCGGCGGCGTCTGTGCCCGACCCAGTAAAGATCATGACGGTAGCCTTGGGATCAATCGCACGAATTTGTTTCAGGACCGCGATCCCGTCCAAGTCCGGCATGTTGAGGTCCAGAATGGTGATATCGGGCCGTTCCCGCCGAAACATTTGGATAGCCGTTCGCCCATCGTTCGCCACAAACACCCTGCGCCCCTGACGCGTTAACAGACGGCTGAGCAGCTCGCGGATGCTCGCTTCGTCATCAACCACGAGAATCCTGAGAATCTTGTCCATGCGATGGCTTCTCTTGGGCTCGCCGCTCCAGGGTCATCTGCAAACTGCATCCTGATGACGAGCACCTCTGACCTCCTCCGGCTAGCCATTGAGGAGCCGGGCGCCCTCGTTCCAGAGCAGGATACTCCCGATCAGATCCTTCCCGATAATCGAGTACTCAGTAGAAGACCCCGGGACGTTGCCGTTGGAGTCCAGCGACTGCAGAGAATAGTCTATGAAACTCTCTCAATTAATTAATTATTTTTCAACTTTTTTCTATCTTTTTGCACTGCAGTTGTGGGGATTTCGGCCAGCAAGTTACGAGCGATTTGTCCTTTGCCCTATGAGATGAATTGTCCAATGCCAGGTAGGCGGGCGCGGCAGGATCAATTACAAGAACTGGTGCGCTGCTAGGATGGTAGGCTCAGGGCTTTGGAGAGCAAGGCCTTGCGCAACTCCAGCATGGCGAGCGTGTCCCGCGCACAGTACGTGAGGAGCGCGTCGCGGATGCGCATCTTCTCGACCCAGTCCGTCTCTTGGAACAGCATCCGGTAGTACTGCTGCGCCGCCACGCCCCCTTCCTGAATCGCAAGGTCGCCGTAATCCAGCGACGGTACCACCGCCGGCAGCACGGATTTGATCGAGAAGGAGCCCTGGAAGTCAGGATGATAGTAGTGGTCCCGAATCACGGTGAAGAGGTCCCAGAGCCTGACCACCACTCGTTTCAGATCTCCTTTGAGTGCAGGCAGGGCTTCAGCCAGTCTTTCCAGAATGGACCGCTCATACCCGGAATAGACGCAGATGCTGCCTTCACTTCCCACGGACTCCAGGAATGCCACTGCCAGCTCTTCACGAGAGTCCTTGGGGTCCAGGCAGAGATATTCTTCATGCTGCACTTGCCCATCCTCGGTCTCTATGTGGTTGGACCACTGGGTGGGAATCGTCTGATAGGGCCTCGTCAAAGGGTACTTAGGGATGCAAGGCATGAAGGTCTCGAAGTCCAGATGGTGAACAGGGTAGCGTACAGTCTGAAGCGCCGCCTTGAGGCGGGGCCCGATCCATTCGATGTTGTCTTTCACTCGTCGCTGGACAACTGAGAGCTTGAACTCGGGCGGGATCTCATCAATCGTCTCGATCCCCTCCTTGACGAACTGTTGAATGGCCCGTTCTCCTCCCGGCAGGTAATAGACCCACCGCAGGGATTTGTCCTTGGTGCAATGGTCCCAGAATGGACAGTTGTACGGCTGGTGACAATGCCCATCCGGGTCGATTGCGGGAGGAACGGGAGTTGCCAGCATGGCCTTCATCTCGGCCAGGCGCGTCGGTACATCCGATTGTCGAGCGGCCGCCAACGCCGTCAGGTCCTGCACGACAAACAGTCGCTCCAGATCCAGTTCGCCGCCTGGATAGACATACTGAGTATTGACGTGCATCAGGCACGAGCCGGAAAGGGCAACGCCCGCGCCCTTCAGTACATAGGTCTGGACCGCCAAATCGTTCAGGTGCACGTCCTTGACCTTCGTGGAGGATTTCACCTCGATCAGGCGCCACGCAATCGTGCCATCCTGCTCAGAAGTGACTCGCTCCAGAATATCCACACGAACCAAGACCTGGTCGAACTCAAAGGCCCCCTCAAAGATGGCCGGCGCTGTCGGATGACTGAGCAGCTCGGCCGTCCGCTCTAACGCTTCCGTCGGATGGCGGTGATCCGCCTCCACCAGGACGCCGCCCAGGAACCGCTGGCGAGCCAGCGCGCCGACCTCGGTTCCCATGTCCAGAATGGCTTGTGTCTGCTCGTCCGGCTCGGTGGCCAGTTCAGGCGAGTGGATCTCCAGATAGAGTCGCTTGTGGCATTGGAGGCCGGAGAGGAATTTTGACTTGGAAAGTCGTGGGGTGGCCGAAGCCAACTGCAGTGGCCGCTCAGGGAAGATCAGCATGTTGCTGGAGAAGGCTACACAAGGAGCGCCGAAATGTCCAGAGGTCTCGATGGCTGGTCAGGGCGACCGCTTCGGAGCGACGCTTCTGGTAGGATAGGGTGCATGTTGGAACAGCTGATCCAGAAGTTTCCACGAAACGTGAATCCCCGCATCAGCCAGATCCGCCGGACGGTCATGACCCTTGCGCTGCCTGTCACCGTCAGCAGTTTGCTGCAACGGACCGAAGGCATCCTGGATATCTTTCTCGTCGGAGGGCTGGGAGCCTCGTCCATCGCTGCGGTGGGGATCGGTCAGTTGCTGGTGTTTTTTGTGATGACCCTCGTGGCGGGACTCTCGGTCGGCGCCACGGTCGTGATCGCGCAGCTCTGGGGAGCCCGCCGGCTCGCCGACGCCGGTGAGGCGGCAGTCCATGTGCTCGGGCTCGCCCTCCTCGCCTCCCTGATCCTTCTGGCTCTTGGGCTGACACTCAACCGGCCAACAATGGCGTTGCTGGGTGCAGCTCCCGACGTGATCGAGTTGGCTGGACCCTACCTGACCATCATCTTCCTGGTCATCCCTTTCACGGTTTTCATTCAGGTACTCTCGGCCATCCTGCACGGAACCGGCGACACCCGGACGCCCATGTACGCGATGATCGGCGTCAACATCTTCCACGTACTGCTAGCTTATCCCTTGATTTACGGCCGATGGGGCTTTCCCGACATGGGCATCAACGGTGCGGCAGTGGCAGTGGGGGCTGCTGAAAGTGTCGGCGTCTTGTTCCTCCTGATCCGCTGCTCCAGCCTCCTCGTCCGACCGGTCGGAATCCGGAAGGACCTCGTGCGCGCAGTGTGGGACGTAGGTGCGCCGGTCTTCGGGGAACGGGTGATCCAACAGACCGGCATCCTCGCCTACACCAAACTGGTGCTGCTCTATGGGACCGTGGCCTATGCCGCGCATCAGGTAGGACTCTCCATCGAGGCGTTTTCGTTTCTGCCAGGATATGGGTTCGCGGTGGCAGCCGCCACAATGGTGGGCCAGAGCATCGGAGCGGGAAAATACACCCGCGCGAAGCTGGAGAACTGGGAAGCCAACCGCTTGGCTTCCTTTGTCATGGCCGGTATGGGGGTCCTGTTCTTTTTCTTCCCCTATGCGCTGCTTCGCGCCTTCACGGACGACCAGGCCGTGATCGAGTTAGGCACTTTGTTCCTCAAGATTGTGGCGCTGCTTCAGATTCCGCTTGCGCTGACGATGGTGCTGTCAGGCTCGCTGCGCGGCGCTGGTGACACCCGGTACATCATGGGCGCCACAACCGTCGGCATGTGGGGCGTGCGGCTGCCGCTGGCCTGTGTCGCGGCCCTGTGGTTGCACCTGGATCTGATCTACGTCTGGGGAGCGATGGTCGCGGATTGGACGATCCGGATGGGACTGCTGGTCTTGCGCTATCGCTCGGAACGGTGGCGGGCCATTCAGGTTATCAGATAACCTGAATAAGTAAAAAGTTCAAAGGTAAAAGTCAAAAGTGTGGGCGGGAGAAGTCACCTTTTGCCTTTTTAATTTTAATTTTTTACTTTTTCATTGAGGGTCTGGTGTCCTTCCCCCGTCCTTGGGTCAGCTCGATCCGTGTGACTCCCTTCACATTCGCGCAAAGATCTCCCAGCCCCGGCGTGACC
>JBOHOI010000098.1:0-10498 GCA_050731155.1 Nitrospiraceae bacterium | reverse complement strand
GGCTGGACCTTCTGCAGGAGGCCGCCATGATTCCGATTCGCCCCCACACCCAACGGTTCGCGCTTGAAGAAGCCAACGAGGCGCTCCAGGCCTTGAAGGCCGGCACGATCGCAGGGGCGGGAGTCTTGGCGATGCGATGAGAACCGAGACAACAGTGAACCCAGCGGTCAGCTTGAAGGTGTTGAAAGGAACAGCGCCATGAAGCCGAAACAATCACGGACGACAAGCTCCAGAAAACGAACCACTTCCTCGACCAACAAATCCTCTGCTCGCAGGAGCCGCGGCACACAGCTCACCGCTAGGCCGCAAGAGGCCACGGGTCTTCAGGCACGGATTGCCAAACGGGCCTATGAGCTGTACGAGCAACGGGGGGGCCAAGACGGCTATGCCTTGGAGGATTGGCTCCAGGCTGAACGGGAGATCCGGGACGCTGAGCAGCGAGGTAGGGCTCGGTAGTGACGAGATCCTGCGCCTAAGCAGTGACATCCTTGAGGCGCACCGGCAGACGTTTCGCTCCCCACCTGCCCGGCTTGCTCTCGAACAGACCGGGGCAGGCCGTGCCGCAATCGAGACAGGAGCCGCCCTCAGCCAGGTTCCAGTCGGTGAGCACATACCAGTCGCGGCCGATGAGCTTCTGACCGCACTGATGGCAGTAGGTGCTGCCCCCTTCCTCATCGTGAACATTCCCGGTGTAGGTATAGCGCACGCCGTTTTTCATCGCGATGCGGCGGGCCATGGTGAGGGTGGCAGGCGGAGTGTGTGGCTTGTCCATCATCTTCCAGTCCGGATGAAAGGCGGTGAAATGCAACGGCACGTCCGGCCCGAGCTGCTCCACCACCCACTGAGTCAGCGCTTCCAGTTCTGCCTCCGAGTCATTTTCTCCCGGTATCAGGAGCGTGGTGATTTCAAACCACACGTTGGTGTGATGCTTGAGATAGACCAGCGTGTCCAGCACAGGCTGTAACTGCCCGGCGCAAATCTGTTTGTAGAACCGCTCGGTAAATCCCTTCAGGTCGACATTGGCCGCATCCATGTAGCGGTAGAACTCTACGCGCGGCTCCTCGCAAACGTAGCCGGCTGTGACCGCGACGGACTTGATGCCGCGTTCGCGGCAGGCTTGCGCCACGTCAATCGCGTACTCATGAAAGACGACCGGATCATTGTAGGTCATGGCCACGCTGCGGCACCCCAGTTCCTGGGCAGCGCGGGCGATCGCTTCGGGGGACGCGGCATCGGCGAGCGTGTCCACCTCGCGGGATTTGCTGATATCCCAGTTCTGACAGAACCGGCAGGACAGATTGCAGCCCGCCGTCCCGAACGACAGGACCGACGTGCCAGGCAGAAAATGGTCCAATGGCTTTTTCTCAATCGGGTCGATGCAGAACCCGCTGGAGCGTCCGTAGCTGGTGAGGACAATCTGATCCTGTTGACGCGCGCGTACAAAGCACAGGCCCTGTTGCCCTTCCTGGAGCTTGCAAAAACGAGGGCACACATCGCACTGAATGCGCCCATCCTCAAGTTGGTGCCAATAGCGGGTCGGCACCGCCATCCTGAGTTGTTCCGTCCCGACACTCACCGATAACCCTCGCTCCGCCAAGAGGCCCAAGGCCGGCACAGTCGTCTGAGGTCATTGTTTCGCCTTAATGCACTCGATGTCAAGCTTGACCAGGACTTTGCGCGTCAAGCTATCGGCCTGAGCCGGAGCCGTTAGGGCTTGAGGGTTGTGCGTCAAGCCGTCGGGGCAGCGCCGATTGTGCGTTCTGAATCGAGTCTCGAAAACCGGCGCGCATCCGCACGTGGACCTCGATGGAGGAGTGGTCAAGATCTGCAGGAAACGGCGGGAACGGGTGGGCGTTGACGATCGCCTGCAGACCGGTTTCATCCACCCCGCGCGCCCCGGAACTTCGCTCCACCTGGATGAGTTGCGCCTCCCCATTGGCATGCAGCCGGAAGCGTACCCGCACAGCCTGCTTGAGACGGGCCTGCCCGCGTTGCCCGATCCCCTGGCCCCAACTTCCGCTAATGAGACGGCTCACTTCCCGCCAGTAGGCCTGGGCTTGCCCGGGGACGGGAAGAGGCAGCAGATCCTCTTCCGTAATGCCCTCGTCCAGCACAGGAGCCACATCCGGTTGAGCTTCATCCAGCGGAAGTCCCGTGTCCCCGTTGTCGGTCCGGTCACGCTGCGGTAGTGAGACAGGCTCCGGAGCAGCCTGGGGTTGGCCGATCGTGACGTAGAGGGTACGGGTCAAGAACCGATCCAGCTTCATCTCGCGTAGCCGCGCAAAGACCACGTGGATGCGCAGGTATTTCGGCTGCACGGAGGTGGGACCCAAGGGATAGGGCTCCAGCGTGACGGAGGCGCGAAGCGAATCGGAATCCGGGTCAGGCGTCAGAGGAACCAACCGACGCGCGAAGGATGCCCCTTCGAAGACTGCCACCACGGGATCGTCGCCGACCGGCACGCCGGTCAATTGGACGGACAAGGCCAGGGCTTTACCAACAGGCAGCACGCCGCTCCCTTCTGTGCCCTCAAGCTCAAAGTGGACCGATCGTTTCTGGGCCTGTTCCGGGGCGTGAGTCGCGGCCGAGGCTGAACCTGCGATGAGGAAGGCCAAGGCGAGGCTGCTGAAGAGGACGCGACCTCGAGAGAGATCGCAGCGAACGGACCCGGGCATGGGCCAATCCTACCTGCGGAACCGAACGCGGCGCAACCGTTTTGTGTTAGACATTGTTTGGCCTTTGAGACCACTTATGTATAATGAAGGTATGAAGGCGCTCGTCAAAACTGCGCCGGAGCCAGGGTTCACATTCAGCAACTGGCCTGACCCCAGACCAGGCCCCCTGGAAGTGGTGGTCCGCGTCAAGGCCACCTCGCTCTGCGGCACGGATGCGCACATCTATAACTGGGATGAATGGGCACGCGGCCGGATCCACCCACCCCGGATCATCGGACACGAAATGTGCGGCGAAGTGGCGGAGGTGGGGCCGGGAGTTTCGTCAGTGGCAGTTGGGGATTATGTGGCCGCGGAATCGCACATTACGTGTGGTGTCTGCTTCCAATGCCGAACCGGCCAGGCGCACGTCTGCAAGAACTACCGCATCCTGGGCATTGACGTGGATGGCTCGTTTGCCGAATATGTCGTGCTGCCGGAACGGGTGCTGTGGAAAACCTCGCGCGACATCCCACCGGAACTGGGTTGCGTCCAGGAACCGCTCGGCAACGCGGTGCACGCAGCGCTGGTCGAAGACCTCAGCGGACAGACCGTGTTGATCACCGGGTGCGGCCCGACCGGTCTGTTCGCCGCAGCCGTCGCGCGCGTGGCCGGTGCTGCTGTGATCATTGCCTCCGACATCAGCGACTACCGGCTCGGCCTGGCGAAGCAGCTCGGCGTGGACCATACCTTGAATGCGAAGACGGACTCGCCTGAAGCGATGACGGCCGCGCTTCTCGACATCACCGACGGGGAGGGCGTGGATTCGGCGCTGGAGATGTCCGGCGATCCTGTAGCCCTCCATCAGGCTTTCCGGTCCGTCAAAAACAGCGGTCGGGTGACCCTGTTCGGGATCACGACCGGTCAGGTCTGCTTCGATCTCCCGAACGAGATCATCTTCAAGGGTATTCGTGTCTATGGCGTGACGGGCCGCCGGCTCTTCGACACCTGGTACCGATTGGCAGGCCTGTTCAAGGCTGGCCTGGACATCAGGCCGGTCGTGACCCATACGTTCCCGATGGCCGAGTTCTCGCGCGGGTTCGATCTCATCAAGTCGGGGCAGTGCGGAAAAGTTGTTTTGTTCCCGTGAGGCGTGAAACGTGAGGCGTAAGGGGAACGCTTTTGTTTATCCCCTCACGCCTAACGCCTTACGCCTAACGAATGATGTCAATGGCCCACCGTTCCTTCAAAAAAATCATCACCGACCAGCTAGCTGAGATTCGAGCTGCGGGCTTGTATAAGACCGAGCGGCAGTTGCTGGGACCGCAGGGAGCTGAAATTCGGGTCGCGCAGGGGCAAGGGCAGGGCGAGGTCCTGAATCTCTGTGCCAACAATTACCTCGGGCTGGCGAATCATCCCGACGTGCTGCGGGCCGCGGCGGATGGGCTGCGGCAGTATGGGTACGGAATGGCCTCCGTGCGCTTCATCTGTGGCACGCAGGACCTGCACAAGCGCCTGGAGCAAGCGTTGACCACGTTTCTGGGCACCGGCGACACTATCCTGTACAGCTCCTGCTTTGACGCCAATACCGGACTCTTCGAAACGTTGCTCGACGAGCGCGACGCGGTCATCAGCGACGCCTTGAATCATGCCAGCCTGATTGACGGTATCCGCCTCTGCAAAGCCACGCGATTCCGATTCGCTCATTCCGACATGGCGGAACTGGAGGCTGCGCTGAAGCAGGCGGCCGGTTACCGGCTGAGGCTGATTGCGACCGACGGTGTCTTCTCGATGGACGGCGACCTGGCCAAGCTGGATGCAATCGTCGAGCTGGCCGAGCGTTATGATGCGGCGATCGTGGTGGACGACAGCCACGCGACCGGCGTGCTCGGCAAAGGGGGGCGTGGCACGCCGGACCATTTGGGGGTGGCGGATCGGGTTGATCTGATCACGAGTACCTTAGGAAAAACCCTGGGCGGCGCTTCCGGCGGGTTCACCTCAGGTCGCGCAGAAATCATTGAGCTGCTGCGACAGAAGTCTCGCCCCTACCTGTTCTCGAACTCGCTGCCGCCAGCAATCACCGCGGCAGCCCTCCAGGCGCTCAAGCTGGTGGCTCAGGGTGAGGCGTTGCGCACAGCGCTGCGCGAGAATGCGGCGTTCTTCCGATCGCACCTGGCGACGCTGGGCTTCACAATCGTGGCAGGCGATCATCCCATCATCCCGGTCATGCTGGGCGAAGCTACGCTGGCGACCCGAATGGCCGATCGGTTACTCCAGGAAGGAGTCTACGTGATCGGCTTCAGCTATCCGGTCGTGCCCAAAGGACAGGCTCGGATTCGCGTGCAGATGTCTGCCGCGCACACGCGCGCGCAGCTCGAGCGAGCCGTCAGCGCCTTCGCAAAGGTGGGCCGCGAACTCGCCGTGATCCGTCAGGCGTGAGGCGTAAGGAGTAAGGGGGAAGAGTGTAAGCTCGCAGTAAGGACGGCTCTCAACTGTCATCTACGCCTTACCTTTCACCCCTAACGCCTCACCCCTGACGCCTTACGTTATTCCTGAATCGCCTTGGCTCGCCTCTGTAAGTACGCGTTGCGGACGGCACTGTAGAGATCCAGCGTCGCCTCTTCCACACCTTCGAAGGTCTCAAGGTTCAAGGACCGCTCGTTGATGATGAACCCAGCGCGGGTCCCGAGCTGCGCGATCGTCGAGGTGTCTCGGTTCTTATGTTCGATGAGCGATGGCACCCCGTCTATCTCGATGAAGGGAAAGACCAACCAATTGATCGGGTCCAGCCCGAGATCGATGAGGTACCCGATCCCATCCCGGACCGTGAAGGAACCGAAGAACGGCACGACCAGGTAGGGCCCGGGCTTGACGCCATAGACCCCCAGGGTCTGACCGGCATCCTCGTCCGGCGTCTCGAGGCCGAACTGGTTCCTGGCCACGTCGAAGAACCCTCCAAGACCGATCGTGCTGTTGATCAAAAAGCGCCCCATCTCAAGACCCGCGCCCTTGACCTTGGCTTGGAACAAATTGTTGAAGAAACGCGGCACGAACCGGACATTGTGAAAAAAGTTGGACACTCCGCGCTGCGCGATGTCGGGCATCACGAAGTTGTAGCCTTTCGCGACCGGCTTGAGGACATACTTATCAAGCTTGTAGTTGAATTCAAAAATTGCGGAATTAAACGATTCCCAGGGGTCATAGTCTTCCCCTTCCTCGGACAGCGCCTCTCCCTGTTTGGCAAATGGGTCGTAGGGTTCATCCTGTGCTTGCGCTTTCTTCCGGCTCGGTTCCTGGGTTACAACTTGTTCCGTGGCCTGGTCAGGCGGAGCAGCGGAAGAAGCGGGATCGCTCGCAGCGACCGTGATGATTGGATCGTCTCTGCCGCCTGCTCCAGCATCGAGGCGTGGGGCTGGCTCGCGAGGCTGGAGATCAGGATCACCAACGTCTGGCAGAGGCGCGCTTAAATGAACTTCACGAAGGGGCGCCGAAACAGTGGTACATCCTGTCACCCCAATCGCCAACACCACGAAGACAACCCACCGAACAGATTCGCCCACCCATCGCTGCACGAGTCCCTCCTTCTTCTCAAAGCTCCGGCTGAATGGTCGGCAACCAGCACACCACCGCCCTTACCCCCCCTCAAGGGGGGAAAGCAAGGGGCAGGGGTGTTTTGAGTCGGCGCACTTTACCAGAATGCCTACGTAAGCTCAAAAGAATTGCGTGATTTCCGCCACGTGAAGCCGTCAAGAATATGCGGCGTGAGCTTGGACGGGGACAAGCAGAAGGCTGGAAGAAAGGCACCCTCTCAGAGATTCAAGAGGGTGCCCCATGTGACTTTGAGTGGAACCTACTTACCGATGTGCTCCTTGAGGATCACTGAGTCCTTGATTCCCGAACTCGCCGAAGCAAACTCGGCTGCTTTCTTGAACGAAGCTGTCGCATCCTCGTGCTTGCCCATCTTGTCCAGCGTGAGGCCGAGATTGTAGTGGGCTTCGGCCAGCTTATCATCGGCCTTGATGGCCTTACGGAAATGGCCTTCCGCCACATCCCAGTGGCCCTGCTTGTAGTGCCCGACGCCCTCGTCGTTGTCCATGCGTCCGGCCGAACCAGCGGGGGACATGAGGCCCGCATCCCCGGCAGGCTTGGCACCTTCCTTTTTCGACTCGCAGGCAACGACGAACAGACACAGCGCGAGTACCAGCCACAACGGATTGACTAGCCGTTTCATACGCACCTCCTCCCTGCTGAGGCCTCTCAGGTCATCCTAAGCCTCGTGATGGTTGCCTAGTGTAGTCCTCCACGATGGGCAAAGCAAATAGTGCGGCGCCGACGCGCTTACGGGACGACCTCCTGAACAAAGTGTTTGAGGCGTTGGAAATACGGCTTCCCACCGACCAGGTACAAGTCATTATGGTCTGCGCCGGGTACAAGATAGAACGACTTCGGGTTCTTAGCCGCCTCAAGCACCTGTTTTCCCAGTTTGATTGGGACGGTTTCATCCCGGTCACCATGAATCACCAGAATCGGTATCGACACATTCTTCAGCCAGTCAGCCAGATTGAACCGCGCGCCAAGGAGCCAATGGGCCGGTAATCCAAAATAGTGAACCCTGGCCAGGGCCTCAACAGAGGGAAACGCGGACTCAAGGATGAGACCGGCAGCTGGACGTTGGCTGGCCACCTCACCGGCCACAGCCGCGCCGAGCGAACGACCAAACAGCACGATCCGCTCGGGCCGAATGCGGCGAGCTTGGGTGACATAGGCATAGGCCCCCAGCGCATCCTGGTAGAGTCCCTCCTCCGATGGTCTCCCCTGACTGCGACCATACCCACGATAATCGAACAGGAAAACAGAGATGCCTAGCCGGTGAAGCTCACGCAGATTATCAAGACGGTTGATGATGTTGCCCGCATTCCCATGACACCAGAGCAACACGGCCGGCGAGCCAGACGATTCCACGTACCAGCCGAACAAGCGCGTGCCATCCTCGGCTGGGAACCAGACGTCTTCGAGTTGCAGCCCGCTGATCCTCGCCCAGTCACGGTCCTCCCATGGGTCAGGATGATAGACGAGGAGCTGATCGAGGAAGCCGCTCATGGCAGCGCTCCTCTAATGATCCGCGTCATCTTCCTCCAAGTCCAACGCAGTGGCATACGTAAAGCCTCCGATCCCGCGAATCCGCAGGTTGACACTCCCTAAGGGTTCGTATAATCTGTCACAAGGCATGGACAGAGGCAGGCGGAAGCGGGTCGCCGATGTGAGTGAAAAGCTCGGCGTTGGGCTCTACATCGCGGTCTTTGCCCAGGGTGTCTTCGGCCAACATCTGAGTGCATTCACCCTCGTCGCAGCGATGGCAGCCTTTACCCTTGCAACAGTCCTGATTGTGGTCTCGGTCTTCCTTTCGAAGTCAGAGGACTAGCCAAATGGAACTGATCTTACTTGGGGGAGTCATTGCGGTGCTGACGGTCCTGGGCCTGTGGTGGTATTTCGATCGTACGGCCGGGACCTCGGCGAAACGTTAGCCCCCCATCTGTTACAGATTCAGCTGCTAGACAGGCTTGCTTACGACTCCTGCCCCATCCTTGCAACACAGCACGCAAAATGCTTCCTGCACACAATTCAGAAGAACGCCTGGACCGTAAACACGACGTCGTTGTCGTGATCCCGATGATTGTACTCTAATCTAACCGCCAAATTTTGCCCAAGCGTGTACCGCTGCCCAACGAACCACCGGAAATCGTCAGACTTCTCGCCTAGCGCGTAGCGCAGATAGCTGCCAGACAGCATCACTTTCCACCGATCAGTCAGATTAGCCAGCAAACCCACGGTCCCGCCCCCTCCGATCCGGTGATTCTCCTCGTAGGCATGGCTAACATTGGCCTCCGCTTCAGCAAAGGCAAAATAGACCTCACGACGCAACAGGTGGCTTTCTACCGCCGCGCCCACCCCGCCGTTCAGCACTCCGTTGCTGCAGAACCGACAGCCATCATGGCGCACCGTCTGTAGGCCAGCGTTGATTTTCCATGACGGGGATTTGAACAACGAGTCCATCGGCGACAGAGAGAGCACATTCGCAAAGGTGAACCGCTCCAACCTAGCTTGGTCACTTCGCTCATAGTGTCGTAGGCTGAACGCTGCCAGCTCGATCTGCGCGTCGGGTGTGTAGCCAGGGTCGGGGTCAAGTAGGTCATGGTAGCCGGCCCGCAACGTCAGCTCCTCAAAGATCTCATCATTGCGCCAGCCAATGCCTAGACCGGCCCGCGAAGTTTTGTGGCCTTGTTCAGGCGGCATGGTGAAGGGTTCGATGCGGAAGTCCTCGGACTTCACTTTCAGCTCGCTTCGGGCGACGAGGACAGCCCGATTTCTCTCCTTGTAGGACTCAGCCTTCGCCTCATCCGTGACGCTTCGATAGCGTAAATAGTCTGACGCCAGGTCCAGCATGAACGCCTGCCGATCAGGGAGAAGGCGTACGAACTCACCTGATTTAGCAAGGGACGTATCCTCCGTGATGCGGCCGAGCCAGCCTCGTTCTTCATCGGAGAGCCTCTCCCGCTTGCGTTTAATCTGCGTACTCCGCGAGGGGCGGTAGGCGATATCTTTCACCAAGCCCGGCTGTTCCGTCAGCAGCCGGACCGTGTCCGCGGGTACGGTCCAGAACAGGAACCGATCCCTAAGCGACAACGTTGGATCGGCGACTTCCAGCAAGGACAGGAGGTGGTAGGAACAGTTCTCTTTGAAAAAGTAGTAATCAAAAGAGGCATTGCCCAGTTCCCACGCATGCATGAGCATCCGGCGGAGCTGTCCCTCTGAAAAATTCAGCAGGTATTCCCAGATGTCCCGATTTTCAATGTCGCGGTACTCCTGAACCTTGAGATAGTAGGGAATGGTGGAGAAATAGCCTTTGTATCCGCCGAAGATGCCTCGGATCGCATACTCCACCCCCACGTCGGGCGGGAGCTCCGCGGCATAATTGATGGTGTAGGCCAGGATACGGGTCTGCTCGGTCTGGCCCTTCTGGTCAACTCGCAGCAGGGAATGGCCGAACATGGACGCGGGATTATTCATGAAGGCTGCCGGAAAAATGAGAGACACAGATTGTGCATTCAGCTCCGCAAACCAGTTGTGAAAACGTTCACATGCCTGCGGTGGAAGGCGGTTATCATCGAAGGACAGTTGTTCTTTCAGCCACTGATAGCGCGCGACAAAGGCACACTGGGCCGGTTGACGAGAGCGCCCGACCAAGTCGGCGGAGAAAAACTGAGCGAGGGTCGCATTGAGCTCAGCCTGTGGGTCGGTTTTGCCGTTGGGGGCCAAAAAAAATCCCGGTTCGTCTTGTTCACTGGTATAGCCGCCGGTGAGGTTCTGACGGTAATGTACGAGCAGATGCCAATACCGTTCCTCGGATAGCCTGGCCTCAGTGGCACGGCGGATCAGGTCGGCAAGATAGGAGTTGTCTGTCGGCTCGATCGCCCCAGCGGTCGTGGCCATGAGCAGGAAGGCTAGTGCAAGTCCAGCTTGCTTTCGCAATGGCGGCGTAGAAGGCAAAAGAAAAGGGGCTCCTGCATTAAAGCAGGAGCCCCTTGCGAGGATTAGCGGGTTGTGGACAGCTTGGCGAGGACCGGATGGCCCGCCATGACCTCGTGCAGCGCTTTGACCAGCGCAACCGGTGATGCCTCACCAGACTGGATCAAAGAGGTATATTTCTCCTGCGTCATGGCAAAGAACTCCGCCTGGTGCTCGGCCGGCACCCCCATCAGCGTGGCGAGTGACGCCAAGTGCTCACCGCGCCCCTGCGCCATTTCCTGGGACAGGTTCTCAAAATTGATGGCGGCGAACACGTTCAC
>JBOHOI010000097.1:0-10526 GCA_050731155.1 Nitrospiraceae bacterium | reverse complement strand
CAGGAAGCCCTGGTGGGTGACGCCCTGCAGGCTCTCGCGAAGACCGGGATCGCGCGAGACACCCTGTTTCTCCAAACCAAGTTTACGCCGGTCAACGGCCAGGACCATCGCACCCCGTACGACGCCAAGGCCGATCTCACGACCCAAGTCAGACAGTCGTTTGACAGCTCGCTGACCCACCTCCACACGGACTATCTGGACTCGTACGTGTTACACGGCCCCTATTCGCGCCGTGGCTTGGGGGCAGCGGACTGGGAGGTGTGGGCGTCCATGGAAGGGCTCTATCAAGCAGGGAAGACCAAAATGATCGGCATCAGTAATGTCACGGCCGAACAACTCACCCTGCTGTGTGCCCAGGCGAAGGTCAAACCCATGGTGGTGCAAAACCGGTGTTATGCCGCGCTCGGATGGGACAAAGAGGTGCGGGAGATCTGCCGCGCCCAGGGCCTCATCTATCAAGGGTTTTCGCTGTTGACCGCCAATCGAGAAGTCCTTGCTGATCCGGAAGTTCGGGCCATCGCCCAACGGCTCGGAACCGGTGTCGCACAGATCATCTTTCGGTTTGCCATGCACATCGGGATGCTCCCCTTGACCGGAACCACGAGCCCGCAACATATGAAAGAAGACCTCCAGGCCGAACAGATCGTACTCTCCACCGAAGACATCCAGCGGATTGAAACGATCGGGCTGTAACAGAATGTGGTAGAAAGGGCATCATGGATATCGAAGCGTTCCGGCAGATGGTGGCGAAGAATCCCAAGGGATTTCTGGGGCGATACGGTCTTGGGAACAAGCTGCTGCAGGAAGGCGGGAATCTTGAGGAAGCGATCGAGCATCTGCGCGTGGCGGTTCAGCTCGATCCTCTGCATGTGGCCTCGCACCTTGCCCTGGGGCGCGCCTTGGTCGCGCTTGGAAGGAAAGAAGAGGCGAAACCGATCCTCACGGCCGGCGTCAACGCGGCCGCATCGGGCCGGTCAAGCGGGGGAGTGGATTTAATTCCCGAGATGCGCGCCTTGCTCCAGTCAATCGGCTAACCCGTGCCGACCGATGGAATCGGATATCTCGAATAGCTGAGTGTGCATAGTGCGCGTTGCGCGAACGCTACCGATAGGCTTCTCGGCGGTGCTTGATTCGGTACACGATGACGTTCTTGGCCAGATCGTCAATGTCGTAGAGGATGCGATAGTCACCGACTCGGAGGCGGTAGCCGTCGCCTCCTGACAACTTGATGGATTGATGGGATCGTGGATTCTGCTCAAGGGTTTGAAGGGCCTGAGTGATTTTTCTGGCGATGTGGGGAGGGAGGGCGAGGAACTCTCTGCGAGCGCGAGGTTGAAGGAGAACCTCGTAGGCCATTATCGAGCAAGGTGGACGTGGTGGGCGAGCTCGTACTCCTTTAACACATCAGCGAAGGGAAGACCTTTCCCCTTTTTCGCCTTTTCGCGCCGTAGATCTTCAAGGTCCTCCAGCTCTTCCATCAGGCTTTCATACCGTGGGTTGGCCTTGGCCCACTCCCACACTTCCCGGGAGATCCCGATGGCCGCTTTCTTCCCTTTTGCTCTCGCCTTTGTCTTCGCCATTTGGATAGCCTTCCTCGTTTAGACTTGTTGCCATAGTAGCGAGCCCCCTCGATTTGGTCAAGAAGGGGTGGGTGTGCCAGGCTCAAGCGGACTTCGCCGCAGCAGCGGGGCCTCGGCCGGTATCCGGCACGCTTACGTTCTGAGTGAGGAAAAGGTCGACAAAAACCTTTTCCTCACCTTATCTGCACCTGAGAGGGTGACGGGCTGCCCTTCACTGCGCGCGTCCAGCGAGCACATTCTGATCGTGCGGGCTGCGCGAGCACGAAGGGCAGTTCGTCACACCCTCTCCCCCGTCCCGTTGACACCGCTTTCTTCCGTCTGTTAAATTGCAGGGTCAATTTATCGCTTTTTCAAGCCCTTCCCGTTCAACGTCGAGTGGCTCGGTTCGAGGTATCAGTAGAGGGACAGGAGCAGAATCGGCGGTGAGCCACGGTCTCATTCCTCAAGACGTGATCGACCACATCAAGGAGCGAATTGATATCGCAGACGTAGTATCCGGCCACGTGACCCTCTCCAAGACGGGCCAGAATTTCAAAGGCCTGTGTCCCTTCCATCACGAAAAAACTCCCTCCTTTACCGTCAGCCCGTCGAAACAGATCTTTTACTGCTTCGGCTGCCATGAGGGGGGAAATGTGTTCGCCTTCCTGATGAAGAAGGAGGGGATGACGTTTCCGGAGGTGGTGCGCGAGTTAGGCCGCCGGGCTGGGATTGCGGTTCCCGTGAGTTCAGATAGCCGGCTGTCGCAAGAATCGGGGGTCCGGGAGCACTTGGTAAAGGTGAATGAATCGGCCGCAGCCTGGTTTCATCGCAATCTGTTGGATCCAGATTTGGGTAAAGAGGCTGTTACGTACCTTACTGAGCGTGGCATTCTGCATGAGACGATCGAAGCATTTGGCTTGGGCCTCTCCCTCCCAGCATGGGATGGACTGATCAGGAATCTAACTAAAGAAGGCTATACCCCCGAGGAACTGGCCTCGGCAGGGTTGGTCAAAAGGAAGGAACAGTCCAATTACCGCCAGCAAGATGCCGCAGGATATTATGACCAGTTTCGCGACCGTGTCATGTTTCCGATCCGCGACCTCCGCAAGCAGGTCGTCGGGTTCGGGGGACGGGTGCTGGGGGATGGGACGCCGAAATACTTGAACTCTCCGGACACGCCGCTCTTCAGCAAGGGTCGGGTGTTGTATGGATTGGAACGGGCGCGCGAGGCAGCTGGCCGCATGGCGACGCTGATCATCGTGGAAGGGTATTTCGACGCCATCGCCCTGCATCAGGCAGGGATTCAGAACGTGGCGGCGACCCTGGGCACGGCCTTGACCCCCGACCATGTTGAGACGATTCGTCGGTTCGTCACGAATGTGGTGTTGCTGTTTGATCCGGACCCGGCCGGCGTGCGGGCCGCTTTGCGGACGCTGGATCTTTTCAAGGGCAGCGGGATCGGCGTCAGAGTCGTGTCGCTTCCTGAGGGTGACGATCCGGACACGTTTGTCAGGAAGCACGGAGCCGAATTATTTCTTCAGCTCCAGGAGCGTGCCCCCAGCCTGCTTGACTTTGCCGTCGAGCAGAGTCTGCAGCGGGCTGGGTCGGGAACGGTGGAGGATCGGGTCCGGAGCGTGGACGACATTCTGCGCATCCTGCAGAAGACTGAGCACCGAATTGAGAAAGAAGAATGCCTTCGGCGCGTCGCGGAACGACTCGGGATCAGCCAGAAGCGCCTGATCGAACGGTATCCCGAGCTGCTGCCTCAGGAGGGTCGCAAGGGAATGAAGCCAGCGACTCGGACAGCGGTGGACAGCCGCTTCAAGGGGAGTCCTGAAGAGCGGGACCTGGTTCACCTCTTGCTGCAGGGTCAGCTGAGTGCGGGGGATCTTCGGGAGCTGGACATCGAGGCGTTCTTGGTGCCGGTCTGCCGACGGATCGTGGAGATCGCCCATCGGCATGTCGGGAATGACGGCCGGGTGCTCCTGCGGGAACTGCTGGACGAGGCGCTGGGCGATCCGGAATGCGGATCCGTGGCTGCCGAGTTATCGATGGCTGAACGCCATTATGACGATGTCCCGGCCTATGTCCGGGGGTGCCTGCAGACGCTGGAGCGGAAACGGCGCGAGAGAGCCCTTGAGGAATTGATCGGTCAGCTCAAAGCGGCGGAGCGGGAAGGGCGGGCAGAAGACGCGCGGCGATTGAATGATCAGGTCAATGTCCTGCGCGTCACCAAGGCCGGTTCGCGCCTGTCCGACTGTCGAACCTCCTCTTCGTAAGGAGTCATGATGCCGAAAGACCAATTACTCGGCGAAGTCAAGAAACTCATCTCCCTGGGGAAGGAGAAGGGCTTCCTGACCTACGACGAGTTGAACAGCACCTTGCCTGCCGAAATGGTGTCGTCCGAGCAGCTCGGCAACCTCATGACCATGTTTGGTGAGATGGACATCGAGATCATCGACACTGCCGAGGGGGAGCGGTATCAAAAGGCGGCTGACGGTGAGGAGGCGGTCGAGGAAATTGAAGAGAGCGAGGCGCTGGAGGAGGGGGAGAAGGAGATCGATCTGACTCCGGGGGTGCTCAGCCGGACCGATGATCCTGTCCGGCTGTATCTGAAGGAGATGGGCAGCGTCGCTCTGCTGAGTCGGGAGGGCGAGATCGAGATCGCCAAGCGCATCGAGGAAGGGAAAAAGGACATCGCCTCTGCCGTCTACGGGATGCCGATGACCATTGAGTTTGTCCTCTCGCTGAGGGACAAGCTCAAAGCCGGGAAAATCAGCGTCCGCGAGATTGTGCCGGTCTCTGACGAGGAATTCGAGCAAGAGGAGGTCGAACGCGACGACGAAGAGCTCCGTCAGCGGACTCTTGAGGCACTGAACGGCGTCCGCAAACTGTCGACGGCCCTCGCGGGACTGCATGAGAAGAGCCGGCATATCGGCGGCGATCCTGCCAGACAGCGTCGAGTCAAGCATCAGCTCGAACAGATCCGGCAGCTGGTGGTTGAGAAAATCGAGTCGGTCAACCTCCATGTGGTCTTGAAAGACCGGATGGTGAAACGGGTCAGAGACCTTGCGCAAGAGATCCGCACAGCGGAACGGGAACTCTCACACTGTCAACGGAAACTGGGAGTGCCGGGTGAAGCCGGCATAGACCTGTTGCGGCGGCTGGGCCGTAGTCGCCGCGATCTGCTCGCGGTGCGTCGTAGGACCGGCCTTTCCGAGGAGACCCTTCACCCAATCAAGAAGATGTTTCAGGCTGCCAGGAGCCGAATTCGCCAGCTGGAGACCGAGGAGGCCTTGGTGTCAGCCGATGAGATCAAGGAAGTAGTCCGCCACCTCGACCTGGCTGAGGAGAAGGTGAAGCGGGGGAAGGCGGAACTGGTCGAAGCGAACCTGCGGCTGGTCGTCAGCATCGCCAAAAAATACACCAACCGTGGGCTGCAGTTTCTGGACCTGATTCAGGAAGGCAACATCGGCCTCATGAAGGCGGTGGACAAGTTCGAGTATAAGCGGGGCTACAAGTTCAGCACCTATGCCACCTGGTGGATCAGGCAGGCCATCACCCGCGCGATTGCTGACCAGGCGAGGACGATCCGCATCCCGGTCCACATGATCGAAACGATCAACAAGCTGATCAGGACCTCGCGCCATCTGGTTCAGAAGCTTGGGCGGGAGCCGACTCCCGAAGAGATCGCCGAGCGCATGGATTTGCCGTTGGACAAGGTTCGCAAGATACTGAAAATCGCTCGGGAACCGATTTCGCTTGAGACCCCAATCGGAGAGGAAGAGGACAGCCATCTGGGCGATTTCATCGAGGACAAAAAAGCGGTTTCTCCTCTCGAAGCGGCGATTCGGTACGATCTCCAACGCCAGATCAACAGCTCGTTGGAGACCCTCACGCCTCGCGAGGAGAAGGTGCTGAGGAAGCGGTTTGGGATCGGAGAGAGTACCGATCACACGTTGGAGGAGGTCGGCCAGGACTTCGAAGTGACTCGTGAGCGGATCAGGCAGATCGAAGCCAAGGCCCTGAGGAAGCTGCGCCATCCGAGCCGCAGCAAGAAACTCAGGAGTTTCGTCGAGAGCCTCTGAGTTGCTTGGCTCATGGCTGTGTGCCTCAGCTCGTTTGACACCTGGTTCGACGGTGGCCTAGAATCAGCCGCTCCGAGCCCTGCTTCTGGGGGAAACAGGGTGCGCGAGTCAAACCCGGACTGGGCCCATAGCTCAGGTGGTCAGAGCGGCTGACTCATAATCAGTTGGTCCCAGGTTCGAGTCCTGGTGGGCCCACCAAACCTGTGGACAAAAAGGTTAAGTCAGAGGAGCCGCGCCAGTTGAGCCTGATACAGAGGTACGGTTGAACCCCCAGCTTTCACCGCTCATCGAACTGCAGACGCTTGATCTCCGGATCATGGAGATCAAGGACCAGCAGCGGAAGACCCCCGATCTTATCCAGGCCGCAGAAGTCCCCCTCACAGGTGCGAAGCAGTCGCTCGAGCAGGCGACCGGCTCGGTCGAGGCGCTGGTCAAGGAGCGCCGAGACAAGGAGCGCGACCTCGAGGCCCAGGAGGATCACATCAGCAAACTCAGAGGGCGCCTCACGGAGCTCAAGACGAACAAAGAATACCAGGCGCATCTCTTTGAGATCGAGATGGCGAACAAGAAAAAAGGGGAGATCGAGGAGCAGATCCTCCTGCTGATGGAACGGATCGAGAAGCACCAGCAGGAGGCCAAGCAAGCGCAGGCGAAGGCTAGCCAGGCAGAACATGTGTTTCAGCAGGAGAAGAGCCGGCTGGGAAAACTCCTCGCTGGCCTCGGCGCGGAGCTGATCCAGTTGGAGCAGAAGCACCGAGAGATAGCGGCCGAGATAGACAAGGCCTTACTGGAGCGTTACAGGAAGCTCAAGGCCATGCGCAAGGATCTGGCCGTCGTGGCGGTCCGAAATGGCATCTGCACCGGGTGCCGCCTGCAACTTCCGCCGCAACTGGTGGCCGAAGTCAAACGGTCCGACCAGTTAGTGACCTGCAGCTACTGCCACCGCATCCTCTACTGGGAAGGGGACCATGCGGATTTAGCCAAGGTGAGCCCTGGCTCATTGGACAATTCGGAAAATGATGTGCAGGAGACGGTCTAGGCTTCGGGGGGTGTGGCCAGGACCGCCAGAGTCGTCTTAAAGTGCATTTTCGCGATGGTGTTCAGTCGTTCCCGCCCATGTTTCTTCAACACCATCCGCGCGGCCAATTCGACTGAGGGAGAGGCCCCTTTCGGCAGAGAGGTACCGACTTCATCTGACAGGCGCTTGAGCCTCGTCAGGAATTCGGCGCGGGCCAGGATCGACGCTGCGGCGACCGCCAGATCCTCTTCAGCTTTTGGCCTCTGAACGAGGCGTATCCGCTTCCCTTTTTCCAGCAGAGCATTCAAGATGAATCGCTCATCGCCGAATTGGTCGGCGATGGCCAGTTCACAGTTCACTTGTTCGAGCAGGTTTTCCAGGGCTCGGGCATGGCCCCAGGCCAGGAGTCGGTTCAGGTTTCGAATCTTATTGTACAGCTCATTGTAGCGCTGTGGACCGATGGCCACGATATTGTGCTTGCACAATTGACGGATATCGGGAGCAAGTTCAAGGATCCTGCCGTCTGAAATCCGCTTGCTGTCTCGCACCTGCATGAGCACGAGATCCTGTTCGATCTCTGGGTTCACGAAGACAGCCGCGACCACCAAGGGACCGAAATAGTCGCCCTTCCCCGATTCATCACTGCCGATTCGGCCGCTGGCGACGCTGGGCTCTTTGATTGTCAAAGAGGGGCTCTCAGGGTGTGATGGCTTCGCTGGTTGGAGGAGTAATCTAGCAAACGGACTGTACCTCGTCAATGTGCTTGAATTTCGATCACTTGGCGATTATACTGAGGGCGCGCGTGGGAGAAGACCGGGTGATCGCCCGCAGGGTTTCCACCAGCGGGAGGAAAGTCCGGACTCCAAGGGCAGGGCGCTGGGTAACACCCAGGCGGAGTGATCCGACGCCGGCGCCACAGAAAACAAACCGCCGATGGCCGAGCATCACCACCATTCGGCTCAGGCAAGGGTGAAATGGTGGGGTAAGAGCCCACCGCGTCTGTGGTGACACGGACGGCACGGCAAGCGCCGCCCGGAGCAAGACCAAATAGGAGGATACGAGAAGCGGGCACCGGTGCCGCTTCTCATCGGCTGGCCCGGCCGAGGTCCTCGGGTAGGTCGCATGAAACTCGGGGCAACTCGAGTTCCAGAGAAATGATCATCCCCGTCTCGGATGGAAACCGAGGTGGGACAGAATCCGGCTTATAGGTCTTCTCCAGCGCGCCCTTTTGATGGCTCGTCGCAACTCCCGCTCCGTGACCTTGCCTGAGAACGTCTCGACCTGATCGATGAAGACGACTGGGATCCGCGCACTGTACAAGGCTGAGAGGTGCTCGTCACTCGCGATGTCCACATGACTCAAGCGAAAAGGGAGTTCCGTCTGCAGGCGGCGGGCCACATCGATGGCAACTTCGCACAGATGGCAATCATGCCGGGACAGGATCGTGACGTGGACCATGTCAACGCCTAACTGAGCGGCCCTTGCTTCTCGTGATGGTGCTGCTGGCCCCGCCGTCGGTGTGGAAGCATACCACGGTGCGGTGATGCCTCGCATGTCGCCGGTTCCGCCGTGATTTTTATTGACTTAAAAAAGTCATGGATGGTACGATTGAGCCTTCTTACCCATTGATTTTTCAGCTGGATTTTGGCGGCGCTCGGAAAAGCGGCGACGGCATGCTCCAATGTTGCCGGTGACTTCTCAGGCACGCTGAAGCAACAGCCAATGCGACGTGAGGGTTAGGATGAAACTGACAGGGGCAGAAATTTTCGTCGAGTGTCTCAAACGAGAGGGAGTGAAAACGCTCTTTGCCTTACCCGGGGGGGTCGTGCTCAAAATATTTGACGTCCTCCACCAGCAGAAGGACATCGACGTGATCCTCACCCGCCATGAACAGGGCGCCGGCCACATGGCCGAGGGATATGCAAAGGCGACGGGAAAACCGGGCGTGGCGCTGGTGACGTCTGGACCCGGCATGAGCAATGTCGTCACGGCGTTGGTTGACGCCTCTATGGATTCGGTCCCGCTCGTCTGCTTTTCCGGCCAGGTGCCGACGAGCCTGATCGGGAATGATGCTTTTCAAGAGGCAGACAACATCGGCCTGAGCCGACCCTGCACCAAGTACAATTTCCTTGTGAAGGATGTGAATGATCTCGCCGTGACGATCAAAGAGGCCTTCTACGTCGCGACGACCGGCCGACCGGGGCCGGTTCTAGTGGACATTCCCAAAGACGTGTCCATGAACAAGACGGACTTCAAGTATCCTGGGTCCGTGTCGATCAGAGGGTACAACCCGACGTACGATGGAAACAAATGGCAGATCAAGCAAGCGGCCGAGGCCATCGCCAAAGCCCGGAAGCCGATCCTGTATGTCGGCGGAGGAGTCGTGTTCTCCGGGGCTTCCGAAGAGCTCCTCGAGCTGGCCGAAATGATGAATATTCCCGTCGATATGACCCTCATGGCCCTCGGGGCGTTCCCGGGTGAGCATCCGCTCTCGATGGGCATGATGGGCATGCACGGCACCTACTGGGCCAATATGGCCGTGCATTATTCCGACCTCGTGATCGCCGTTGGCGCTCGGTTCGATGATCGCGTGACCGGGAAAGTGTCCGAATTTTGTCCTTACGCGAAAGTCATCCACATTGACATTGACCCCACCTCCATCAGGAAAAACGTCAATGTGGATATTCCGATTGTAGGAGATTGCAAACGCGTGCTCCGGGAGTTGAACCAGATTCTTCGGGCCACCGTGAACGGGGAGCAGAAGGAACTTCGGAAGCCCTGGTTGGACCAGATTCATGAGTGGCAGCAGGCGCATCCCCTCACCTATGAGCAGGATCCGAACGGCCCGATCAAACCGCAACACGTGATCAAGCGTCTGTATGAGCTGACCAAGGATCGTGATCCGATCGTCTCGACGGATGTCGGTCAGCATCAGATGTGGGCGGCCCAATACTTCAAGCTGGCAAAGCCGCGCCGGTGGCTTACCTCCGGGGGCTTAGGGACCATGGGGTTTGGGTTCCCGGCCGCCATGGGCGCGCAAGCCGCGTTCCCAGGCAGACTCGTGCTATGCATTGCTGGTGATGGAAGCGTGCAGATGAACACGCAGGAGTTGGCCACGGCGGTGGTGAGCAAGCTTCCGGTCAAAGTCGTCATCATCAATAACCGATTCCACGGCATGGTCCGCCAGTGGCAGGATCTGTTTTACGAAGGGCGCTACGCGTCAAGCTATCTGGACGTGGTGCCGGACTTTGTCAAGCTTGCCGACGCGTACGGCGCGGTCGGGCTCCGTGCGGCCAAGGTCACGGAGATTGATGATGTCATCCAGGAAGCGCTCGCGGTGGATCGGCCGGTGTTCGTGGATGTGCCGGTCGATCAATACGAAAACTGTTATCCGATGATTCCGGCAGGCGGCTGCAACCATGAGATGATCCTGGCCGATCCGCCTGAGTTGAAGAAGAAGCAGGTTGTGGGCACGCAAGTCGTTGGAGAGGACAAGGACACGGTCTTAACCGCGTAGGAACGCAAGAGCTTATGGCGAATAGCTGATGGCAAATGGCAGGAGCTGAACGCTCTGAGGCCTTAAGCCATCAGCCATATGCCATTAGCCATACGCTCTGGTCTGAAGATGGAACATATCATTTCGGTCTTGGTTGAGAACAAGTTCGGGGTGCTGTCGAGGGTGGCCGGTCTGTTCAGCGGACGCGGCTTCAATATCGAGAGCCTGTCGGTCGCGCCCTCGCTCGATCCGTCCATGTCGATGATGACGATCGTGACCAGGGGCGATGATCGGATCATCGAGCAGATCGTCAAACATCTCAACAAACTGATCGATGTCATCAAAGTGGTGGACCTCAACGAAAG
>JBOHOI010000096.1:0-10550 GCA_050731155.1 Nitrospiraceae bacterium | reverse complement strand
AAGGAGGTTTTGCCATGAAGAAACTTATCGGCCTGATAGCGCTTGCAGTGGTGCTGAGCTTTGGGATGGCCGCGATGACTTACGCGGCCGGTCAGCCGATGGCGGCCGGCTCCCAGACCATCCAGGGGGATCTCCTGAAAATCGAGGGTGAGTTTTACGTAGTGAAGGATGCCGCCGGCAAGGAAGTACGCCTGCACGTAGACAAAAGCACGAAGTTGGAAGGCGCCCTCAAGGCCGGCGACAAGATCGAGGCCCAAGCGACGGATAAGGGCCACGCCGTGTCAATTAAACCGGCGAAATAGGTTCAGTGATATTCATACGTAGAGGTTCCCCGCAAACCGATTGGGCCGGCCTTCACGGCCGGCCCAATCAGCTCACTTGGCCCCATCGGACTTTGCTCTGGCAGCAAGGTCGACGGGTGTCGCGGCCTTCAGCCAGTTGACTGCCTCCCGCATCTGACTGTGCAGCTTGTCCGCCCCTGCTGCTGGGCCAGCATTCGTAAGAAACGATTCCCATACTTTCACAGCCTCCTCGCGGAGCCCTTTGCCTTCCAGGGCCAGCCCCAGGTTATAGGCAGCGATGACCGAAGTGGGATCCACATCGAGGGCTTGGCGAAACTCCAGGCTCGCGTCCTCCAGCCGGCCCATTTGCCACAAGAGGGTGCCTAAACTATTATGCGCCCGCCCTGATCGCGGATTCACCCGAATGGCAGCCTGGCATGACTCTATTGCGCGCTCCAGGCGCCCTGTCCGCTGCCATGCGAGGCCAGCGTCCATGAGAACTTCCGGGTCATTCGGGGTCAATTCAAGCGTTTTGTGGTAGGCCTCAAGCGCCTGGTCCCATCGGCCAAGCGTTGCGTAGGCGAGCCCGAGATTCCGGGTGATCCAGGGAGCACTCGGCCGGAGCACTGCAGCGGCCTCGTAGTGACGGACGGCCAAGTTCATAAGATCGGAGTCCTCGTGAAGCACCAGCGCAAGGATGTGCAAGAGATGGCCCGTGGCAAAGGATCGGTTCGCCTCGGCCCCAACACTGGTTGGCTTGGGCCCTTGAGACCTGGCTGACGACGGCGTCGGCGAAGACAGCAGTCGGTTCTGGGCTAACCATTGGTGGATAACCGGAGCCGGAATTGAATAACTAATGCCCGACTTCATCGTGACGCTTCCAATCGCAACGCCAGCACGGTCCTTCGCTCGTTCCAGGTACGGCACAGTGGTGACCACCATCCCGGCCACCTCACTAGAGTCTGTTCGCACGAGCGGGCCCCCGCTGTTCCCGAAGTTCAGGAGACCCGTTGTTTGGATGAAGCCCGCGGCACGCCCTTCCGTCCTCGACCGTCCTTGGGCAAGACCGCTTACAGTTCCCGGCACGACTGTGGCATGGAGGGTAAAGCCCATCTGGAGGATATCCGTCACGCGGGGATAGCCGACGGCGATTACCTCGGTCCCTTCCTGTGGGTTCTCCGCTGCCAGCGCAAGGGGATCAACCCAAGTGCCCTGGATGCGAAGGGCCGCTAGATCCAAATCAGGGTCCACTGCGACCACGTCTGGCGCACGATAGACCTCCTGATCACGGACATACACGTACAGCCGGGTATTCTCTTCAATCACATGGGCATTCGTGACCAGCAGGCCCTTGGCATCCACGAAGAACCCGCTACCCAGCGAGATGCTATGGTTGGCATCGTTGACGGCAACGATGAGGGCGGTCGCAGCCTTGGCCTGCCGGAAGATGTCCTCCCGCTGGCCCGCATGGGCAGGCACCGCTAAAGTGAAGAGCAGGAACGCTGCAATCAACACATGAAACATAGCTAGGGTTAAGTCTAGCACAGCATGTGGGATGGTCAAATGCTACAGCGTGGTCCAAAAAGAACGGGTGGCTGGTGGACTGCCGGCGCTCTCGTGTCAGTCCCACTTTTCACCGGCTTCCTGATCGAAAACCAGGTCCGGGAGGCCAACGCCCAGCAGATGGCGGCAGAGTCTGGGAGCCTGAACATTGAGCAGGCCTTGACACAACAGGTCACGAATGCCTACCTCGATACGGTAACCTTTGCGCAGCAGACCAAGCTGACGGAGGAGCAGGTGAAGACAGCTCAGGAAGCCTTACAGCTTTCTAGGTAGCGGTACAAGTTGGAGTTTGGATCGGTGGTGGAAGTCACACAGTCGGAGGTGGCCCTGACCGGGGCGCAGACCCGCCTGGCTGAAGCCCAATATGACTACAAAATCGCCGAAGCCATGCTGGCCTATGCGGCCGGCTTGACGGCAAGCTCAGGAGTCGAACCGCTTTCCCCCTGAGCAGCGCTCGCGGCAACAGACGGATTGGGAACCAGCTTGCGGAGATTGATCACCATCTCGTCCTTTTCCCGTCCCAGCAACCGATCCCAGATACTGCTTTCCTGCTTCACGACCGCAGCGGCTTGATCAAAAGAGAGGTCAAACCCCTTAGCCGCCGTCGGTCTCATTGGGTACCGACGGTCATAGACCATCCCGTAGGCAGGAATGCCGTAGATAATTTGACGGTTGCCCAAGATAAAATGCAACCGGTTCTCCTTGACATACAACCCGCCGGAGGTGATCTCCCGCTTGATCGAGGTCTGCGGCTGGCTCAGATAGTAGGTCACACGCTCGTCCGGCTTGGCTTGCGCGAGCGCTTCCGCCAGCCGTGGGGCAAGTAAGCCCACTTCCTCATCTCGAAAGGCCGGCTCCCATGGGGCTTCGCCCATCATCATCACGAGAAGCCAGGGGCGATGCTCCCTGACTGTGAAGCCCTTGAGGATACGCGCCATCTGATCTGGACCAATCGCCGCCGGATGGCTGTTGGCGCTCGGAGGCCATTCGGGAAGGACGAACGGATCAGCCTCCAGCCTCACGAAATTGACCGGGTCCTCGTAGATCACCCGCGAGGGAACCTGTGGCACCGCGCAAGCGACGAGCGCAAGTAAAAAGGACAAAGTTAAAAGGCAAAAGTTAAGCTTTGACGCTTTGTCACTCACCCTCTGCAACTTTTTACTTTTCACTTTTTACCTTTGCCCTCTGTCACTCTGTGATAGTGACGGTCATTTCCACCCGCTCCAGCGGGTTGTCCCGACTATCCCGCTTCACGTTCACGATCTTGTCGGCCACATCCATCCCACTGACGACCTCGCCGAAGACGGTGTATTTCCAATCCAGAAAATGCGCGTCGGCCATACAGATGAAAAACTGCGAGCCCGCGCTGTCGGGATCGTTCGAACGAGCCATCGAGAGGATCCCGCGTTTGTGGGGCTTACTGTTGAACTCGGCCTTCACCTGATACCCTGGGCCACCCATGCCGTGGGACGAACGGTCCGGGCTCTTGCTGTTCGGATCACCGCCCTGGATCATGAACCCCGGAATCACGCGGTGAAAGGTGGTCCCGTCGTAAAACTTCTCCTTGGCCAGCTTGAGAAAATTCTTAACGTGATTGGGAGCCACATCCGGAAAGAACTTGAGCACGACCTCCCCCACCGGCTCCCCCTTGATGGCAACCTTGATCGTCGCGCGAGTGTCGTGACTGATGTCGGCCATGACCCTTCCTTCCCAGATGAGTGTTACTATGAGTGTTACTTGAATGGGGACTCGCTGACTCCTTGCAAGCCCTCGCTGATCGCCACCCAGTTCATGCCATCGTCATCACTCCTGAACACCCCGGAACTGGTTCCCGCATAGAGGGATCCGCCTCCAGAAGCAATCAAGACTTGGACCGAGAGTTCCGTCAACCCGTGATTCAACGCGATCCATTGGCGTCCCTGGTTCAGGCTTTTGAAGATGCCCCGGCCGGTCGCCACGAAGAGCCCCCTCTCGCTCGCGACGATGCCGCGGATCGAGTCGTTCGGTAAGGCTCGACTGATGGGCCGCCACGTCTGTCCGCCATCCCCGCTTCGGAACACTCCCCCATCGAAGGTCCCGGCATAGAGCCCCTGCACCTTGTCCATCACCAGCACACGGATGAAGTTCTCCCCCAGCCCCTCGTGGTCCACCAGCCCGTGGGACAGCCGTTTCCATTCGGAGCCGGTCGCTTTGTAGCGCATCACCCCTTTGCCGGACGTGCCGGCAAACAGCGTCCCATCAGCCCCCTTCGCCAAGGCATGCACGAGCGTCTCATCGAGTCCTTTGGTGACCACCATCCACTGGCTGTCTGTTCCGGAACGGCGATAGACCCCATCGCCCGTACCTGCGTAGATCACGCCACCCTCAAGGAGCAACGTTTTGATCTCGAGGCGCTTCAGGCCGGCATTGATCGCGTGCCAGCTCTTCCCACCATCCTCGGAGCGAAACACGCCGGCTCTGAACGTCCCGGCATAGACGGTGCCATCCTTCGCCGTCGCCAGGCACAGCACAAATGGATCGGTCAGGCCTGCGTTGGCTGGGCTCCAGGATTCTCCGCGATCATCGCTCCGAAAAACCCCCAGACCAAAGGACCCAGCGAAGACCGTCTGCGTCCCCACCACCGTCAGCGCTTGAATACTGGGCACCGATTGGACACCAGACTCGCGGGGCTGGGCCCCATGCTCTTGTTGAGGACGGTCCACCGCGGGCACTTGTTCGACGTCGCGCACGAGATCCTGAGCCCCGCCGGAACCGATCAGAAAACACGCGCTGAAGCCCGCCACCAAGCCTGTCCGAATGACCGCGGCTCTCAGAGACCGCCTTCTGCACGTATTCATCATCGCACCCGTCGGCCGGCCGGTCCGACCGGCACCTCGCGATTGACCGTCACGTCCGGCTCGCCGGCCGCCGGCCGCCGACCAAACAGTCGGGCTCCCAGAATTCCCATCTCATATAACACCATCAGCGGGACAGCCATCAGCAGCATCGTAAACAAGGTCGCATCTGGTGTGACGATCGCCGAGAGAATCAACGCCGCCATGACGGCGTGCTTGCGATACTGGCCGAGGATCTCCGGAGACACAACCCCGATCCTGGACAAAAGCGTCAGCGCCATCGGCAACTCGAAGGCGAACCCGAAGATCACCAGAAACTTCACATTGAAGTCAATATAGGTGCCGACAGACAGTTGCGGCGTCAGGTCCCGGTCCATGCCGAAGCTGACAAAAAACTGAATGACCAGCGGCAGAATCACGAGATTGCAGAACACCATGCCCAGCGTAAACAGTCCGGCGGCCAGGCAAAACAGCGGAATCGCCCAACGCTGCTCGCGCGGCAGGAGTGCCGGCTCAATGAACTTCCAGCACTGGTAGAAGATCACCGGCAGGCTCAGGATGATCCCGGCCAGGAAGGAGACCTTGATCGAGGCGAACAGCGCTTCGGTCGGCCCATAAAAGATCAAGTCGTCCGCGAAGGGGCGCTTAAGCCACGCGATCAATTCTGCCGCATAGGCAAAGGCCAAGACGAACGAGGCCGCGACTGCGCCGGCGACCACCAGCAGACGTCGCTTGATCGAGGCGATATGGGCGGCAAGCGGAGCAAGGACTGCGGTCATAGAGGTGATCCTGGGTGAGTGTTCACCGACTTGTCAGGGCGTTCCCCTGCGTCAGGGAGCCAGTGCATTCAATGCGCGGCGGAATGCGCCTGGGTGTCCTTGTACAGACGGATCAGTTCGGCCATCTTGTCCTTCTTCGCCAGCTTCTCTTTCTGGATCTGTTTCTTTAGGAGTTCCTCTTGGGGCGTCAGGAAGTGCCGCTTCTGGAGTTCCCCCAACTCAGCATCGAGCTTATGGTGAGATTCCTCGAGCTCCCGGAATTCAGCGCTGGATGCACGCAACCGATCAACGATTCCACTGTCCATCAGCATGCTCCACCTCCTGTGTGAGAAATGCAGATTAAGGTTCAGGTTGAGGTTGATGGAACACAGATCCTTCGGCTCTGCATATTAGCCTCAGCCTTAGCCTTAACCTATCCCGTCTAACGGGTTCATCTCCATTAGAATAGCGTCCTCATTCGGATTCGTATAGTACTTGGTCCGTACGGCAGTCTGGCGAAACCCCATCTGCTCGTACAGACTACGGGCGGCCACATTCGAGGCGCGAACCTCAAGGATCGCTCGGACGGCGCCATGCGCTCGACCAAAGGTCAGCATAAACCGGACCAGTTCACTGGCGATGCCTTGACGGCGCGCCGATGGCTCCACCGCCAGAGTCATCACACGCACCTCGTCGAAAACCACCCAGAAGCACACATACCCGACCATGTCACCCGATACATGTCCATCGCAGATCGAGCGGGCCATGAACAGGTAGCTGAACGGGTTGCCGTTCAACTCGACCTCGAACATCTTGCGGGTCCATGGAGTCGAGAAGGAGTTCTGTTCGACATGGAGGAGTCGCTCCAAGTCCTGGCGCGTCGCCCTCTCAATGACAACGCGGCTGGTCCGTTGTGTGTTCATGCTTACAGAATCACAGCCGCTCGCCGATTTCGTGAGCGCGCGCCTTTCCCGACTTTGAGAGAACCGGCAGCAGGTCGCTCCCAATTGAGTTCCGCTTCTGCCCGCTGGACATACCGAGGCGACAGCCCCTGGCCGGCCACTTCCCCTCTTGCGAGACGTTCCAGACCGGCCAGACCGACGCTCACCGCCGAGGCAGCCATGGTTTCTGGTGGAGCTTCGCAGGCCTCACAGGCCCTGGCGCCCAGCAACCGACGGATGTCATCCCCATAGGTCTGCCATCCCTCTCCGAAGACCAGCGTAGGACCGGTGATCGAGCGCACGAACAGCTCCAGTGGACCGACTTGCTCATGCGTGGTGCAACTCAGCGAACCGGCGCCTGTCCACTGGTACAGTGCCCAGTACACTTCTCCCTTCCGGCTCTTCAGGATTGGGCACAACGGCCGATCGGCAGTGCGCAGATTCCACGCCATGGCCTCTAACGTAGGCACCGCCGCCAGCGGCAACCCGGTGACCAATCGCAAACCCATCATCGTCGCGAGGCCGACGCGCAAGCCGGTGAAGGAACCAGGGCCGATGGACACGGCCAGCCCGTCCAGATCAGAGAGCGTCAGCCCTCCTGAGGCCAGCACGCGATCGATCGTGGGGACGAGCCACTTGGCATGCGCGCCTCCGGCATCCTGGTCGGCGCGAGCCACGACGGTCTGATCGTCGAGGACCGCCACACTCTGACAGTGAGTTGCTGTTTCAACCGCCAGTAGCTTCACCCTGTTCACCACCACTTTCGGAGAACGATGAATGCTGAGTGCTGAACGATGAATGTTCACTATTTGCGCGGACTCTCCCCAGTTCTTCCGGTCGAAGCGTCGGGTTGGGGACAAGCTCGTGAAACGTCAATTGGAGCGTTCCCCGTCCCTGTCCATCACGCGTCGTGATCTTGAACGGCTTCAGCATTGGGCCGGTCAAACCACCGGCGTCAGCCATCAGCGTGCCGCCTGGCTGAGAGGCACCGACCGGGCGAAAGTCCTCAAAGGAGATCGTCGCTTCCACGTCCCCCGCTTCAGTCAGGCGGTCCTCCTGGACCACCTGAAGCGAGCGACGCTCGAACCAAATGCGGCGGATAGGCCGACCTGCTTCTGAGGATCCGTTCTCCTTCGGGGCAAGGACATCCAGTCGGTACCGATCCCCGTCTTCCGAGAGCCTGACTCGCTCACCATTCGATACGGGAGTAGTCCCGACTGCCCCGCTCATCGCCCAGATACTGAGTTGGAACGGTCGTCCCATTTCCCCCATTCGCTCCAGCTCTGTCGGCCGTCCGGCGTAGACCCGCCCCATCGAGGGAAAGCGGAGCCGGTAGAGATCCTCGCCCATGACAAATTCGAACACTTCACCACCCAACTGGTCGAACCCCTGGAGTCGGAGGGCATTCGGACGGCGGTAAAACATCGCGCCTTCGAGACGCTGCGCAATCGGAATCCCAGGTCCTTTGATCTGAGCCCTGAAGAGCCCCTTCATGGTCTGAATCGCAGCCTCCCGTTCCCGCAGCAAGTCGGTCAACTGCCTGGCGGTTGCCTCTCGTAGCGGGGGCTCTGATCGCCAGGGCCACATTGTGCAGCCTGGCAAGGCTGCCAAGTAAAAAGTAAAAAGGCAAAAGGTAAGAATGTGGATGCCTTCGCTTTTTACTTTTAACTTTGTACTTTTTACTTCAGACCAACGCAGCATCCAGCGCCTCACCGACTTCATGCACCCCCACCAGTTCCATGCCCTCCACCGGATCAAGCTTGGCCAGGTTCCGCTCAGGCAGGAGACAGCGTTTGAACCCCATTTTTGCCGCTTCACGGATCCGGAGCTCCGCCTGACTGACGGCCCGAACCTCGCCACCCAACCCCATCTCACCCAACACAACCGTCGCGTGATCGATCGGAGACTCCCGCAAGCTCGAGGTCACAGCCAAGACGATCCCCAGATCGATCGCCGGCTCATCAATCCGCATCCCCCCTACCACATTGACATAGACATCTTGCCCGGCTAAGTGCAACCCGAGACGTTTTTCCATGACGGCTAGCAGCAAGGAGACCCGATTGATTTCCACGCCGTTCGCCATCCGCTTCGGCATGGCATAGCCGGTGGGCGACACAAGGGCTTGCAGCTCGACCAGAATAGGCCTGGACCCCTCCAGACTTGAGACCACCACCGAGCCGGTGCTGTGTTGAGGACGCTCGGCCAGAAACAGCTCGGAGGGATTCCCCACTTCTTCCAGACCCGTGTCCTTCATCTCAAACACGCCGATCTCGTTCGTGGACCCAAACCGGTTCTTCACCGCGCGCAGGATCCGGTAGGTGTGGCCTTTGTCCCCTTCGAAATACAGCACCGTGTCCACGATATGCTCCAGAAGGCGGGGGCCGGCGATGGCCCCTTCCTTCGTAACATGGCCGATGATAAATACCGGCACCCCGCTGCGCTTGGCAAACCACATCAGTTGGGCGGCCACCTCCTGAACCTGGCTGATGCTGCCGGGCGCTGAGGTGATCTGGTCCGTATAGACCGTTTGGATCGAGTCCACGACGATCGCGGCTGGTTGCAGGTCTTGAACAGCCTTGAGGATTTCTTCGAGGGAGGTTTCAGCCAAGATATAAAGGGAGGAGCTGTGGATGCCCAGCCGTTCTCCCCGCATCTTCATTTGCCGGGGAGATTCCTCGCCGGACACGTAGAGGACCCGCTCTCCTTCCGAAACGAACCGTGGCAGGGCTTGCAGCAGGAGGGTGGTCTTCCCAATACCAGGATCGCCACCGATCAACACGACCGACCCGGGAATGATGCCGCCGCCCAGCACCCGGTCGAATTCCCCGATTCCGGTCTGAAGGCGATGCTCCCCCACAACCTCAATGGCATCAATCGGCGTCGGCTTGGAGGAAGCGTCCGATAGGACCGCCCGCCGCCCCTGGCCAGCTACGGCAAGACGCTCTTCCTTCATGCTATTCCAGCGTCCACAATCCGGGCACCGCCCTAACCACCGAGGCGACTGATGCCCGCACGCTTGGCAGAGGAACGTGGTCTTGGCCCGCATCGGCCGGGAGCCTCTTAGCCATTCACATCAGCATGGCAGCACCTGCCAGCATATTAAAGGAACTAAGCGAAAAATACAAAGGGTGCTCTGGTTGCCCCCCCCCATTCGTGGGGGGAGGACATTTGGGGGGGTTGCGCGGACCCAGTTGTCCGCGTAGAAGGGGAGCGCGAGGTAGCTGTCCCCCTGATAAAGTCCATGGCCACCGCGATGAACCATAAGCGTTCTGTTGCCTGCCTGATAGTCGCCTTGGCTGTGGTCGTCGTCCACGCCGGACTCCTGGTCCCACTTCCCGTCCTGGCGCAGACCACGACCGACTACTTCCTGCACGGCAGCGGCGGGACCGCCAATCCGCCAACCGTGTTCCTCAATACCACGACACCCACCGACACCACGGCCAAATACAAAGACTCCACTAGCGTCAATTTCAGCGGCGGCAATCCCTGGAAGGAAGTCGGCACCTGGCCCACGACGCCGGTCCCGCCGGCGGGGACACTGACGGCGGTGCAGCCGGTGCACGTCTGGCTGGGCCTGAAGAACAGCGACGATCAAGGCACCAAGTTCGACCTGCTCGCCGAACTCTCCAAAAACGGGGTGGTGGTCACCTCCGGGCTGACCCGCTGCATCACCGGGATCACGCGCAATCCGGACCTGGCCCTGGAAGTGACCGCGTCCTTCGGGAGCCTGGCGTCGGAGCCGCTCAACGGCACCAGTGACAGCCTCGCGCTGAAACTCTCGACCCGGATCGGGACGAATCCGGATAACACCAAGTGCGCGGGCCATAACAACGCGGTGGGTCTCCGGCTGTATTTTGACTCGACGACCCGCCAGGCGCGGCTGGGCCTGACGACGGGCAGTAATCCCACGCCGACGAGCCTCACCCCGAATCCGCTGACCATTGTCGTAGGGGCCACCGGGACCCTGACGGCCACCATCGCCCCAGCCCCGACGCAGGCCGGCAATCTGACGGTCAGTAGTGACAATCCCAATGTGGCGACGGTGCCGGCCTCGGTCCCGTTCACGAGCAACCAGACGCAGGTGCCGATCCCCGTGACCGCGGTCGGGGTCGGCACGGCCATGATCACCGCCTCGCTCAACGGAGGCAGCGCCACCAGCACCGTGCATGTGAC
>JBOHOI010000095.1:0-10579 GCA_050731155.1 Nitrospiraceae bacterium | reverse complement strand
TGACCGTGACTGGGAGACCCCCTTCCTCATGCAGGTCTCACCGGTCGGCTCCGTTAGCCAAGCCTACTGGGCCCTCACCGATCATCCTCTGTACCCATAAGTTGCAGGTCCAGGGCGAGTAGCAGCGGCAGCTGATCGTTGCTACAGCCGATCCTCATCCAGCTCGATGATATCAACCCATGTGATGGGACGGGGGAGCGCCTCGATGGGAACCCCACGTTTCGCAGCGACTTCAGCGAGTCTGGCCTGGAAGCGCTGATGCGCGGCCTCGTCCTTGGGCCCGGCGTTGAGGATGCGGGCATTCCATTGCCGAATGTCTTCAGGCAAGAGCGATCGGCTGGTTGCCAGAACCCATGCGAGCAGGTCTTCGTCGGTTCCCCCCTGGAGCACACACTGTTCAAACTCTTCCCCTTTGATCTGCAGGAAGTCCAGCAAATACTTGTCGAACCCGACCGTGATGTAGTTGTAATCCTGAATGTTTCCCGCGTGGCGCAGGCGAATCTTATCCATGAATCGCGCCAGGTGGGCCATGCCACCCAACAAGACTTTGGGACTGCGAGGATAATGTTGCGTGGTCACGGTCGGCCTCTCCTTTGCTGGCGAGTGTAGCATTACGGATGCCTCTGAACAATCCATGATTGCGCAGCGTTCATGTGCTGGTTCTGTGTGGGAGAACAAGGGCCGCGGCGATCCGTCCGCAGCCCTGTTCCTGTTGCTCTTACCGCGATGGTGAAGAACTCGTTCCAGAGTCCATGCTGGTGATCTGGTCAGCCTTGTCAGACATAGTGTCGGCATGCTCCGAGAGCTCCGGATGCTCTTCTTCCTTCGTGGCGAGGACTGGAGCTGGTTGAGGTTTCTGTGCTACTCCCTTGACCAATTCCAGATGAACGCGCCTGTTGCGCTGCCGGCATTCCTTGCTGTCCTCGTCACAGATAGCCCCCTCTTTCCCCAAGCTCACGACCTTGATCGAAGCGTCAGGGAGGCCAAGGCTGACCAAATATTGCTTGACGGCTTCCGCTCGTCTGAGCCCCAAGGCCTTGTTATACTCCGCAGGCCCTCGCTGATCGGCATAGCCCTGCAGCATGAGCGCCCAGTTATTCTGCTTCTTCAGGGTATCTGCCTGCTCCTGAAGAGTGGTTTTTGCCTCGTCGTTTAGTCGGCTCCGACCAAAGTCGAAATAGACATCGGCGTGAAGTGCCTCCGTCTTGGGCAGCGCCAGCGGTTGTCCAGGAGTCGCTGAAACCGCCACGGCAAGACCGGACATACCGGACATAGAGCTTGGGGCCGAAACTGCGTTGTCTGACAGGCCGTTCCCGATCTCGGTCCTGCTTTGCTCCGAATAGAACCAGTATCCGGCAATCGCCGTGGCCAACACGACCACTATGGCAGCCACGATTTTTACTTCTTTGTCATCTTGAGTCAGCTTTGTGGCCACTGGTTTCATGCCGGTGGATGAGCCAACAGTCGTTTGAATTGGATGCGGTGCGTTCGTCATGGGCCCTCCTCTTCGCTTCCCTGCGCAGTTGTTTGGGTTGTTCGTAAGACAAGCTGTTTGCGTCAGACGGCAAAAACGACAGCCTTGCGTTTTCCGTTTCCCTCACCTCCCTTCCCGCCAGGTGCTTGCTGTCTTTGCCAGGCTGGTTATAGAGCAAGGTGACTGCCAGTCGATCACGATGCGATCACTTGGTGGATTTCCAAGACAATCCGGTAGGTTTGCTGGTCAGGATGGCGGCGCGCTGAAGGGAAATGGATGTTAACCCCGCAGCCAGTGCGGGGATATCCCCGCATGAAGGCCCATCCCCGCACGAACCTGGGTGCGTTGATGTGTGAAGGTGGACTGTCAGGAAGGATGGGCTCTAGCCGATCGGTCGAAATGCTGTCGAACTAAGGTCTCTACCGAACGGAAATGGCGGTCGGGCAGGTTTTTGAACCGTTTCTTACAGGAAGCGATAGCCTCTTCAGCGGAACGATATGCCTGAATCGTCTTTACGAGATGGTCGTAATAGTCCAGAAGCTTCAGCTCCACAGTCCTGGTCAGAGTGGGATCGCCCGCCAACGCGAGGGCTGCCTTCTGCTGGTTGCCTCCCGATTCCACTAGCGCGCGAAAGCCCATCCCCTTGAGTCGCTGGGTGACTGTACTGCGGTCCCATCCCAGTGCTCGTGCGGTCGCCTGCATATCGAACTGCTGTTGGCGAAGGCAGACGAGGACGGCCTGGTCGCTGGTCGTCTCGATCGCGAGGGCGGGGGAGGTCTGCCAGACGCGAGGGTCAGGCTGCTCTCGAGGAACCAATCGTAAGTCATCTTTCGTAATCACATGCCCTTCAGCCAGGGCGACTGCCTGCTGGAGACACTGTTGGAGCTCACGAATGTTGCCTTTCCATGCCTGCGCTTCCAAGACAGCCAAGGCTTCCTTGGACAAAGCCAAGCCATCCCGCCCGAGCTGCGAGGTGGCATCACGAACGAACCGTTCCGCCAGAAGCGCGAGCTCATGCCGGCGTTCACGAAGCGGCGGCAAGCCGAGCGCAATGCCCTTCAGGCGAAAATACAGGTCCTCCCGGAACCATCCCTCGGAGACACCGCGTTGGAGATCCTTATTGGTCGCGGCCACCACCCGGACGTCAACCGTGGTCGGTCTTGTAGCCCCGACGCGATAAAAGGACTTCTCCTGCAGGACTCGAAGCAATTTACCTTGGTGCTCCAAACGGAGATCGCCGATCTCGTCGAGGAAAATTGTCCCCTGATGGGCTAGCTCAAAATACCCCTTTCGATCTCCCGTGGCGCCAGTGAAGCTCCCTTTGACATGACCGAACAGCTCGCTTTCAAAAAGCTCTGGTGCGACGGCTGCCATATTGACGGGAATGAAGGGATGGCCGGCACGAGGGCTCAGCCGGTGCACCGCTCGCGCAAACAGTTCCTTGCCCGTGCCCGGTTCGCCAAGGATCAGGACTGGCAACAGCGAGCGAGCTCCCTTCTTCAGATCGCGGAACACTGCCAGCACAGCAGGATCTCTGGTGATAATGCCCATCTGCTCGCATTCGTTTCTCAGTCGCTCCTGCTCGGTATCCCCAAGGCGGTCCGTCCTGATCGTCGCAGCTCGAAGGCCAGAGAGCTCACTCTCCAGTTCCTGGAGCCTGTGTCGAGAGGCCTGTTCCTTCGCTTGCGCTTCGGCTAACTGCGCTCGCATGGCATCAGCAGACCGCAGGAGTTCTTGAGCCACTTCCAAATCTTCTTCTAATCCTTCCACGGTGGATTCCTGACAAATCAAGGCCTCACGTGCAGCGACCAGTTCCCTTTGCACCCTCACGACATGCTCTTCGAGGCTCTGGATGTGGGGGCCGGAAGCGAGGTGTATCCACAGAATAGCTCCACCGGAAGCCAAAGTTATGGCGCAGAGTGGAATAAATACAGGCAACACCAAGCTGCCAAGCCACAGGGCAGCCAGGGTCATGCCCACATGTCCAAAGATCAGTACCGTGACACCTGCCACTCCCTTCCATCCCTTCACGGCAAGCAGCGCCCAGGCTGCAAGTGCCGCGAGGCCTAGAGCGTAAATGACCTGTCCGGGCAGAGGAGTCTCTTTCACCCAGTTTCTCGTCAGGAGAGTATTGAGAAGATCGACCTGGATGACGCTGTCCGGGGCACTTCGCACCAAGGGTGTACGCTGTTCCTTCCCGCCCAAAGTAGGGAGGAGTAGGACGATCTTGCCTCCCACCCATTCCCGAAGTTTCTCCGCTTCCCCATCCTCGATTGCGTTCCAGACATCCAAAAACGACAGAGACAGAAAGCGGCGCTCAGCCTCCCGGCCTGAGTAATTGATCAGCAGCTGCCCTTGCTCATCAATCGGGATCGAGACATGGCTGATACGTCCATCCGGAAACCGGGCGTCATGAAGGGTCACTGCTTCACCGGCATTAATAGAGATCTGCTCAGGAGCGACCTGAATGTAGGCAGCAGCTATCGCGAGACCAAAAGCTGGAACAGCTCGGTCACCGAAAACGACATAGAGGGGCGCCCGCCGGACGACGCCATCCTCGTCAGCGATGGTCATAGTATGGCCAATGCCCTTTGCATGGTGAGCCAACGTCGTCAGAGAGTTGGTGGTCGCGACGGCCCGCAGGAGCCGTCTTGCCTGTTCCTGATTTACAGCCGGCCACGTTGGATGGACCATCTCTTGACCAGATGGCATTCGCTCACCTGACTGGGCACTGCCATCAAGCTGCACAGAGAAAGGATAGATTACCCTTCCAACTGACTTGGTGGCTTCGATTAACATGGCATCACTTGCCGCCCCGCCTCGACCTGGAGGGCTCGGATGCTCAATTGAAACATCGAGGCTGACCACCGCTGCCCCTGCGCGCCCAAGTGCCGTCATGGCTCGTGCGAACAGTGCATGGTCCCAGGTTCCGTTCCCGAACCTGGCTTCACTTGCCTGGTCGCGCGTAATCATGACCACCAATGGACTCACAGGGATCGGCTGTCGGAGGCGAAGCCACGTGTCGTAAGGGCTCCACTCAAGAGCTGTCAGGAAGGTCCCGCCCAAGAGCCAGCAGCCCCAAGCAGTCAGGGCCGCGAAAATGCCGATCAGGCTGGCCTGTCCAGCCCGGGACTGTGTGAGGGTCTTGAAGACCGCTACGTCAGGCAGCTTTATGTCGTGGGTTGGCAAATCGGTGGGTGTCACAGAGACTCGACAGGTTCATGGCCAACATGCTCAGACTACGGCGCGCTGCTCAATGTTGGTTGTGTATTCCTTGTGCCTGTTGGGCATCCTGCTGCGCGACGGATAGTTCTCTCAACAGACGCTTGGCATCCTCATGATGATTGCCCTTGAGCAGCCCTCTCGCCTTGTTGAGGTCCTGCGGAACGCCGAGGCCTCGCGCGTAGATTCGCGCCAACGCAACTCGAGGACGCGGAAGTCCTTCAGCAGCGCTGGCAAAAAAATAGGCAAGGATCCGTCCGTCATGGGCCATCAATTGGCCGGCGATACCCTGCTCGTAGAGTGTCTCGAGTATATTTTGAGCCGGGTCGCTCAAGGCAGAAGCCTCACGGACCAACACGGGGAGCGCTTCCCCGACTCGCCCCTGCCGAAGAAGGCTGGCTCCCGCACTTTCGTCGGTGGTCTCTCTGCTGAGGTCTGGGAACTCCTGCCAGATCGCGTTGCGATAGTCCTCAAACGCCTGCAAGGCGGACCGGGCCTCGTCACTCGAGGGTCTTCCATTGCGGAGGGCAATCTGGCGCAGTTGTGCGAGGGCTTCGCTTGCTTGGGTCATCCCTTGTTCGGCGGCACGGCTCCACCACTTGACCGCGGTGGCAAGATCTTTCTCCGCACCAAGGCCGGACGCATAGGCGTTTCCCAGAAAATATTGGGCCTTGGGCAGTCCTGCGCGAGCGGCGGCGAGGAACTCTTGGATCGCATCTGCCTCTTGGTTCGTGAGTTTGAGCATTAACCCAAGGTTGTAATGCGCATCGGCATAGTCCTGCTTAAGATGAAGAGCTGCCCGATAGGCTTCTACCGCACCGGCGATATCTCCCAGGGTGTACCGGACAGCACCGAGGCTGTAGTGGGCCTGCACCAAATCCTGTTGTAGGGTGAGCGCCGTCTGCAGCTCTGTGCGTGCAGCCGTCCACTCACGCTTAGCCATGAGGGCAGTGGCAAGATTCACGTGAACCTGCGCCAGGTCCGGCTGTAACCGGAGAACCGCGCGATACTCTTCGATCGCGCGGTCCACATCGCCCATCAGGTAGAGGGTCAGTCCCACGCTGGCGCGAGCTTGAACGAAGTTCGGCTGTAGGCGAAGCGCTTCTCGGAATTCCAAGATTGCGCCGGGGAAGTCACCTGCAACGGACCGAGCCACTCCTTGGCCGAAGTGCGCCTCAGCGCGGTCAGGATCGTTCTGAGGAGCTTCGCGCGGGTTCTCAGTCCCCGGATTGTCCTGAGGCACAGGGGCAGGGCGAGGTGCCGCTTGATCTTGGAGGAGAGGACTCAACTGCGGCTCGATACTTACAGGATCACGTGAGGCGTCCTCAGGGGAGACCGCGGATGCTTGCTGGCGAGGAGTTGAGATGATTGCCAGAAAGGCCAACAGAGAGGCGACCAACTTTATGCTGTTCATACGGCTCCTGTTACCTTCCGGCAAGTCTGACCAAGGTAAGAAGTATTATACCATCCGCACTTCAAAGAAGACCCAGCTATGGACTGGTTTCCCCCATGCAAGATTCGGACACATTCTGGGCTGTGCCGGTGTTCCAAAACTGCTCTATTGCACATTGGTCCGGGGAAGCAGTATCCTATGCCTTGACCTCTTGCCTGACGCCAATTCGCTTTTCAATAGATCTGAAAGAAAGGAGAGAGCTATGGCACTACGATTGGGCGACGAAGCGCCGAATTTCACGGCCGAAACCACAGAGGGCACCATCAACTTCCACGAATGGCTGGGCGGTGGATGGGGTATCCTCTTCTCGCACCCCAAGGACTTCACGCCGGTCTGCACGACCGAGCTGGGCGCAATGGCCAAGATCACGAACGAGTTCAAGAAGCGTGGGGTGAAAGTGCTGGCCATCAGCGTGGATCCCTTGGACGCTCATAAAGGGTGGATCAAGGACATTAACGAGACCCAAAACGCCAATGTGAATTTCCCCATGATCGCCGACCCAGAGAAGAAGGTCGCGATGCTCTACGACATGATCCACCCGAACGCACTGGACAACATGACGGTCCGGTCCGTGTTCGTCGTTGGGCCGGATAAAAAGATCAAACTCATGATCACCTATCCCGCCTCCTGCGGTCGGAACTTCGATGAGCTCCTGCGGGTCGTGGATTCCCTGCAGCTCACGTCGAAATTCAAGGTGGCGACTCCCGTGAACTGGAAGGATGGTCAGGACTGTATCATCACCCCGGCTGTCACCGATGCCGAGGCCAAGACACTGTTCCCCAAGGGCTTCCGAGCAGTCAAGCCCTACCTGCGTTACACGCCGCAGCCCAATAAGTAAAGGGGCACGGCATAAGCAAAGTGTCTTTCTGAGGAGCCGCCCTACGGCGGCTCCTCTTTTTTTTGGACGAGCAAGAAGCCGACTGTCCGTGCCCTCCTCCATGCCATCGAGTGGAGCAGGGCATCAAGAGCGCGAGGCTCACCCAGGGGATAGTGTGAGCGGAGCTCCTTGAGGAAGGAATAGCCTTCACCATGTTTGCCACGCTTCGGCGTTGCTGCCTCGATCAGCTCCACCAACCAGGCTGCCTTATCAGGCGAAAAAGGCGGAATTGAGGAGAACAAACGACGACGCCTTGGTACAGGTTGATAGCATTTGGTGCATTTTATAAGGCGGTCCCGCCCTCAGAAAACTACCATAATTCGCTATCTTTACGCCAAATTGCGTCCCTTTACAGCATGAGATTCAGCGGTACCCTTGATCAGGAGAGACACTATGATACCGCTGCTCCTTGGACAAATACTCCTGATCGCCCTTATCGCATTTGGGCAGTTCTCTTGGGCTGGGGAGGTCTCGGAGACTTCCTCTCACACGAAAGCGCTCAGTTCCGCTGAGCTCAATCTGCTCACACCTGAGGATCGACTTCCTGCCCTCCAGGGACTTTCCACGCGGTTCAAAGAAAATGTGAACGTGAGGACCTCCTACGCGACCCAACCGTACAGCTCTGGTCGCCTCAAAGAATTGTTGGGGAAGACACAGGATGAAAAAGCCTTCGGTTTCCTGGGGAGCTCTTCCTTCTTTCAAGGTGCGCTTGTCGGTGAAGGCGAGTTCGCTCACAGTCCGCCGACGACCAGCTCCGTCGCAGGGAGGGGGGACCCGAGGAATCGACTGTTCCGGATTAGTCTGACCGGCGGGCAAGGGACGATTCGCTATGGCTTCAGCAATCGAACGGCGGGCAAGGAATTTCTGAACACCCCTGATCAAGACATGAAAGAGGTGTGGGGCGAATGGAGTCGTGGCATCGCACGGTTCAGAAGTTCGGTGGCGAAAAGTCATAATAACGTGGATGAAGATCCGCTCCAGTCGCGACTGACGCAGCTTCTGGGCAAAACATCGGTCACGGTTGCCCCTCCATCATGGCCGGAAATTGGCCTCTCCTACTCACGAGGCTCTTCGTCCAGCTCACTTGAGCCTATAGGGGTCATGTCACAGCGAACCATCTGGGATAGCGTGGATGCCTCGTTGTCGTTCAGCCGACCGACGTGGAATGCGAGGATCTCCTCATCCTTTTCGTCGAATATTGACCTGCTGCGTCCGTCGGGCGAGACGATAGGGTTGGCCCATGCGGTCAGCGGGTCATACCGCTTGACAAATTCGCTCACATTCAATCCGACCGTCAGCCTGCGAAGAGATCGTCAGCAATGGTCAGGAGTGCACATCAACACTCCCTCCACCTCGCTTGCGGTGACCTATAAAACCGATGACAGCTTCAAGTTCACAGCAACAGGCACCTATACCGAGAGTCAGAGCAGCGACGGGCTTGTGGATACAAGTACCATCACCGCAACCAGCATCGTCAGTTGGATCCCCGGGGCCTCCGCACAAAAGGGGCCCTCCTTCTCCTTGGAAACGCACTACTCCACAACCCGCCAGGAGACCGCCCCTTCTCTGGATACCGAAGACCTGACAGCCTTACTACTCATGCAACTCACGTATTTCTAGCGTTCCCTCCCAGCTATTCGGCCTGAGCGCCTCGAGCTACCAGGTCCATGATCGTCTTGCAGGCTGCGATCACATCCGCACCGAGCTGAGTGATCCCACTGCCTAGAATGATGATCACCTCTTGCTCGTAAAATGCGCCCATCTCGCTCACTCGCTCGGCATTTATGCGACCGGCCGCTGTGGGAAACATTGGTTTTAGGTGACCCCAGGGGTTCCTGGCTTCCGTCGAAATCTTGCGACAGTCTTCGGGGCTTATCGCATAGGACCCACCAAAGCTGGGGTAGATGCTGACGTCGGCCCCAAACAACCGAGGCAGTTGACCAAACAGCACGGAAGGTGCAATGCCGCTGTCGGCATGAACCATGAAGCCTCCGAGGAAAGCTGGGTGGCTCAAGATGGGCAACGCAATTGCGTCATCCTGGGCAATGCCGCGGAGGGAATCAAATCCAGTAAGCCCAGGGCAGATCAGGAGCCCCCCTGCGCCGGCCTTCTTTGCAAAGAGGCAGCGTGTGCGCATCGCTTCCCATGGTCCGGTCACATGCGGCACGTAAAGGCATCTGCGGCCAGTCTCAAGGTTGGCCTTGGCCACCGCTTCGACGCATCGGGCCACGCGTTCCTCAAAAGGACAGAAGCGCTGGTCGGAGAGGCCTTGGTCATCCTTAACCAGATCGAGACCGCCCAGGGCAAACTGATAGGCGAGGTCAGCCAGCTCTGAGACGGATAAGCCCAGAGGCTTCAGGACACCGCACACCAACGGGCGGTGGTGGACGTTGACCAGTGCACGAAGGACATCCCGGCCGAAGCGCGGCCCTGGCCAGCTTTGCAAGCAAGGATCTGGCAGATGCAGACGCGCCACGCGGATGCCAGGCTTAAGACTGGCGATCCCAAAGACTACATTGAGGAGTTGTGTACACTCTCCCGTCAGCAATTCACTGGGAAAACTGATGACGGCTTCATGACAGTTGGCATCCAATCGCCGGAAACTTTCCATCCGGCCCACGACCTGCTCGCGAACGGCTGTCGGTACCAACACATCTGGCAGTTCCACCGTTTGATCAAAGCACAGCGCTTCCGCATTCGCTCGCGCTTCTGCCTCAGAGGCGCTCAGGTGATATTCAACCGAGAAGCGGGTGCCAGACGGTTGAATGGCAGGGGAGTGATTCATGGTGCGTAAGGGTACCCAGGAATCGCATAAAATGCCAGCGTCTTTGGGGAGCACGAGACAAGACTGGCCATCTTACCTGCAAAGGGTATATGGGTATATGGGTATAATGGCGAGCCCAAACAGGAGGAAGTGAGTATGCCGGTTCGTGGCCACAAGATGCCCGCAGTGAGTCGCTGCGGGTGGGCGACCAGCGATCTGATGATCCGGTATCACGACAAGGAGTGGGGCGTGCCGGTCCATGATGATCGTCTGCTCTTCGAGTTTCTGATCCTCGAAGGCGCTCAGGCTGGCCTGAGCTGGGAGACCATCCTGAAGAAGCGCTGGGCCTATCGGATTGCTTTTGATTATTTCGATGCTAAGTCGATCGCCAGATTTGACAAACAGAAAGCCCGGCAACTCCTCGCCAACCCAGGCATCGTGCGGAATCGACTCAAGGTCGCTGCGGCCATCCAAAATGCCAAGGCCTTCCTCGCCGTTCAGGACGAGTTCGGTAGCTTCGATTCGTATATCTGGCGGTTTGTCGGCGGGGAGCCCAAGGTGAATGCATGGCGTTCGTTGAAGCAGATCCCGCCTCGGACGCGCGAATCCGATGCGATGAGCAAAGATCTACGCCAACGTGGGTTCAAGTTTGTGGGGCCTACCATCTGCTATGCCTTCATGCAGGCCACCGGGATGGTCAACGACCATATGATGCACTGCTTCAGGCGCAATCAGCTTAATCTTACAACCTAGTGTAAAAGTCGAACTACCCTCTGATGGCGCTTAGAG
>JBOHOI010000094.1:0-10584 GCA_050731155.1 Nitrospiraceae bacterium | reverse complement strand
TTCTGCGCGTCCGTGCGGCTTTGCTGTGGTTCACTGTCGGCTCGGTGACTGGCTTGGTGAGTCATCGGTGTCTGTCAGTGGGAGGGCCTATCGGATGTACCGGGCCGCGTAGCTCCTGATCTCGTGACCGTTCAGGACGTGAAACCGACGGAGCCGATCAACAGTCTGCCCGGAAAACCGATTGAGCGGGATCGTGACCAACCGGCGATGGAACTGCCGGACGATCCTTCGCCACCGCGCCCGTGGCGCAATCGGCGACACCAGGACGATATGGGCTTCCTGGGAATGGAGAGCTGCCCCAGCGATGAGCCGTTCTTCTAAAGTCTGGGCAAAGTTCAGCCTGGGGTCTTCCCAGATATTGGGAATCGGTCTGGGCGGAAACAGGAACAGAGCGCCACCGTATCGTGATTGGCCGATACCGGGCCCCACCATCTGAGACTGGAATGGGCTGGCATAGAAACAGAGCGTGGACTCTTCGGTATGTTCCGCGTACCAGGTTGCCTGCCAGCTATAGACCTCTGGGTCAGCCGGTGTATCGAACAGAAAGATGACGACCTCCACATTGCCCCTGGCCGGCGGAATCTCCTTTACGTAGATCTCCATTCGACTAAGCCCTTCGGGACGACGCTGGCCTTTAGCTTGATTGCCCTTGGAGCCCGTGTACCAATGACGGAGGCTCTCGCGGAGGTCCACTCCATCCTTGACCGACGTGGTGAACTTCTCGATCCGCGCAAGGTCCGCTCCCAGGATCGCCCGGGCCTGCTCGCGCACATGGCTGGTGAAACTCTCGATCCGCTCGTCCTCCGGCGGCCAGGAGCACTGGCGGAAGGGATTCCACTGGAGCGCCCATCGGCGGCTCTTGATCCTGGTCGGAGTGGGTCGCAGAGAGAGCGATCGCCAGACCATCGGAGGGCCCTGGAGGCGGTTTTTCGCCAGCGCAATGTGGCTGTCTTGGAACTCCAGCTTGCCGATGCCGGCCGAAACAGGCAGCTCAGTGAACTCTGAAGTCTCCTCCGGTTGGAAGGCATAGGTCTTGGCTGTTTCCAATAACGTCACGGCGAACTCGTCTCCCGCCGACTGCTTGGCAGCCAGTACCAGAGTATAGAGGTCTGGGGTCAATCGGCGTTCCATCAGGGCTAAGTTCCGGACGTACTGAAGATAGAGTTGGAGGAGCTGAGGGGTAACCCAGTTTGCCACGGAATTCGTGTCAGTCTTGCGGCTTGCCTTCCAACGGGCGCGAGCCTCCAGCAGGAGCTCTTTGATGCCATCCACAGCCAGGTGCCGGTCTGAGCGGACCTCAGCCCGCCGGCGCTCGTAGAGCTCTGTTAGAAACGGCAGTTCACCCAGCACGAAATACAAGGTGGAGGGGGAGACTGGATAGATGGCCGGTGGCGTCATGGTCCGTTCTGGTGGGACGTAGGGCTTCCGTTCCCGGTAGGCGTCTCGAAGCCAAGGCCAGTCAGCCAGCGAGCAGAGGCACAGGATGGATTCGCACTCCATCTCAAGCTCGTGCAGGCGGAAGGCCATCCACGCGATTCGGCCCCATTGCTGGCTGTCTTGGGCTGGGGCGGGCAGGGAAGGAATGACCGCGGAGGCGAACGAGGCTAGCGACACGCGCTTGAGCGCGTAAGGGTCCGGTGCCGCGACTGGTATGGGCTCGAAGACCGTCACTTCCCGATCAATGTAGGCCCTGGAGATTCCTTCTCCTATTGCCACTCGTATCCCCATGATCACCGCCTGGCAAGGATCGACCGGGATGAAGCTGACCACCGGCATACCGTCATAATCCAGCTCTGGCATCACCACCAGGCTGATGCGAGGCAATGCGTCCACCGCTGTCTCCAGTTTCTCTTCTACCGAAGGAGGGAGCGGCACCGCGAGACAGTCGAACCGGCGTCCGATCAGGGTTTCTCGGACTTCCTGGGCCATGTCACCGCTGGCATGAAGGATCGGCAAGACCTCAATACGTGGGGAGAGTCGCAGGACTGCGTCGGCGGTCTTCGTTACATGAGTCATGGGGAGAAGAGCACGTCGTCTTACCGTTCTGGATGAATGGGATCATCACCTTCGAAGAAGAAGTCTCCCAGCCCTCGCGGCAGCGGTTGGTCTCCAAGCGCCCGCTTTCGACGGCGAGCCAGCCCCTCAAGGTCAAGTGCCTCCTCACTCAAGACCTTGATCAAAGCCTCGCGCCAGGCTTCATCCTTGGAGAGCGGGTGTGCGGGATCCTGAGAAAGTCGTTTGAGCGCGTACTGCAAGAGATGAATGCCATCGCGCACGGAATATTCTAGATTGAGTTGATGGGCTTCCTGGAGGAAGTCCACCGTCAAAGTCAGCATTTCTGCCGGGGCAAATGGTATGTGGTAGCGCAAGATGGCCAGTTCGTCGTCTCGACGAGGGAATCCCAGGTTCAGGGTGGGCTGAAGGCGAGACAGGATATAATCAGGCACTTCGTAGGTCGAGGCATCCTCATTCATGGTCACGCAGCATCGGAAGTCGTGGTGTGCTTTGACCAGGATACCGGCCACAATGGATTCGACGCACCGGCGGTGGTCGAGCAGGGACGCGAGAGAAGCCCAGCTCTTTTCGTTCATGCGGTTGCCTTCATCCAATACGCAGACGCCGCCGGTCAGCACTGCCGAGACAAGGGGGGAGGCATGGTAAGCGATTGTGCCGGATTCGGCCAGGACCGGCGTGATCAAGAGATCCTCCGGCCTGGTGTCGGCCGTGCACTGAAAAATGTACAGGTCCTGTTTGCGTTCCCGTGCCCCGGCCATGGCCAGAGTGGTCTTGCCAATACCGGGGTGACCGGTGATGCGGGGCGAGAGCGGCAGGTCTTTCTGGTCGATCACCAGCCAGCAGGCCAGGAGCTGTCTCAGGATCTCGCGTTCGCCGATCCATTCCTGGGGTACGTCAATCGGCTGGGCCAGGCGCAACCTGACGCCGCCTACCAGCCGAGTGCGGCTCGATCCAGGTTCAGAGGTCTGTTGCATATTGCCCAAACCGTAGCATAGCGTCGGGCAGAGGGTCAAACCTCCTCTTACGCCTCTTTCGCTTTGACTTTCAGTGCTCCTGTCACTATTCTTAAGCATCCAGCACGGCTGGTCCTGTCCCAAATGTAGTGGCACGGGACTGGCTCGATAGAGACCGGCGATTCCTGTGGTGATAACAAGATAGGCAGCGAGAGGCTCGAGGGATGGCAAGACCCGGGTGCTTTCAGACTCGAGCAGGACCCAAGAAGAGGCCAAGAAAGGACTGGTGAGCGCATGACAATCAGCAAGCAGGTTTCCCTTTTCAGTCTCTCCCTCGGCGCGCTTCTGCTAACGGGCTGTGTGATGACTGAGAAGTACGAGGCGGAGAAGGCCCGTGGGCTGAACTTTCAGCGCCTGCTAGCGCAGGAGGAGAAGCGGACAGGCGAATTGGATGGCGAGCTCAAGCGTGTCAAGCGCGAAGCTTCCGAGATGGAAGCGAGAAACCGAGAGCTGGCCGCTCAGGTTCAGGCCGTGCGAGAGCAGATGGCAAGAATCCACGAAGAGGCTGACGCCTTGCGGGAAGCCACCGCTCTCGAAAAGAAAGCGCGAGAAGAGCTCAGCCGGGCACCCCATCCGGCTTCGAAACCCAAGCGAGCGGAAAGGAATCTTCTTGCGCAGGAGGCCGATCCGCTTGCCGGCAAGCCCGAGAGCGTTGCGGCAGAGGGCCGCATACCAATCTATCATCAGGTAAAGCCCGGAGAGACGGTCTTCCGTCTCGCCCGCAAGTATGGGGTCCAATTAGAGCAGGTGAGGAAATGGAATAACCTTCAGGACGACCTGATCGAAGTAGGCCAGAAATTGATCGTCGGCTATGAGTGAGCGACCACGCGATGCGCAGCCTTCCCTATTCACTCGGTTTTGACGAGTTCCGAACCCTCGCCTCGCAGGGGAACTTGATTCCCCTCTACCGGGAAATCCTGGCGGACTTTGAAACGCCGGTCTCAGCCTTTGCCAAGATTGATCACGGCCCGTCTGCCTATCTCCTGGAAAGCGTCGAAGGAGGGGAGAACTGGGCTCGCTATTCCTTTTTAGGAAGCGGCTCGCCGATCGTGGTACGCAAGGAGCGCGAGACCCTGTTGGTCATGAAGGGAACCCGCGTTCAGCGCGTGCCAGTTGGAGAGAAGCCTGGTGAAAACCCGCTTGACCGAATCCGAGCCATCATGTCGGCCTACCGCCCAGTGACAGTACCCGGTCTCCCGCGGTTCGTCGGAGGCGCAGTCGGGTATCTGGGCTACGACGTGGTTCGCTATTTCGAAGAAATCCCATCTCGCCGCAAGGATGACCTCGGCCTCCCTGACCTTGCGTTTCTGCTCACGGACACGCTCCTGATTTTTGACAATGTCGCCCAAAAGATCAAAGTGGTCGCCAACGCGCATGTCGAGGGCGGACGGGAATCGGAGCTCAGACGTGCCTACGCCGATGCCACGACCCGCATTGAACAGATGATCAATCGCCTGAAACGGCCACTGCGCCGGATTCGTCCGAAACGCCGCCACAAGCCGATTGCGTTTGAGGCGAATATGAGCCAGGCGGATTTCGAGAAGATGGTGATGCGGACCAAAGAGTATATCCGGGCGGGAGACATCGTCCAGGCGGTAATTTCCCAGCGGTGGGAGACCAGAATCCAGACGGCCCCGTTTGAAATTTACCGGGCGCTCCGCGTCATCAATCCCTCACCCTATATGTACTATGTGCGGGTCGGCGGGGTGGAATTGGTCGGGGCCTCGCCGGAAACTCTCGTCCGGTGCGAGGAAGGCCGGGTCTCGGTCCGGCCGATTGCTGGAACCAGGCGGCGCGGCGCAACCGAGGAGCAGGATACACTATTGGAGCGCGAGTTACTGGCGGACGACAAGGAGCGGGCCGAGCACGTGATGCTGGTAGACCTGGGTCGCAATGATATCGGGCGTATAGCTCGAAGGGGCTCGGTTCGCATGGATGGTTTGATGCAAGTCGAGCGGTACTCGCACGTGATGCACCTGGTCTCGCAGGTCCACGGGGACCTCGATCCATCCAAGACCGCCTATGACGTGATGACGGCCTGCTTTCCGGCGGGGACTGTATCTGGCGCTCCCAAGATCCGCGCAATGCAGATCATCGAAGAGCTCGAACCGACGCGACGCGGGCCATACGCCGGCGCGGTGGGGTACTTCAGCTTCTCCGGCAACATGGACACCTGCATCAATATCCGCACGATCGTAATCAAGGACCGTCGGGCCTACATCCAGGCCGGAGCGGGAATTGTGGCCGATTCTGATCCGGAGCGGGAATATGAGGAAACCTGTAGCAAAGCGAGGGCCATGATGAAGGCGATCGAGCTGGCTGAGCGGGGGTTGGAATAGGGGAGCGTGAGGAGTAAGGGGTGAGGCGTGAGGCGATAAGAGCCGAAGAGGTCTTTTCTCCTTACGCCTAACGTTTCACGCCTCACGGGTTTTATGTTGTTGATGATCGACAATTACGACTCCTTCACCTATAACCTCGTGCAGTACTTTGGGGAGTTGGGGGAAGAGGTGCAGGTGTATCGCAACGACAAGATCACGGTCGATGAGATCGAAGCCCTGCGCCCGCAGCGACTGGTGATTTCGCCGGGCCCCTGTACGCCCAAAGAGGCTGGGATATCGGTGTCGGCCATCCGTCATTTCTCCGGGCGTATCCCTGTCCTGGGGGTCTGTCTGGGGCATCAGTCCCTGGCCGTGGCGTTCGGAGGTAAGGTGATTCATGCCGAACGCTTGATGCACGGAAAGACCTCCATGATTCACCATGACGGCAAGACCATCTTCCGTGATCTCCCCAACCCCTTTGAGGCGACCCGCTATCATTCCTTGCTGGTGAACCGGGCAACGGTTCCGGATTGCCTGGAAGTGTCAGCCGAGACCGTTGAAGGCGAGATCATGGGCCTCCGGCATCGAACGCTCGGCGTGGAGGGGGTGCAGTTCCATCCCGAATCCATTCTCACGGCAGCCGGCAAGGACCTGCTCCGCAATTTCCTTAAACTGTAGGTTACAGGCACGAGGCGAGAGGCGATGTTGGAGCAAAAGTCTTCTCGACCGGTCCCTAGCCTTGTGTCTCTAGCCTCTCATCTGAGCTGACCATGATCAAAGACGCGATCACCAAACTGGCAGACCGGACCGACCTTTCCGAGAAGGAGGCCGAAGAGGTCATGCTGGAAATCATGGATGGTGCCGCCACGCCGTCGCAGATCGCAGCCTATCTCATGGGGCTCAGGATGAAGTGTGAGACGGTGGAGGAGATCGCAGGCTCCGCCAGAGCGATGCGGTCCCGGGCTACCAGGATCAGGGCAGCCGATCCGCTGGTAGTGGACACATGTGGGACCGGCGGCGACCGGGCCAATACCTTTAACATCTCCACCACAGCAGCCTTTGTCGTGGCCGGTGGTGGACTCACAGTTGCCAAACACGGGAATCGTTCCGTGTCGTCCCGATCAGGAAGCGCAGATGTGCTGGTAGCGCTTGGAGTCCGGATTGATCTGCCGACCGAAGCAGTCCAGGACTGCGTGAACGAGCTTGGCCTCGGCTTCCTGTTCGCACCACTCTTCCATGGCGCCATGAAGCACTGCGCGGCGCCGAGACAAGAGATGGGGGTCCGGACTCTGCTGAATGTCTTGGGACCGCTCACCAACCCGGCAGGAGCTGCCATCCAGGTGCTTGGCGTCTATGACGAGGGCTTGACGGAGCTGCTGGCCAAGGTGCTGATCCATCTTGGTACGAAACACTGTTTTCTGGTGCACGGAATGGACGGTCTGGACGAGATAACATTGACCGACCGGACTCGCGTGTCGGAGGGCAAGGGTGGCGTCGTGTCCAGTTACTATCTAGACCCAAGCGACTTCGGGTTAGAGCGTGTGCGGCTCAGGGATCTCGCTGGAGGCACCGCTGAGGAGAATGCGCACATCGCGCGGGAGATTCTTCAGGGACGAAAAGGCCCCAAACGCGATGTGGTCTGCCTCAATGCCGCTCCGGCCTTTGTTGCCGTCCAAAAGGCCAAGACCCTACAGGAAGGTTTCGAATGGGCGGGGCGCATTATTGACCGTGGCGCCGCGATAGAAAAACTGGAACGGCTCATCGCGTTTACGAACAAATAAAATGGGCTGCCGGACTGACCTCCGTGCTCGCGCACCGCGCACACTAAGAAGGTGCCCGGTGGACGCGCGCAGTTGAGGTCAGTCCCGACAGCCCACTGAGTTGGAAGCACGGGCACAGAAGCAAAAAGCGATGAGCCAGTGAGAGAGAAGAAGGAAATGATCTTAGATCGTATTCTGGAACACAAGCGGGCGGAGATTCGCCACAAGCAGAGTCGGGGGTATCTGGCCGAATTGAAGTCCAAGATTCGGGACCGCATCCCGCCGATGGAATTCACTGTGGCCTTGGAAGCGGCTAAGCGGCCATCCAGTCCGTCGCTGATCGCTGAGGTGAAGAAAGCATCGCCAAGCCTGGGCCTCCTTCGCCCTGAGTTTGAGCAGCTATTTGATCCGGTCAAGATCGCTGAGGCGTACCGGGACCATGGAGCGTCCGCAGTCTCAGTCTTGACGAACAAAGACTACTTTCAAGGAAGCCTCGACTATCTGCTCGCCATCAAAGATAAAGTAGGACTCCCGGCCCTCAACAAGGAATTCATGGTTGACGAAATCCAATTCTATGAAGCACGGGCTTATGGGGCGGACTGCGTGCTGCTCATTGTGGCGGCCTTGGAGCGGAGGCAATTGATCGACTTTTTCGCCCTTGCCCGCGAGCTAACGATGGACGTGCTAGTGGAGATGCATCACGAGCGTGAGTTAGACACCGTCTTGGAGTGGTTACCGGACGCGCGGCTCATCGGCATCAACAACCGGGACTTGAAGACGTTCTCAACGGACTTGGCCACCACGTTCCGGCTTGTCAAACGCATCCCACCTGGCAAGGTCATTGTGAGTGAGAGTGGGATTCACAAGAGGGATGATGTGCAACGACTGATGGAAGCGGGAGTCCACGCGATGCTGGTCGGAGAGTCGCTGATCCGTGCAGCGGATATCGGGGCCAAGATGAAAGAGTTGATGGCCGATCAACAGGAGAATGAAAAATGATCCGGAACCAGAGGCATGTCAGCCTCTCTCTATTGGTCATTGGGCTTGTGATAGGACTGGCTGGATGTATCGGAAGCGCGTTGGATGACTCAGCTCACAAGTGGGATGCCTGGTTAGGGGCAAGCAAAGATGACCGGGTTCGTGAGTTAGGCATCCCAACTCGCTGCCATGCGTTTCGTTCTGGAGGCGAAGTCTGTGAGTGGCCGCTGAGGACGGGACCGGATACTGTGGATTCACTCTCACTCACCTTTGACGCACGTGGTGCTGCTTGCCAGTGGATGTACCGAGGCTTCTACGGCGACCAACGGAGTCAAAATAGTTGTCCATGAGCTGCCCTTTTTGCTGTAGGACGTGATGATGCAGTGAGAAGCCTCAAGATTAAAATCTGCGGGATCACGAATGCCGAGGACGCGCAGGCGGTAGTGGAAGCTGGCGCGGATGCCCTGGGGTTCGTGTTCTATCACAAGAGTCCGCGATTTGTGGAAGCCCGTCTGGTTAAGCAGATCGTGGCCGAGCTTCCGCCCTTTGTGCTGCCGGTTGGCGTTTTTGTCAACGAAGATGTGAAGGTGGTCCGTGATCTGATGGACGAATGTGGTCTGGCGCTGGCCCAACTGCACGGCGATGAGAATGCCTCCTACTGTGAAACCTTAGCACGGCCAGTGCTCAAGGCTATCAGACTGCACAACAGGGACTCCTTGTTGGCTGTAGGGGAATACATAGGACGCGCGCAGGTCAGAGGGTTTGTCCTGGATGCCTTTTCTGAGAATGCTTATGGAGGAACAGGCCTTGCGGCTGACTGGCCCCTCGCGGCCGAAGTCGCGAAAGCTTCGCCGGTTCTCCTGGCTGGAGGTCTGACGCCGGAGAATGTGCAGGAAGCGATCCGGACAGTTCGCCCCTACGGCGTGGATGTCAGCAGTGGTGTGGAAGCGAGTCCAGGCAAGAAAGACCACGCGAAAATCCAGGCGTTCATTCAGGCGGCTAGGCTTGCCTGAGACCAACCAGCGGTCTATACTTTCTCATCAACCCTTTAGTTATGCCTTTCGTCGTTAGGACTTTTGGACTTTGGAGAGGCTAAACATGCCTCAACTCCCTGACAAACGAGGCCGCTTCGGGAAGTTCGGCGGGCGCTATGTGCCGGAGACGCTGATGCCGGCGCTGCTGGAGCTGGAGCAGGCCTATCTTGATGCTCGCCGGGATCGTCGGTTCCAGGCGGAGCTGCGTGAGTATCTCAGCCGCTATGTCGGGCGGCCAACCCCCCTCTATTTCGCGCATGGACTAACGCGTAAGCTAGGTGGCGCGAAGATCTACCTTAAACGGGAAGATCTCTGTCACACTGGCGCGCACAAAATCAATAACACCATCGGGCAAGCACTGTTGGCGCGGCGGATGAAAAAACCCCGGGTGATTGCCGAGACCGGAGCCGGCCAGCATGGGGTGGCGGTGGCGACTGTTGCCGCTATGTTCGGGCTGACCTGTGAAGTCTATATGGGTACGGAAGACATGCAGCGCCAGGCGTTGAATGTCTTTCGGATGCGGCTGCTCGGTGCGACAGTCACCGGCGTGGATGCCGGCAGCCGGACGCTCAAGGACGCCATCAGCGAAGCGATGCGCGATTGGACAACAAACGTGCTCGCTACACACTATATCCTCGGCTCCGTCCTTGGCGCGCATCCCTATCCCATGATGATCAGGGACTTTCAGTCCGTCATCGGACGTGAAGCCCGCCGTCAGGTTCTGTCCACGGAGGGGCGATTGCCGGACTATCTCGTGGCCTGCGTCGGAGGCGGGAGTAATTCTATCGGACTTTTCCATGCCTTCCTCAAGGATTCCAAAGTCAAGATGATCGGGGTCGAGGCCGGTGGATTGGGGGTTGAGAGTGGGAAGCATGCTGCCCGCTTTGCCGAGGGGCGGCCGGGGGTGCTGCACGGCACCATGACCTATCTCCTGCAGGATGACGATGGTCAGATCAACCTGACGCACTCGGTCTCCGCGGGCCTCGACTATGCCGCTGTGGGACCGGAGCACAGCTTCTACCACGATGCTGGGCGCATTCGATACACCTCTGCAACGGACGATGAAGCCCTCGCAGCTTTTGACCTGCTTTCGCGCGAGGAGGGCATCATGCCTGCGCTCGAAAGCGCGCACGCGGTCGCTGAGGTCGTCAAGCTGGCGCCCAGATTAAAGAAACGGCAGGTGATCATCGTCAACCTCTCTGGGCGAGGAGATAAGGACGTCCAACAGGTAGCACGCATCAAAGGCGTAACGCTGTGATCTTCCCGTGAGGCGTGAGGGGTGAGGCGTTAGGTGATGGGGACAATGAACCGTCTCGAGGCAACGTTCCAACAACTTAAGGCGAAAGGCAAGAAGGCACTGATCCCGTATCTCATGGCAGGGGACCCGTCGCTGCAAGACACAGAGACTCTGGTGCTGGAGCTGGAACGAGCCGGAGCCGACATCATCGAGCTTGGTGTCCCGTTC
>JBOHOI010000093.1:0-10731 GCA_050731155.1 Nitrospiraceae bacterium | reverse complement strand
CAGTTCCGCCACTTCGGCACGGCTCTTAGAAAGGTTCAGGTTGAGGCTGAGGCTTAGAAACGAGAGATAACTCTCGACTCAACCTTAACCTCGACCTCAATCTGCATCAACACGGGGTCGCATTATCCCCGATCGTCGTCAGTCCCGTCAAGGCGCGCTGAATGCGGCGCGCCAGCGTTACCGTCAAGGATCTCCCACGGATTCACCCAACCTTGGAGGGTGACTGAGTTGTGTGCCGATGGGACGGCAAGGCCCCGCATGACTCCCACGCCCCTGTCGCAGCAATATCACGGGAGTCTCCACTCAGCACGATCCGTTCCCGCACCAAGCCGGCGGCGGCCAGCAGAAAGGGGGCTGGGATGCAGGGCGCCTCGTCCGCCATCAGCACGTCGAACCGCACCTTGCCGAACAACGGATCGGCCACCACCCGCGCAGCCGTCATGACGACCACCCGCTTGTTTTGAATGAAGGCCTGGCGGTTGGTGCCCTCTTCCGCCGCCAGCAATTCTCTGATCCGTTTGGTGCCGCCTAATCGCGTGATCTCCTCCTTGAGCTCGTTGTATTCCGGGCGCAGCTCCTTCGGGATCGCCGCTTCCAGGCTCAGCGCTTGAATGCGTCGCTTCGCCACCTCGAGTTCCTGCAAGAGTCCCTGCACCGTCTTCTCGTAAATCTCCCGGTACTCGACAAGCGAGACCATGTTTTTGCCCAGCGTCTGCATGGCCAATCGCCTCCAGATCGGGAGCCCCTCGTATTCGGCCAGCGCGGTGCTGACCTCCTTGATCTTCCCCTGGAGTTCGCTGAGCTGAGTCAGGAGCCGCCATTCCAGGTGCTTGACCTCATCGAGTTCCTGCTGCTTCTGTGTCTTATAGGCCAGGAGCGGCGTCAGCTCACGGAACCGGTCATACTTGCGGCGGAGCGTCGCTTTGTCGGCCCTCGACCTTGCGTAGAACTGGTGCATCTGCGTCTCGAATCCCAGTTCCGACAGCGCCATCCCTGCCGCCTCCCCCTGCACGGGCATTTCGTACCGGCTGACCAAACTCTTGGAGGGCAATCCGGCACCACGCAGGGCCCGAGCGACCGTGCCTAAGGCCTCATCCGCTCGCCGGTGGTCAGGACTGATCAGCAAGATCCTCTTATTGCTTCGGACCAACTCGATCACTAACGATGCCAGCTTGGCCCGCCTGGCCACAGGACCTTCATCCCAGACCGTCGTAAGCACGGACGTGGAAGCGGACGCCTGCGCCATCTGGCTGTGCGTTGACTGCTCCGGATCCAGCCAGGGGAGGAGTCGTTCAGCCGGCCCCAGCTGGTACGCCTCGGATTTGTGCGCCATCTCCGCGAGCCGCTTCGAGGCTGTGTCGAGAAAGGCGGTGGCGTCTGGAACAATGGTGGGGAAATTGACGGTCTGGCCGAGGGCGTCAAACGTTTGGATCAGCACGGCCTGCTCAAGACGACCGACCACAAACCCCTCGGTCGGCTCAACGTCTCCCGGCGGGATAATGGTGACCGGCAGATCCTCCAGCAGCGGCGCGGCTGCTGGCACGTCAAACCGGTAGAGATGCAGCGTCCCCGCGGTCGAGACGAGACGGCCTTCCGACGCTGTGACCGGTGTGTCCAGCCCTCGTGCTGACGCGCCATCGCGCTCAGCCCCCAGCCTACGCGAACAGTGCTCGATCAGATCAATCAACTTCATGGGGCGGCAAGGAGATTCGCGGTCATCGTAGCTGACCTAGAAGGGTTGAGCCAGATAGTGTGGGACTGTGTTTTACAGCCCTGGCCGTATCTTAGCGTCAGAGCAAATAGGCTGTCCACAATTGACTTTTCCCCATGCGCTCAGTATGATTTTCCGCTTCTCACAGAAGGAGTTAGCCTTATGAAGGTGATTCTGCAAGAGACGGTGGAAGGGCTGGGGCACGTAGGGGACCTGTTGGATGTGTCCGACGGGTTCGCCAGAAACTATCTGCTCCCCCGACGCAAAGCGCTCGAGGCCAGCAGCCGTAACGTCAAAGCCCTTGAGCATGCCAAGCGCGTGACCGCCGAGAAGGCCCGGAAAGAGAAACTGCAAGTCGAGGCCTTCGCAAAAAAGATCTCTGCGGTCTCGCTCACGGTCACGGCTCAGGTGGGCAAGGACGATAAAATGTTTGGTTCCGTGACGGTGAAGGACATCGTGGAGGGGTTGGCCGAACATGGTTTTGAGGTGGACCGCAGGAAGGTCCAGCTCGCGCAGCCGATCAAGGAGCTTGGAACGTTCACTGTGCCTGTGAAGCTCCATCGTGATGTCACCGCCAGCGTGTCGCTCAGCGTGGTCAAGAAGCAGGAGACTGTCTCGGCCGCAGAGGCCTAGCAACCTGGTCAGGCCGAAGGGGTCGGATCGCGGCAGGGGTTCGCAAGCACCAACCGAAAAAGAGGTCGTAAGCCGTATGAGTCACGCGGTAGGGTCACTGAAGGCGTTGAGGGCCACGGATCCGGCGGTGTTCGACGCGATCCGTGCCGAGGAAAAGCGCCAGCGCGAGAAACTGCTGCTGATTGCCTCAGAGAATTTCGCCAGCCCCGCCGTGCTGGCAGCCCAGGGATGCCTGATGACCAACAAGTATGCGGAGGGCTATCCCGGAAAGCGGTATTACGGCGGCTGTCAGAATGTGGATACGGTTGAAGCTTTGGCGATCCAGCGGGCCAAGCAGCTCTTCGGTGCCGACCATGTCAATGTGCAGCCACATTCAGGGTCACAGGCCAACATGGCGGCGTACCTGTCGGTCCTGAAACCCGGTGACGTGATCCTGGGCATGGACCTGGCGCAGGGAGGCCATCTCACTCACGGCAGCCGCGTGAATTTTTCCGGTACCCTCTTTCACTCCTACTTTTATGGCGTGGACCGAGAGACGGAAGTGATTGACTACGACGCGGTTCAGCGCATCGCTGCGGAATGCCGCCCTCGCATGATCGTGGTCGGAGCCAGCGCCTACGCGCGGATCTTGGATTTCCCACGGTTCCAAAAGATTGCCCAATCGGTGGGTGCGTACCTCCTGGTGGACATCGCGCACCTTGCGGGGCTGATCGCCGCAGGGCTTCACCCAAGCCCCATCCCCTACGCGGACTTCGTCACCACCACCACACACAAGACCTTGCGGGGGCCTCGTGGCGGCATCATCATGTGCAAGGCGGAGCACGCCAAGGCCGTGGACAAGATCATCTTCCCGGGCACCCAGGGCGGACCTTTGATGCACGTGATCGCCGCCAAAGCGGTGGCTCTCCACGAGGCGCTGTCGCCGGCATTTAAATCGTACCAACGTCAGGTGGTCGCCAACGCCCGCACCCTTGCGGCAGGGCTTGCCGAACGCGGGTACCGGGTGGTCTCTGGAGGGACCGATACGCATCTGTTCCTGGTCAACCTCAGTCCGAAGGGGCTGACCGGCAAAGAGGCTGAGACCACCCTCGATGCGGCCGGCATCACCGTGAACAAGAACGCCGTGCCCTATGATGAGAAGCCCCCGGCTGTCGCAAGCGGCATCAGGCTGGGGACTCCCATCGTCTCCACGCGGGGCATGCGGGAGGCCGAGATGCGGGAAATCGTCTCGCTTGTAGACCGAGTTCTCCAACAGCCACAGGACCTGCGCATTCAACGTGCGGTGCGCAAGCAGGCGAAAGCACTCTGCGGCCGGTTTCCCATCTTTCATTCGTACGACGGAGCTTCTGACTAACAAGAGGGTGCCCCCTGTGAAGTGTCCGTTTTGCGACACGCTCGAAGATAAGGTGGTGGATTCACGAATGGCGAGGGAGGGTGAGGTCATCCGCCGTCGTCGCGAGTGCCTCTCCTGCAAGCGCCGCTACACCACCTACGAGCGGGTGGAAGAGAGTCTGCCGATGGTAGTCAAGAAGGACGGGAGACGAGAGCCGTTCGACCGGACGAAAATCCTTTCCGGTCTCAAGAAGGCGTGCGAGAAACGGCCCATCAGCACCGCGACGATCGAAGCGGTCACGGACCGAATAGAAAAGCGCATCCAAGAGATGGGGGACACTGAGATCCAGAGCCGCACCGTCGGGGAAGAGGTGATGAAAGAGCTGCATCAGCTTGATCAAGTCGCCTACGTCCGATTCGCGTCGGTGTACCGGGAATTCAAGGATATCGATCAGTTCATGGACGAGCTGAAGGCGCTGGCCCATGAGCGACGAGAGAAATAGTCTCGCCTCCTTCCCCTTCCCACTTCCGTCCACCGGCCAGGGTGATGTCTTGAGTCCTGCGACAAAAAAGCCAGTGAAAAGCAGGTCCACCAAGAAACGAGGTCCCGCGGCCGCCACGCACGTGGCGATCATCGGCGCCGGACGCGGTGGGACTGCATTGATGGAGATTCTCGCGACAGACCCCTTGGTCCAGATCGTAGGCGTTGCAGAGGTCAATCCACGGGCCGCCGGCCTGACGCTTGCCCGTCGGCTTCGCATCCCGGTCACGCGCGACTACCGAGAGCTGCTGGCGATGGAGAGTGTGGACTTGATCATCGATGTGACCGACAACGCCAAAGTTGGACAGGAGCTACAGGACTTCCATCGGATGGGAGTCGCGGTCATCGGAGGGGCCAGCGCCAAGTTCATGTGGCAACTGATCGAAGCACGCATTCGGGCGACGGCCGAGATCGAAAAGACCCTGAACAAGTACCAGTCTCTCTATCGGCTCTACGTCAAGGAGGCGGGGGCGGCCGTCACGGAGGAGCGCACCCGAATCGCCTGCGAAATTCACGACGGCCTGGTCCAGAACCTGGCAGGGGTCAACTTCAAATTGGATCATTGTCATGAACTCATTCGGAAGGATCCGAAGGCCTGCCAGGCCGTGCTCCGTGAGACCAAAGCCCACCTGAAGATGGCGATCCAGGAAGCCCGACAGGTCATTTTCAATTTGCGCCCGGTCCAATACGACAAAATGGAGTTGATTCCGGCGCTCACGAATTATCTGAAGTCATACGAAATGCAGTACCATATCAAGACCGCCTTTTTGATGGCCGGCAATGAGAAGACGCTGTTCCCGAAAACCAAGATATTCCTCTTTCGGATCCTCCAGGAAGCGCTCAGCAACGTGCAAAAACACGCCAAGGCGGACCGTGTCGCGGTTCAGCTTGAGATCGGCCGCGACGTGCTGACCGCTACGATCACGGACACAGGGGTAGGGTTTGACGTGGAGGGTATCTCGCGCGACCCCGAGAAGTGGGATCACTTTGGATTGCGGAGCATTGTCGAGCGCGCACGATTGGTCGGCGGTGAGGCCAAGATCGACTCAAAGAAAGGCCGCGGCACAAAGATCGCGATCGAGGTGCCGCTCACGAAGAAGGAGGCTGCTCGAGATGGAACGAATTAAAGTGCTTATCGCAGACGATCACCGGGTCGTGCGAGAAGGGCTGGCCGCCATCCTCAAGACCAAGGAAGACATCCAAGTGGTCGGGGAAGCGCAGGACGGGCTGGAGGCGGTCGAAAAAGCCCGCTCGCTTCTGCCAGACGTCATCCTGATGGACGTCAGCATGCCCAAGATGGGAGGGGTGGAGGCCACGAGACAGATCAAGCGGGAGTTTCCACACATGGGTATCGTTGCGCTGACGATGTACGATGAGCAGCAATACATCTTCGATCTGGTGCGGGCCGGCGCAACTGGATACCTCCTGAAAGACACCGACTCGGCTCAGATTGTGGCAGCGATTCGAGCCATCTACCGCGGAGAGTCGCTCATTCATCCGTCGGTGGCCAGCAAGATCCTGGCGGAATTTTCCCTGCTGACGCAGAAAAAAGGCAAGAAGCCTTCATGGGTCGAGCACGACTTGACGGAACGCGAGATTACCGTGCTGCGGTTGGTGGCGGACGGGAAGACCAACAAGGAGATCGCCAACAGCTTGGACCTGAGTGAGAAAACTGTCAAGAACCATGTCCGGAACATTTTTCACAAGCTGCATGTCTATGACCGGACCCAAGCGGCAATCACGGCTATCCGAAAAGGCTTGATCGAGTTGGATCCACGACCGTCGCGCTAGGCGTACCGACCCATCTTGATCTTAGTAATAAACCTGTGAAAAAGACACATGTGTTTTGTTTTTACCACTATCCCCGTTGAATCATAATCTTATATTTATTTTGAAAATTTCGATACTTACACAACTATTTCAATATATGAGTACTTGGTATGCTAGTTGCTTTCCTTTCCTAAGTTGAATTAGGTAGGAGATTTCGTGCGCCAGCAACAGTCATTAGGACAGTCAATCTCCTGCACGGGAATCGGCCTCCACACGGGGCTCCCAGTAACCCTTACGCTTCGCCCAGCGCCACCGGACACCGGCATTGTGTTTGTTCGGCATGGGGCAGGCGAGCGGGTATCCCTTGGCGCCCTGGTCCAAAACCTCGTTCCGACAGAGCTCTGTACTGCTATCAGCCTTGACGGGACCTCTGTCAAGACCATCGAGCACGTGTTGGCGGCATTGGTGGGCCTGGAGGTTGACAATGCGTTCGTTGAACTGGACGCCGAGGAGGTGCCCGCCATGGACGGAAGTTCCAGTCCGTTCGTGCGCCTCATCAAGGCCGCAGGGGTCGTCCCGCAGGAGCGGCGGCAGCCTTTCTTGAAGATTACCCAACCGATCGAGGTTGTGGATGGGGACCGGCGGGTGATTATTGAACCCTCTTCCCACCCCCGTATCACCTATTCGATCCAGTACGATCATCCCCTGATCCAGAAGCAGACCTATGTCTATGATTGTTCGGTCTCCGCATTTGAACAGGACATTGCGGACGCGCGGACATTCGGGTTTCTTCAGGAGGTGGAAGACCTCTGGTCAAGAGGCCTGGGCAAAGGGGGATCGCTTGAAAATACGATCGTGCTCTCTGACCGCGAGGTCCTCAACCAGTCCGGACTGCGGTTCTCCGATGAGTTCGTCCGGCACAAAATCCTCGACCTCATTGGCGACCTGGCTCTGCTTGGAGTGCCGTTCATCGGGCACTTGATCGCCGATCGTTCCGGGCATGCACTCCACACTAAATTGGTGGAGAAGATCCTGGAGCAGCCGGGTAAATGGGTGTTGCTCAACCGTGGCGAGCAGCCGGTTTCTCTGGAGTCCCAACCCGCGCTCAGCGCTTCCCGATCCGGACAGAATATCCCCCTGCAAGCATCCTCCACGTTTTGACGCATCTCTCGCTTCTCAACCCAACGTTGGTTTAAGGGCCGGAGTCTCTCTTTCAGATGTGAGGAGGGGAGAAAGGACGCCGGGGGCAAGTGGCCTTACCCCCGGCGGTGTAGCAGGGGGTGGGCTTACTTCTTCTTCTTCTTCGCCGCCTTCTTCGCCAAGACTCTCACCTCCCTCCCGGACTACAGGCTCACGCTATCACTGGGGTGAATCACACCGCTTCGATCAGTGTTTCTTCCAGAGCTTCAAAGGTATTAGGGCCCACTTTCCGGACACGTTTATCGTATTTGCTGCGTCCGAGGAGGATCTCTCTAGACTGGTCGGTGACGTCCATGACCTGAAGGGGCCTAGCCCCCTTCTCGTCGGTGATGATTTGGCTGGAAAGGCTGGCGAGTTTCGCTTTGTCGGCTTCAACGCGGTAAAGCGTTTCGGCAAGTTCTAAGTACTTTTTAATGGTGGCAATTTCCTCTTCCAACCGCTTGCGTTTTTTCTCCAGCTCTTGAAGACGGTTCGTATACGCGCTGATCCGCTGTTCAAGCCCGACGATAATATCTTTCAGTTCTTCCACAAGCAAGATCTCTTGAGAGCATGCTTGCTTTGTAGCAAAGCTTCTGAATCTTGTCAACAAAAAATTTAGCGATGCATATATCTAGAGCCTGCTCGGAAAAAATGCTAGCGTTATAAGAGTCAATTCATTCGCAAGCAAAGGCTTGTTTGTATTATCACGTGTTCAATACCACAAAATTTCTCTATGCTGTCGGACCCAACGCATGCGGCGTTTTGAGGCGTTCTTGCTGCCCTGCTCGCCCGTTCTGTTCCTCAACTTGACCCACCACACCAGCCTGCGATAGGCTACCTCGATTTTGAACGCACTTCACGCGACTGACTCCATGCTTCGTCGCTACATTACCTTCGTTGTCCGCCATCGACTGATTGTGATCCTGGCCGCGGTCGCTCTCTCCGCCTTTTTCGCGAGCAAGATCGGGAACCTGCGGGTGGTGGTGGATCCCAACGACAACCTCCCTCAAGAGCATCCTTACGTCATCGCTACCAATGAGATCGAGCGGATATTCGGGGGCCGAAACCTCGTGGTGATCGGCGTGGAAAGCACATCGGGCGATATCTTTCAGCCAGAGATCTTGGAAAAACTCCAGCGGATCACGGACGGCGTCCTGGAGATTCCCGGCGTGATTCGGAGCAACGTCATCAGCCTGGCAGCTCGCAAGGCGAAGGACATTGTGGGCACTGAGGAGGGGATGCTGGTCCGGCAGCTCATGGAGACGGTCCCGCGCACACCGGAAGAGATCGCGCGGCTCAAGGCGGCAGTCTATGCCAACCCCATCTATGTGAATTCCATTGTATCGAAAGATGGTCGAATAGCGGTGGTCGTTGCGGACTTCAAATTCGGCAAGGACCTCAGAGGGTATCGTCCGATCAAGGAGCAGGTCGAAGCAGTGGTGGACCGGGAGCGCGACGACCGCGTCCGGATTTACCTGGGCGGCCTCTCCTTCAACCTGGCCTGGCTGGAAATCTACTCCCAGCGGATGCAATACCTCTTCTTTGCCGCGCTGGCCATTATCATGTCCGTGTTGTATCTGTCCTTCCGGTCATTTCAGGGCATGATCATTCCTGTGGTCACCGCGCTCTTGAGCGTCATCTGGGGCTTGGGGTTGATGGGATTCTTGAATATCCCCATGGACACGTTCAACTCCACCACCCCCATCTTGATCATGGCGGTGGCCGCTGGCCATTCCGTGCAGATCCTGAAACGCTATTACGAAGAGTATGGACGCCTGCACGACAGCTCGAGCGCCGTGATTGAGTCACTGACAAAGATCGGGCCGGTCATGCTGACGGCAGGAACCATGGCGGCGACCAGCTTCCTCGCCCTGACCGCGTTTCCTACGCTGACCATTCGCGTGTTCGGCGTGTTTACCGCGACCGGAATTCTGTCGGCCATGATGCTGGAGATGACCTTCATTCCGGCCTTCCGCTCGCTGATCCCGGCGCCGAAACGCTACGAGACCGAGCGGGAGCAGCTGCGGGACTGGCTCGACCGGTTGACCGCCTCCATCGGGAATCTCATCATTGCCAGGCGCTGGGGCCTTCTATTCGGGACGGTGGCCGCCATCCTCGTACTGCTCTTGTGGGGCATCAGCTCGCTGGTGGTGGACAACAGCCTGAAGGGGAATTTTTCAGAGAATAGTCTCGTTCGGCGGGACGACGTCCCGCTGAACGCCGCCATGGGTGGCACGAATACTCTCTACCTGCTGATCCAGGGCCCTGGGCCCGATGCCATCAAGAATCCAGCGGCCCTGAAAGCGATGGACGCGGTGCAGAATTATTTGCAGACTCGCTTTGATCTGGTTGGCAAGACGCAGTCGCTCGCTGATCTGATGAAGAAAATGAACAAGTCCATGCATGCGGACGATCCCGCCGAAGACCGGCTTCCGGAGACCCGAGACCTCAACGCGCAATATTTGCTGCTCTACTCCATGTCAGGCGACCCGGGAGATTTCGACACCTATGTGGACTACGAGTACCAATCGGCGGTGATCTGGGCCTATCTCAAGACCGACAGCACGGCCTATATCGAGCGGATCATCGCGGACCTGCGCCCCTTCGTCGCCCAGCAATTTCCACCCGAATATCGCATCAGCATCGGAGGAGGGATGGCTCAAGGCGCCGCGTTGAATGAGGTGATGGTGGAGGGCAAACTGCTCAACATCGGGTCCATCGCCGCGACCATTTATGTGATTTCCTCCCTCGTTCTCCGGTCCGGACTGGCCGGTCTCCTCGTTCTGATTCCGCTGACCCTGTCGGTGGTGGCGAACTTCGGAGTCATGGGGCTGACCGGCATCCGGCTCGATATTGGGACCGCCGTGGTCTCAGCCATGGCCGTGGGAGTCGGCGCAGACTACGCCATCTATCTCATTTATCGGTTGCGGGAAGAATTGCAGCGACGCGGCGAATGCGAGCAGGCGCTCCGCGCCACGCTGGCTACGGCAGGAAAAGCTGTCACCTATGTGGCGCTGGCGGTTGGGTTGGGATACTCGATCCTCATGCTGACCGGCTTCGGCATGCACACACGATTGGGATTTCTCGTGGCGGTGTCCATGGGGGTGAGTTGCCTGGCCGCCATCACGCTGTTGCCTGCAATGCTCTGTCTCATCAGGCCACGTTTCGCGTTCGGCGACGGCGGAGTCCAGCCACGCGAGCCGGTCGCAGGCCGGACTTCTCCTATGACTTCAACGTGAGCCAACACTCCAGAGGAAAGGAGCAGAACGTGAGCAGAAGCGCAAGACCGTTACGACTGGGCAGCGCCATCATCTGTCTATTCTCTTCGCCGGTCCTGGCCGCCGACTTATCTGCGCGCGACATCATGGAAAAGAATTTCTACGTCACGAAAGTCCAGCATCTCGTCAATGACAACACGATGACACTGACCAACGACAAAGGCCAACAGCGAGTCAGGAAGATGCACAGTGTGTCTACCCTCCAACCCAACGGCATCGACAGTAAGCTCATGATCCGGTTCCTGTTCCCGGGCGACGTGGAGGGGACCGGCTACTTGCAGATCCAG
>JBOHOI010000092.1:0-10732 GCA_050731155.1 Nitrospiraceae bacterium | reverse complement strand
AGGCCAAGCGGTATCTGAAGCGGATCGAGAAGCTGGCCGGCTGTCGCGTCGACATCATTTCCACCGGCTCCAAACGTGGCGAGACGATCATGCTGAGGGACCCGATGGCGGCGGCTCGCCACGCGCTAAAAAGGAAATAGGCATTGGTCAATGGTCAATGGTATGATTGGGCAGTTATCAAAGCTGTTCTCTCGTCTTAATGAATTACCAATGACGATTGACGAACGACCATCATCTCGGTGAGCCGCTAGCTCAGACGGTAGAGCATCGCCCTTTTAAGGCGAGGGCCCTGGGTTCGAGTCCCAGGCGGCTCACCATCGTTCCTGAACTTGCATAAGAGCAGCTGAACTCTAAGCTCGTTTAAGAAAGAAGCGTTGCGTCCCCATCGTCTAGTCTGGCCTAGGACGCCGGCCTTTCAAGCCGGCAACACGGGTTCGAATCCCGTTGGGGACGCCACCTTTTGCGCCAGTGGTATCGGCTGGTCGCCACAACCCGAAGCAACGAAGTGGCAAGGGATCGACCGCGCGCAACATAAACATCAGGGATTCGTCCTGCGCGAATCTGTCGTTGGGGCCGTATGGTCCATCGTACTTTTACAGGATGATCGAAGTGGATACCCCGATAGCTAGCGGAGGTTCGTGATGCGTCGAGGATGGACCATAGGCCCCATGCAAGCTGTGCTGCTAGCCGGTGTCTTGGTGCTGGGAGCCGGTGAGCAGCAGGATAAACAGGATAAGAAGGATACGGTTACGTCTTCCCCGGCCGTTCCGATGGGTAAAGACAGCGCGCCAATGATCCTGATTCCCGAAGGGTGCTTTACCATGGGCACGAACAATATCGGAGGCGAGCAGGGTCTGGGATTCCCGAACGAAAGCCCTGAGCATACGGTCTGCCTGAAGGCCTACTACATGGATCAGTTCGAGGTCACGATTGAGCGTTACGCAAAATTTATGGAGGCCGCCAAGCACAGTCCGCCTCCACTCTGGGATGATGACGCAGTCACCTCTGCAGGAGATAGGCCTGTGGTTGACGTGACCTGGCACGACGCCGACGCCTATTGTAAATGGGCCGGCAAACGTTTGCCTACCGAAGCGGAATGGGAGAAAGCGGCTCGTGGAACAGATGGACGACGGTATCCATGGGGGTACATGCAGCCTTATCCCGACCTCGCCAACTATAACCGCGGTGCGTGGGTCAGCTATCCGGTTACCCTGGCTCCGGTGACCTACGGGATCGAGGGGATGAGTATTCGGCATGGAACGAAACAAGGGGGGCGCAGTCCCTACGGCGTGTATAATACGGCAGGCAATGCCTCGGAGTGGGTGGCCGATTGGTACGGCCGGGACTACTATTCCAAGAGTCCCAAAGACAATCCGACCGGGCCGCCAAATGGCGAAAGGAAAGTATTCCGGGGAGGGAGTTGGAACGATTCACCGCGCAACCTCCGTGTGACGGCCAGATTCTCTGCCGATCCCACCTTCGAGGACCAGAGCATGGGTTTTCGCTGTGCCATGGATGGCTCTAAAGAGGCACAGCAGACGGTGGGTAAATAGCTGTGACTCAGCCGGGGCTGAGAAGCGGCGATCCAGCGCCTGATTTTTCCCTGCCCGGCGTGGATGGAAAGACCTACCGCTTACAAAGCTTTGTAGAGAAGCCAGTGCTCGTGGTCCTGTTCTCGTGCAATCATTGTCCCTATGTGCAGGCCTATGAAGACCGCCTGATCGAGATCCAACGGGATTATGGCGACCGGGGAGTGCAACTCGTGGCGATCAACTCGAACGATGACGTGAACTACCCGGAGGACAGCTTCGAGAATATGGTGACGCGCGCCAAGGCCAAGGGCTACAATTTCCCCTATCTACGGGATGCCTCTCAGCAGGTTGCGCGAGCCTATGGCGCCACACATACCCCACACCTGTTCGTTTTTGGCCGCCATCGCCGGTTGCGTTATACGGGGAAGATCGACGACAACTGGCAACGTCCCGACGCTGTGAAGCGCCGATACCTTCGAGAGGCGTTGGAAGCTATTCTTCGAAACGGCGAACCGGCGGAACCCACGACGAATGCCATTGGCTGCACCATCAAGTGGGCGCAGTAAGGTCTCCTCGCGCCGTCGCACATTCCCGCATCAATTGACCCCTCCACCCCAGTCTGCTATAGAGCTACCCCCGCTCCTCGCAGCGGGCAAGACGCACCCACAGCTGATTTTCAATTGATTAGGTGGCTGGCTGGAAGCACGTGCAACCGGGATTGGTCACTCGAGACAACATCTCGATGCTCATAGACCTGTATGAGCTGACGATGGCCGCCAGCTACCACGAGCATCGTCCTGATGACCGGGCTACTTTCGATCTGTTCGTCCGGAAACTCCCACCCCATCGCTCCTATTTGGTCTTCGCCGGTCTGGAACAGGCGCTCTGCTATTTGACGTGTCTGTCGTTCAGCCCTGAGGCAATTCGGTATTTGCGATCGACGCGGCTCTTTTCCTCTTCGTTCCTGTCGTACCTCAAGACCGTTCGGTTCCGCGGCGATGTGGATGCCATGCCGGAGGGAACCGTGTTCTTCCCTTATGAGCCGGTGCTGCGCGTGACCGGCAATATCATCGAGGCCCAGATTGTCGAGACTCTGTTACTCAATGCCATCAACCTGCAAAGTCTGATTGCCACGAAGGCCGCACGGGTCCTGGAAGCCGCGGCAGGGCGCCCAGTGGTGGAATTCGGGCTGCGCCGTGCGCAGGGAACGGACGCCGGTCTCAAAGGTGCGCGCGCGGCCTATCTGGCTGGGTGCGCAGGAACGTCCAATGTGCTCGCAGGGCAGCTCTTCGGGATCCCCATTTTTGGCACGATGGCCCATGCCTTTGTACAATCATTCCCGTCTGAGCTGGAGGCGTTTCGCGTCTTCGCCAAGACCTTTCCATCGGGCACCACGCTGTTGATTGACACCTACGATGACGTGCGCGGTGCGCAACACGCAGCGATCGTGGCGCGAGAACTCGCTCGTCATGGGCATCGGCTGGGCGGAGTCCGGCTGGACAGTGGAGATCTCATCACCACCAGCCGGACGGTGCGTCGCATCCTCGATGCCCAGAAGTTGCGCGATGTGACCATCTTCGCCAGCGGCAATCTCACGGAATACCGAATTCAGGAGATCGTACGGCGCCGTGCGCCCATTGATGCGTTCGGAGTTGGAACCGAGCTGAGCGTCTCGGCGGATGCGCCAAGCCTCGATATCGTGTATAAATTGAGCGAGGTTGTCTCTGGAAGAACCAGGACTCCCACGCTGAAGCTGAGCGCAGGCAAGCAGACCTATCCGGGACGCAAGCAGGTCTTCCGTTTGGAACGGGAGGAGCGGTTTGTCGGAGATATCCTGGCGCTAGACCATGAACTGGTCTCAGGGCGTCCTCTCCTGAAGCCAGTTATGAGGAAAGGTCGGTTGGTGGGGTCTCTTCCCTCTCTCTCTTCCATTCGGCGGCATGCGGCAGCAGAGCGGATGCGTCTTCCGTCCAAGCTGCGCAGGCTAGACGAGGCATCTCCCTATCCCCTCCGCATCGGTCCTGGGCTCCGACATACGGCTCGGGAGTGTCGGCGGAGGCTGCTGATCAGGGAACGACAGGGCCGAAGCGCCTAGCCGACCCGCTCTATCGAGGGCGAGCGAAGACTGTGAGGGAGTACCTGATCGAGTCGATTCTGGAGCCTGGCGCGTATGTGGTTCCTGGCTATCCAGACCTGACGATGCCGCGCTGGTACGGTCAAAAGCTCAGCGCCGGGGCGCTTGAGAAGATCGCAGCCTACCTGGAGCAGGTCACTGAGGAGAGCCTCTCGTCCCAGTAGGCTCAGTCAATTCTGGAGGGACTTGCCTGCGGGCGAGAGAAGCAGCCAGAAGGTGGAGTGTTTCGGTCGAGGGCTCTGTCGCGGAGCGTTAGAGTTTGCGAGCCGGACTGCCTGACGGCGCCCCGTCTTTAATCTGAAAGGATTTTCCTTTCTCCTTATCGTCTCGTTCCAAGAGCTTCGAGATCGCTTCCTCTCCTTTCATCCCGACCAGTTTAACCTTCAAGCGCAGGTTGTTGGCGCTGTCCGCGTTGATCAGCGCCTGCTCGAGGCTGATCTTTCCTTCCTTGTAGAGCAGGAACAGGACATGATCGAAGGTCTGGCAGCCTTCCTGAATCCCTTGCTCCATCGCTTCCTTGAGCACATCTATTTCAGCTTTCTTGATGAGATCCCTGAGGCGCGGGGTGTCCATCATGATTTCCAACGCAGGGACTCGCTTGCCATCTAAGGAGGGCACCAACCGTTGGGAGATGATGGCCCGCAGATTCAGCGAGAGCTGTAGATAAATCTGGGCATGGCGCTCAATGGGGAAAAAGTTCATGATCCGCTCGATTGCCTGGTTGGCGTTATTAGAGTGCAGGGTTCCCAGGCAGAGGTGGCCGGTTTCAGCAAAGGTGATCGCCGCTTCCATGGTTTCCGTGTCGCGGACCTCGCCGATGAGGATCACGTCTGGGGCTTGACGCAAGGTGTTCTTCAGCGCCGCCTGGAATGAGTGGGTGTCAAATCCCACCTCCCGCTGGGTCACGATGGATTTCTTATGCTGGTGGACGAACTCGATGGGATCCTCGACCGTCACGATGTGTCCCGCTTGGAGGGAGTTTCGATGATCAATCATCGCCGCCAGGGTGGTGGACTTACCGCACCCTGTGGCTCCCACCACGAGGACCAGCCCCCGTTTGCTCATCGAGATATCCTTGACGATCGGCGGAAGGCCCAGCTCATCGATGGGCACAATCTCCACTTTGATCAGGCGAAAGACAATCCCGACATTGCCTCTCTGGCGGAACAGGTTGACGCGGAAACGGCCTAACTCTGGATAATACAGGGCCAGGTTCATTTCCATCTTCTCTTCGAACTCTGTCCTTTGCCGTTCCCGCATGAGTCCGTGGGCTACAGCCTCGAGTTGCTCATTCGTGAAGGGGGGCTCCGCGAGGGATTGCGTGACTCCATGGACGCGGTAGGTTGGGGGGCGGTCCACCGTCAGGTAGAGGTCGGATGCTTCGCGTTCCACCATCACCTTCAGTAAACTCCGAACGTCCATCGTTGTCCTCCGAAGGAAAAGAGCTTGATTAAGCTCAGGCCGCGCCGCTGGCCGGCATCCCGAAGAGATTCGGGGTCATACTTCGTGACTGGGCCTCCGCCTTCGTGACGAGTCCACGCGTCACCAGATCCATCAACGCCATGTCCATGGTCTGCATCCCGTCCTTTTGACTGACCTGCATGACCCCCGGGATCTGATGGAGCTTGGCCTCGCGGATGAGGTTGCGCACCGCCGTGGTGCCGACCATGAGCTCCAAGGCTGCCACTCTCCCCCCTGCCTTTTTCTTGAGGAGAGTCTGGGTGAGGACCGCTTCGAGGGTCTCGGCAAGTTGGGCACGGACCTGGGCCTGCTGGTTGGGAGGGAATGCGTCAATGATACGGTCAACGGTCTTGGGGGCACTGGAAGTATGGAGGGTCGCCAGGACCAGGTGCCCTGTCTCGGCCGCTGTCAAGGCAAGCTGGATGGTTTCGAGGTCTCGCATTTCCCCGACCAGGATAATGTCCGGGTCCTCGCGCAAGGCCGACTTTAACGCGTTGGCGAAGGAGTGGGTATGGCCGCCCAATTCGCGTTGGTTGACCAGGCATTTTTTCGATTTGTGCACGAACTCAATCGGGTCCTCGATGGTGAGGACATGACCTTCGAACGTATTGTTCAGGTAGTCAATCATGGCGGCTTGTGTCGTGGACTTTCCGGAGCCAGTTGGCCCGGTCACGAGAATCAGTCCCTTTTCCTTATCGCAGAGTTGTCTGATGATCGGCGGCATGCCCAATTGTTCAAGTGGAATGATCTTGGTGGGAATGTTGCGGAAGACCGCGCCAGTTCCACGGGCTTGCAGAAAGACGTTCACGCGGAAACGGGCGATGTCACCCATCTCAAAGGAAAAATCGCATTCGTGGTTCTCCTCAAAGACCTTACGATGGTGGTCGCTCATCATGTCATAGACCAAGGTATGGACCGCTTCCTTGGTCAAGGGGGCATGGTCCAACTTCTTCAAGTCTCCATGGATGCGCACCATGGGCGGTTCGCCCGCGCTCAAATGGCAATCCGACGCGCCCTCCTTGACGGCAAACGTCAGCAGTTGCGTAATGTCCATCTACCCCCTCCTCGCTGGCACGGCGGGCCTGAGACTCTGACCCGAATCTGATATTGAACGGTCCTGTCGGGTGAGTTGTCGGATTCTTGTCATGACATCATGCCATAGAAAATCCCGATTGCAAGAAAATATCATTGCGAGAAAGCATCCAGAAGGTACTTGTGCAACAGCAGGAGGTGATGACCGACATGAACGAAGTCGTCCGGACCAGAACGGGCTCACGCATTGATCAGAATCAGTCCTCGACTCCTTAACTATAGCACAGCTTTCCACGGTCCTGACTAAATCAGACCCAGCTCTTGTCCCGCCTTCTGGAATGCGGCGAGGACCGTATGGAGTTGCTCACTGGTATGTTCCGAGGTAACCGTGGTCCTGATACGGCTCGTCGCTTTCGGGACTGTGGGCGGACGAATGGCAGGCGCATAGACTCCGTATTTCAACAGCAGGCGAGCCATGTCCAGCGCTTTGTCCTGGTCTCCGATCAGCACCGGAATGATAGGGCTGCCGCTGTCGGTGGTCCGGAACCCTAGCACCTTCAATCCCCTGTAAAAGCGGTCTCGGTTCTCCCAGAGCCGGGTTCGTCGGTCTGGCTCGGAGCGGAGAATGTCGAGCGCCGCGAGTGAGGCGGCAGCGGTTGCTGGTGGTGGGGCGGTGGTGAAGAGGAACGATCTGGCGGCGCTTAACAGATAGCGAATCAGACTAGCGGGCCCTGCGACGTAGGCCCCGCTGGTGCCGAACGCCTTCCCCAGCGTTCCCATGTGGAAGGGCAGGCGTGACTCCAACCCAAAGTGTTCCAAGGTTCCCCGTCCCTGTGCTCCCATGACGCCGGTCCCGTGCGCGTCATCCACTAGGAGTCGCGCTCCGTGACGGTCGGCAAGCTCGACGAGCTCCGGGAGCGGCGCAAGATCGCCCTCCATGCTGAAGACTCCATCGGTCACGATCAGCGTGTCGCGGCTGGCAGAGCGTCGGGCCAGGAGCGTTCTGAGCTGATCCGTGTCCCGGTGACGAAAGACGCGAAGGTCGGCCCCGCTTAGCCTGCACCCATCGATCAGACTCGCGTGGCAGAGTCGGTCGGCCAGAATGAGTCCGCCCGAACCAATGAGGGCTGGAATGAGGCCGATGTTGGCGAGATAGCCTGAGCTGAACACGAGCGCCGCTTCGACGCCCTTGAACCGGGCGATAGCCTTCTCCAGCTCTTCGTGCGGCGGCAAGGTGCCAGACACCAAGCGCGAAGCGCCGGAGCCCACGCCGAACCGTTCGGTCGCCGAGACGGCCGCTTGCTTCAGCTTGGGGTGCGTGGCCAGCCCCAGGTAGTTGTTGGAGGCCATCAGGATAACCTGACACCCCTCGATGGTGACAACGGTCCCTGGCTCCGATTCGATCAGTTGCAACCGGCGAAGCAGGTGTTGCTCTTTTAGTTGGTGCAGTCGCTCCTCGAACATGCGGGTATGCTCGGTTGCCTCTTCTGAAAGCCACGCTATACCTTGCTCGCGCGCCCTGTCAACGACCTCTGGATCGTTGACAGGGCCTTGTCCTATTATTGACAAGGATTGAGCAACCTTTGTATAAGGTCGCACGTCGCGACGCCAGAAGGGCACCATCACGATGTCGTACCGGATCAAAGTCGGGTCAAAGAGTTCACCAGCAGATGAGGCCCATCTGCTGAGTAGGATGGAACGTTTCCTGTTCCTCGTTCAGGAGCATCGTCGAGGGATTGGGATGGGGCTGATCGTCCTGCTCGCGGCAGTAGCGGCGGTGGTGGCGGTCATCTGGGTTGACCATCGCAATGCTGAGCAGGCTCTGGAACTGAATCGGCAGGCCATGCGCCTTTATTTGGAACGACCGGCCGAGCAACGAGTCAAGGCTGAGGAGAAGCTGAAGCAAGCGATCAACGTATTTCGCCAGTTGGTGGAACAATACCCACGGGTTCCTAGTGCTCCCCTTTCCCTGTATCACTTAGGCAATGCCTTGGTACAGGTAAACGATCTCGGCGGGGCGATCGAAGCCTACAAGCAGTTCATCGCTTCGTATGGCGCCAGCAGGACCCTGCTTGGGTTGGTCTATCAGCGGCTCGGGTACGCCTATCTGCTCAACGGGGACAGAGACCAAGCCACGAAGGCATTTTCGGCGGTGCTGGATGTGGCGGGAGCCTCCAACAAGGATCATGCGCTTTTCGAGCTCGGAAAACTCGAGGAGACTCAGTCTCGTCCAGAAGGTGCCTTGGCCCGCTACCAGGAGTTGACGAAGGACTATCCCCACTCACCACTTGCGAGCGAAGCTGCGGTCCGCATCAAGGCGCTGCAGGTGAAACGAGATCACGAGAGCGGAGCGACGGAGAGCCGGGAAGGAACGGCGACGCCAGCTGAACCGGTAAAGTAGCGAGAAGGTTCGCGTGAAGGTGGGAAGAAGAGACCCCACTCAAGGGCCGATGGCCAGGAGATCCCCGGGCTTGACCTGATGACTCGTCAGGTTATTTCGAGCCTTGAGTTCCGGAACGGAGAGATGAAAACGTTTCGCAATCTTCGATAGACTATCTCCCACGCGGACTCGATACCATTCAGGCAATTGCCCACGGCTGGCCCCCTTCCTTGGACTGAATGAAGACTGGTCCCAGCCTGGGATCCTGTCGAGCATCTGCTCAACGCCGGCCTTTGCCCCCACAGGGACTTTCAGGTGGTATTCAGGATCGCTCGGGGGCGTGACGTCCCGGCGCAACTCAGGGTTTAAACGCCGGAGTTCAGGGAAAGAGATCCCAGTCGCCTTCGCGACATCTCGAAGATGTACCGGGCGATGGACCACCACTTCCTCGAACTGGTACGGGTCTCGAGCCTCTGAGCTGAACCCATACCGATCCGGATTCTTGGCGATGGTCGTGGCGGCTACAAAACGCGAAACGTATTCCTTTGTTTCCCGCCGAATGTGCCTCGTCTGAGCGATTTCCCAAAAGCTCTCGGCGCGCGCTTTCTGAAGAGCACGTAAGACCTTGCCCTCGCCGGCGTTGTACGCGGCCATCGCTAACGGCCACGTGCCGAACAGATCGTACAGGTCCCGGAGGTAGCGGGCTGCAGCGATCGTGGACTTGATGGGGTCGCGTCGTTCATCCACGTATTGATCCACTCGAAGCCCATAGAGTCGCGCGGTGCCTTTCATGAACTGCCACGGGCCGGTTGCCCGGGCTCGTGAATAGGCGTGCGGGTTAAAGCCGCTTTCGACGAGCGACAGGAACACGAGGTCGCTGGGCAGATCAAATTCCGAAAAAATGCCGTCAACCAGCGGTTTGTAATGGGCCAATCGGTCAAGCCACTGCTCAAATCGGTCACGGATCGCGGTATGGAAGAACCGCATGTGCCGTTCGACTTTGTGATTGTGGGAGTAGGGGATCCTGAAGATCGACTCTTGAGTGGCCATCGCGGCGTTGGGATTTTCTGGCAGCTCGATCCTTGTCGCAAATAGCTCGGCGAATCGCCAGGCAGGGCCGAACGACTTGGCTTGAGCAAGGGAGGCCGCCTCTGACCCTAGGAACGACTCTGCTTGCGATGAGTCGAGGCTTGAGGACGCCTCTTGAAGTTTGCCAATTGGTTCGTTAGCCTGGTTTTGAACCATTACACCGGATGCCTCTTGTGCGCTCGGCTCAAGCGCAACCGCCTGGACTTCAACCCCTGAGGATTCAGCGTTGACCAGAATTCCCCCTTCAATGGCCCCGGATCCAATAAGCAGAGCCCCAAGGAGAATTCCGATTTGGTTTTGGCAACGAGCTCGTTTTCTCACAGCCTGCATACCCTCATCTATATATACATTTATATAGACATTGTGGCGGTCTTCGAATACGGTCGCTTTGATCCATCTTAGAGAGATTTTAGAGGGACCGTTCTTAGAGTAGCGGTCGGGGTGATGGTTGTCAAGACCGAGGAAGGGGGGTATGGTTGGATGGCTCTTCGCGACGGTCGTGGATCGGTCAAGTCCTGAGCCGGGAGCGGGTGAGGCGTGACACACAACTCACTGAAAAACTGGGAATCAGCGCGCTGAGTTGCCTTGACAGGGTGGGGGGCCTGTGGTAGCGTACCGCCCTTCATTGACTTGGCAGCGGATAGGTGTTGTGAGGAGAACGATCTGATGTTGAAACGGTATTTGCTCGCTCCGGGGCCCACGCCGGTCCCGCCCGAAGTGTTGCTGGCGATGGCGAGGCCCATCATCCACCATCGGGCGCCGGAATTTGCCCAATTGTTTGGGGAGGTGCGGGAAGACCTCAAGTGGTTATACCAGACCAGAAACGATGTGCTGATCCTGGCGTCATCAGGGACTGGTGGGATGGAAGGGGCAGTGGCCAATTTCCTGTCACCGGGCGACAAGGCGCTGGTCATCAACGGCGGTAAATTCGGCGAACGATGGGGGAAGATCTGCAAGACCTTCGGCGTGCAGGTGATGGAGATCAAAGTGGAATGGGGGCGTGCTGTCGTCCCCCAAATGGTGGCGGACGCGTTGAAGAAGGATCCGTCCATTAAGGCAGTCTATGTCCAGGCGAGCGAAACCTCCACCGGCGTAGCCCACGAC
>JBOHOI010000091.1:0-10770 GCA_050731155.1 Nitrospiraceae bacterium | reverse complement strand
GCCGTGCACCGAGTCGTACTTCAGCAGGTAAGCCAGCGTCTTCGCGTCCGTGAGATCGTTGAGGGCAACGAACTGGAGGTCTGGGTCATCCAGCGAGGCCCGAAGGACGTTCCGACCGATCCGTCCGAACCCGTTGATGCCGATACGGATAGCCATGGTAGATCTGCTGTGGTTCGAGAAAAAAGATGCCGGCTGCACAACAACCGGCATCAGGCGGCTCATACTACTCAGGCGTCAAAAAGTTGTCAAGCAGGCGATGCGGCTTGCTTGGGCATTTCTTCTGCTGTAAAGTCCACCAAGAGCAAAATCGCCCGAACCTGAAATCCTGCATGCTGTTCCTTTAAAGCCCGCTGTTTCCCCCAGGTATGCCCGGTCGGACCTCTGACTTTTCGGAGCGCCGCCGGAGGTAACCGAACAAACAATGGACGATCGGTCTCTTTTGCAGCAAGCCATGAGGGTGTTGGAATGGGATCGTGTCCTCGAGGTGCTTGCGGGGCAAGCCCGCTCCAGCATGGGGGCCGAACGGTGCCGCACCCTTCCGCTTGAGACGGATCTCCAGGCGGCCGAGGCCAGGTTGCAGGAGACTCGCGAGATGGTGAGCTTGGAGGAACGTGGTGACCCCTTTCCGTCTCTCCCATTCCCGGATCTCAGGGAGGCCCTCGGACGTACGGCCAAAGGCGCACCGCTGGAGTCCCATGAGTTACGGGATGTGTCTCTCGTGCTGGGACTCGTCTCGGAGATAGCTCGGTATCTCAGGCAGCGCCGCGAGCTAGTCCCGACCCTCTGGACAGTGGCGGCGCCGCTCGACGAGATGAACCAGGGGCAGCAGGTGAAAGTGGCGATTGACCGGGCCGTTGACCAGGAAGGCAATATTCGCGAGTCGGCGACGCCTGAGTTGCGTCGCCTCACCCACCATGCGCAGAGTCTGAAACAACAGATGCGCCACCGGCTTGACACGATCCTGGCTTCAAGGCGGTATGCCGACGTCCTCCAGGAACGGTACTTCGCTCAACGAGAGGGTCGGTATGTCGTGCCGATAAAGGCTGAGATGCGCGCAAAGATTCCCGGTATCGTCCACGATGTCTCGGGCAGCGGTGCGACGGTCTTCCTGGAGCCACGTGAGCTGGTGGAGCTCAACAACGCGATCAAGGTGGCGGAGTTGGAGGTTGCGCGAGAAGTCCGACGGATCCTTCAAGAACTCTCCGCGCTGGTGGCGAGTCATGCGCAGACGTTGCTGAACTGGCTGGAGGTGCTGGCGACTCTGGACTGTATCGCGGCCAAGGCCTCGTTCAGCCGTCTGGTGAAGGGACAGCCGGTTGCACTCAATAACCGCGGCCGCATCTTTTTGCGGCAGGCGCGCCACCCATTGTTGGTGCTGGCGAGAGAGCAGGTCGTGGAGAACGACATTCTGGTGGATGAGACCGTACGTGTGCTGGTGATCTCCGGGCCCAATACGGGCGGAAAAACCGTCACATTGAAGATCGTCGGGCTCTTTGCCTTGATGGTCCGGGCCGGATTGCAGCTCCCCTGCGGGGCGGACTCTGAGATGGCGCTGTTCCCGGAGGTCTATGCGGACATCGGGGACGCGCAGGACCTGGTCAAGGATCTCTCCAGCTTCTCGGCCCACATCACCCAAATGATCCGGCTCCTGGAGCGCGTACCGCCGAACCATGAGACGTCTATGATGGAGAAGGAACCGCCCAGGGCCTTGGTCCTGCTGGATGAGCCGGTCACCTCCACTGACCCGGTTGAAGGGGCGGCGCTGGCCGAGGCCTTACTGACGCGGCTGTCCCGCCTGGGCATGAAGGTCGTAGCGACCACCCACTACAATTCGCTCAAGGCGGTGGCCCAGACGACGCCGGGTTTCATGAACGCCAGCGTGGAGTTCGACGTGAGCACACTCTCGCCGACCTACCGTCTGATCATGGGCATGCCGGGAAAATCCTCCGCGATTGAGATCGCCGGCCGGCTGGGGATGGATGAGGCTATTCTGGACCATGCGCTCGGCTTGCTCGACCGGGAAGACCGGGCGCTGGAGCAGATGCTGGGCGATCTGCAGGACACACAGCGTCGCCTGGATGAGGATCGCGCGCGCATCGGCGAGCTGAAAGCTGAGGCCGAACGATCTGCGCGGGAGACATCGGAGGTTGCGGACCGGCTGCGCCACTCCGAGCGCGAAGAGCGCAAGAGTGTGAAGAAGAAGCTGACCGATGAACTTCTACGGGCCCGGGCGCAGGTTCAGGACATCCTTGACGGTCTGAAAGGCGAACGGACCTTGATCAAGGCCCGGGAGGCGAAGCAGCGGCTTGCCGAAATTGAGGAACAAGCACGTGCGCGTCTGGCGCCGCCAGGAGAATCGGCGTCGATCGAGCAACTCAAGGCCGGCGATCGGATCGAGCTTGTCAGTCTGGGCCTGACGGGGGTGTTGCTGGAACCGCCGCAGGGGAAAAAACGCGTCCGAGTCCGTGTGGGAGAAACCGACATGTCGGTGGCCGTCACAGGTCTCGTCGGCCTCGTCGGAACCCCTGGCGAGGAAGATTCACGACTATCTCGGAGCAGCCGACCGGCCCGATCCCTACGCCCGGCGGAGACTGACGATCGAGATGCTCCCACTGTGGTGGATGTCCGGGGAAAAAGCGCTGAGGAGGCACTGGACTCTACGATCTCGGCGCTGGATCGGGCTGCGCTGGCCGGTGCTCCCTTCCTGCGAATTATTCACGGCCATGGCACCGGACGCCTCAGGACAGCGCTCAGGGACTACCTGAAGGTATCGCCTTATGTCTCCAACTTCCGGGCCGGCGAGCGCGCGGAAGGGGGTGATGGAGTCACGATTGTGGAACTGAAATAGTTCTCTGTCCCTTGTTTGATCAAACCTGAGCCTGCTGGTACTGCAACAGATACCTTCACTATTGAGTGATCGTCGCTGCCTTTGGTGGTTTTGGCGCCGCTCTTGGTGGAAACCAACCAATCACTTCGAAGTCTGCCAAGAGCATCTCTCCACAGATCAACGACTTCTGTCAATACCACATGGCACCTCGTTTGCCTTCTTCTGTACTGACGGGGCAACCCACGAAAAGAATTCCATATCCTCACGGAACAACGGACAAGGAAGACCGAGTGCACCGTGAGTTAAGTGGGGGAGGTCACAATGAGGCGCACTTTCGAACCGGTCGACTTAATGGTCGTGGTGGGCATCTGTGCCACGGTGCTGGGAGGCTATCTACTCTACATGACGACAAGCGGGACAATTGGAGCGGCGACTCCGGTGCCTGTCTCGATTGGACGGACTGCGGACATCATGGATGCCATGGATTGGGTCCAGCCGGCCCTCGGGCAAGCCATCGTTGACGACTATCTGCTCGGGCGTGAGGCTTCCAGCCAGAACATCGCCGTTGCATCGGAGTTCAACCGGGCCACCATGATCGGCAACCGGTTGCAGAACTCGCCCTTTGGGCATTTCGAAGGGATCAGAACCCATGCGACTGATGTCCAGGCCGACCATGCCGCCCGTGTGCAGTTTGTGTTGGGGCGCTCCATTATTGACTTTACGGCACGCGGTGTTCGGACTGGGGTCCTGCCGCCCGATCGGCTCTCGGGTGAGTACAACCGACTGATGATCGGCTTTGCGGAAGCCACGGGACACCAGATGGATGAAGAATTCCAGAACAACCATCAAGGCAATCTGGGGTGGGCGATCGTGACTGCAAGCCAGGACCGGGCCCGGTTCGTGGATCGGAACCAGGAGAGAATCGGGACGGCAGTTGTTCGAGTGGCTCAGCTTCAGAGCGGATACGAGGAAGCGGAGGGAGCCATGCAGGGCCAGGTAGCGGCTCTGGCCATCGCCTCAATCCACACCGAGATGCAAGCCGATCGCTTTGCCAGGTTAGCTGCAGCCGACTTCACCGCTCAACAGCAGCCGCTTCGGCAGACGGAACCGCGGTCGTGGCCTGAGATCCCGATCGGCGTCTTATTCGCCGCCTCGACGGGGTTGATCGGGCTCTTCCTTGCTGGACTCTTGATGCCATCGATCAGACCTGAAGCTCCCACCATGAGCCAGGTCAGGCCAGAACCGGCTGGTCGGGTCTATCGGAAGACTGCATGAGGGTGGTTGCGCGCGGTGCGCCACCACGCACCGGGCGCAACCAGTCATGAAGAGAGGTTTAACCATGTCAACATGGGGAGCTTGGGGCTACTGGGGAATCGTGGCCGGTCTGCTGCTACTGCTCGCCATCTTCTTCGTCTGCATGGAGATCCTCTACTCCAACGCGAAGAGACCCCTGACAGGGAACACCGGCTCCCCGGCAGGGCAGGGGGAACAAGCTCGCCCCGGCAGCAAACACGCGGCCTAGGTCTCGTGCGACAAGGCTGTGTGAGCAGGTGTTACTATGGTTGAGATGATCGGTTTCGCCACCGTCGTGGCCTTGATCTGGCTGCTGGTCTCCACCATGGCGACTGAGAGCGAGGCCGACAGGCGGAGGCTCTCCAAGCCGACCGGCAACACTCTCTCCATAGAAGGGGGAGCGACAGACACCGAGACAAAACACGCCGCCTAGGCGGATCGCTCTTGCCAATCTTTTTTCCTCGCCAGACCTAAGGCAATGGCCCAAGAGGGATGCGGGCTCTGAACCGCCACGGTCTCTGTGAGCAAGCGGATCAGCCTCCAGAGTTCCATCACGTTATCCGTCCTCCTGATCGGTCTGCTATCCGGTGCCCTGGGCTTGGGCTACGCCTACTGGCACGTCAAACATACCCGCCGCGCCACCATCGGTCTCTACTTCCAGGAATTGGCTCGTCAAGGCGCCGACAAGGTCAGCCTGGTGTTGGCAAAGGAGATCGAATGGGTGGAGCGGCTGAGTTCGCTTCCTGAGGTTCGCGAGGCTGTCAAGGAAGGAGTGCGACTTTCCCTGGACAAACCGGAACTCCAGCGATGGCGGGAAGAGCAGACCCAGTACTTCCGATCCCTGGCCATCGTGGATCGGAACGGGCGTTTGGTTGGCGGGGTCACCAGCGAGGCGACCAGAGCCCATTATGCGCAACAGCCCTGGTGGCCGATCGTGTTTGAGCAAAGACGGGCCTGGGCCGGAGACCTCCGAGTTGATGGGAAAGGCCGTGGCTACTGGGAAGTGGCCGTGCCCATCTCGGACGACGACGGGCACACGCTGGGCGTGCTCAAGGTTGCAATCGGGACCGAGGGGCTCTTTGCCTCTGTGCTGCGCACCCGCATCGGGCAGACCGGTCACGTGATGCTGCTGAAACAGGGCGGCCATGTGTTGATCTGCCCAATCCTTCCCGCGAGTCTCCATACGAGGACGGACGCGTTCACTGGCGGACGGGACCGAGCGCATCCCACGAGCCTGGGGGCTGCCTGGGTGGAGGTCGAGGACGACAGCCACGGCAGCCGGGGCGGCATTGTCGGGGTTGCGTCGGTCGCGCTACCAGCCCCTACCGCGCAGGAGCGTGTCTGGCACATCCTGGTCCGGCAGGACCCAGAGGAAACCTACGAGCCGGCCCGGATGCTGATGTGGAAGCTGGCAGGGTTCTGGCTAGGGGCGGTCGGGCTGATCGCACTGCTTGGCTGGAGGTTGGCACATCGGATCGTGAGACCGGTCGAGGCGCTGGTCGACCGGGTGCGACTGCTGGGTGAGGGCTTGCCGACAGAGCATCGGGATGAGGCAGGGCTGAAGCCCGGAGTCGCAATCATTGAGATCGAGACGCTGACATCCAGCTTCAACCGGCTGGCCGACCAGCTTGAGAAGGCTTCGCGGGAAACCCAGCGGTACGTGGGCGAGCTCGAGAAGGCGAACCTCGAACTCGCTAATTCGGAAGAACATTACCGAACGCTGTGGAACCATGCGGTGGATTCGAAGCTGATCGTGGATGCAAAGGGAACAGTCCAGGCCGTGAACCGCCGTGGGGAGCTGAAGCTCGGACGTCGAGCGGAAGAGGTGATCGGAACGGCGGCGGCCGACCTGTTTGCGGAGCAGGATCGCGCGCGCTTTGATGAACTGCTCGGCGCAGTGCTGGCGACGGGCAAGGAAGGGGCGGCAGTCGAGGTGCACGTTCCGACCTCGGCCGGATCCACCCTGACGATGGAGCTGGACATCGTGCCGCTAGAGAGAACCGGGAGCGACACGGCTGGCCTGCTCCAACTGAGCGATATCACCGAGAAGCAGCAGCTCGCCCAGCAACTCCTGAGGTCCGAGCGGCTGGCGTCGCTCAGCCAGTTCGCGTCGATGTTCGCCCATGACATCCGGAATCCGCTTGCCGGGATCAAGAAGACGCTAGAGCTGCTCAGCCAGCGAGCGGAACTTCAGGCGGAACCGCTGGGCCGGCTGTTCGCCGATCTCCGGTTCACGACCCATCTGCTCCTCGGGATGATCAACGACATGCTGGACGTGTACCAGGAAAGTTATTCCGGGCTGCCGCTCGTCTCCTCGAGTTTCTCGGTCGGCGCCCTCTTGGAGGAGACGGCCCATCTCTTCAGGTCGGAGGCCGAAGCAAAAGGCGTGACCATCCGATTGGAGCTGCCTAATGGTGAAGTCGTGTTCACCGGCGACCGGCGCCGGCTTCAGCGGGTCGGGATCAATCTTGTGCACAACGCCTTGAAATATTCGCCGCCTCAGGGCGTGATCACCCTGTTGGCTCGAATCGAGCGAGCGGGGAGGCTGACTGTCCTGTTGGATCCGACCGGTGAGGCGGCTCTGCTGCTTCAGGTTGAGGACGAGGGGCCCGGCGTGGACCGGGATGAGCTGCCGCACATCTTCGAGATGTTTTTCCGGAAAAAGGATGGTCATGATCTCCGCATCGGGCGTGGCCTCGGGTTGCATTTTTGTCGGCTTGTGGTGGAGGCGCATGGTGGCCGTATCTGGGCCGCCAACCGGCCGACAGGGGGAGCGGTGTTCTCGGTTTTGCTGCCAATGGGAGAGGGTCACGAATGCCGATCAGGCTCGTGATCGCCGAAGATCAGCGTTTGTTCAGGCAGAGCTTACGACTCTTGCTTGAGCGGGAGCCCGATGTGGAAGTCGTCGGTGAGGCCACTGACGGGCGTGAGGCGTTCAACGTCGTGACAAAGGCGAAGCCGGATATGGTTTTGATGGATGTGGACATGCCGAAGCTCGATGGCGTGACGGCCACGAGGTTGATTCGAGGATGTCTGCCCGAAGTCAAGGTGCTGATGTTGTCGGTCCATGATGACGACACTCGGATTGTTGCGGCGGTTCAAGCCGGAGCCTGCGGGTACATTCTCAAGGATGCCGATCACCAGGAATTTCTGCGTATTATCCGGGGAACCTATCAGGGTGAGTCGGTTGCCTCGCCGTTTCTGCCGGACCGTTTGGCACGTACGGCCTACGCTTCTCTGAGCCAGGGGAGTGATCAGCGGGCAGGAGGCCTGGCTGCGCTCACCGAACGTGAGCGCGAGATCCTGGCCTGCGCCGCGGCAGGCCGGGGTAACAAGGAGATCGCGGATCAGTTGTGCGTGTCATTGGACACGGTGAAGACCCACCTCCATCACATCTACGGCAAGCTCGGAGTCACCGGACGAGTTGAAGCGATCCTGCTTTACTTAAGCACCAAGTAAATAGTTCCTTCCAACAAGGTCCCTCACCCGAACAGGTGAGAACAAATCCATCCATCTGGCAATAGCTTCCTTAGGCCACTCCTCCGATGATAGCCCTCGATGACGAGCAAAGGGCCGAGCACAGTCTGTGCTCCTCATATCAACAGTGAGCCAAGGAGGTGAGCGCTATGAGAGTCGACCTGTCGTTCTAAGGGAGATGGGCGGAGTTGGACAAGACTGGAAAGCAAGGGAGGGAACCATGAAAGGCAGGATGAGCGATAGGCTGTTAATAGTGTTGGTCGCCGCTTGTGCGATGTTCCTCTGGACGGTCGGGATCACGCTTGCTGCAGGCACATGGGTCGATGAGATCACGAACTCGCTGACCTTCTACAAGGCCAGCTATCCCGCCTCCAATTTTGACCCCTACTTTGAAAAGCTGGCAAGGGTGCGGGAGGGGTTAGGTCGTGAGGATCAACAAATCGTGAAAGTTGAAATGGACCAGTTCCTCAAGATGTTGCTCACGCGGGCCCACGGCATTAACGATGTGGCCGCAGATGAGCTCTACAATTTTGCGCTCAGTGTGAGGCCAACCGAGCCGCAAAATAGCTCCGCAGCGATCGGCGGCATTGAGATCGGCGTTGGAACCGAACGGCCAATGGCGGCGCCGGACCATTTTGCCAACACCCGGGACGATGGCCTCACTTCTTGCGTGGGTTTCGCGGGGGGAGGCTGCGACTACTGGATAGATTTCATGGATGACAATTCTGGGGGCTGATGAGCCGCGACAACCAGCAATAACACCACCATTCTCGGAACGGGCGAGTGAGGTAAGCACGCGTTGTAGCCTGGGCCGCTGGCAGTTGATGAGTGTGATTGGCGCCTGCGCCATACCTCCTTTGGTGTGAACGCGGTCAGTAGACGGGGGCTTCAGATCGGGAAGATTGACCCGAAGGGTGGAGGAAAAATCCACCATTTGGGCGATGCTCGTCGCGGGCGCCTCCTCTGTATGATAGCCTCGGCAAGGTAAGGGGAGGATGGAACGTTGCCAGTGTGCCAGTAATCAACAACGTTGAGTTAACCAGGAGGTCATCGCCATGAGAGTCTCTCTGTTCATCAGAAGCGCGGTCATCGCATCGCTGATGCTTGTCCCGTGGATGCTGGCGCCGTCCGTGCGTGCCGAGGATCAGCCAACGGGAACGGGAACGCCTGTCCAGATGGAGACACAGACAGGGGCGACTGTCGAGAAGGCTGACATTCAGCAAAATCCCCCTGATATCCGTGATCTCAGCAAGTGGAATGAAGTTCGCCTGAAGGTGCCGGAGGGCGGGGAGTTTATTCACTTTAGGACCAAGGAGCTGAAGATGCCAGATCTCTCCGATGTGGAGAGCACGAGGGACCAGGACCTCAACTCGTCCACTTCGTTTTAAGACGCGGGTAGCGTACACAACAGCTCGTGAACGACCAGGGAGGTGCACATGAGAGCGAGATGGCTACCTGACAACCTGTCGATTGTGGTGATTACTGCCTGTGCCCTGTGCTTCCTGACCACTGGGCTTGCGCTGGGGCAAAACAATAGTTGGGTGGATGAGATCACCAACTCGTTGACCTTCTACAAGACGACCTACCCCACGACCAATTTCGATCCCTACGTGCAGAAGCTGGACCAGGTCAAGAACGCATTGGCCCAAGGTGATCAGCGAACCGTGAGGGTTGAGATGAGCAAGTGGTTCAAGATGCTGCGCAATCGAGATCATGGGATTAACGATGTGGCGGCGGATGAGCTGCTCAATTTTGCAACGATGGTGACGCCGATTCAGGAGTATGGGATTTCCGTCCCACCTCCTCCCGGCGGAAGCCAGTAAGCGGTGCGGCCGAGACTAAACGACTCAGCCACCGGGATTCCGGTCTTTACCTGGGATCCTGGTGGCTGAATCGTCAACATGGCCGACTCTCAACATTGTGGAGACAAGAATTGCTATAAGGAGGACGGTATGCGGTATAGCCATGGCCTCCTGTTGATAACCGCGGTAATCCTGTGTCTGGCAACGCCTGCAGCCGCGGATCAGCTCGGACAGAAAGAAACCAGCGTACATCTGGGACTCAGTGGGGTCATTTCAAAGATCCAGTCGGGTGTGCTCTTTGTCAAAATGCCGGTTGGGTTGCGGCCTCGCACCATCAGCCCGAACAAGGCGGACCGGGTCGGGCTCCACGAGGCCAAGGTTGGGGAAGGCTTGATGTTGTGGGTGGATGAAGGCAATGTGCTGTTGGATGTCCACAAGATTGGCCAGCCATTCGGCGAACACCGTATCGTCGCTGGGACCCTGAACTATGCGGATCCCTACTGGGGGGAGATCAAACTTTCGACCCCGGAGGGAACTGAGCGGTTTGAGGTGGATACCCTCGCAGGGAGCAAACTCTCGGTCTTTCAAGAGGGAGCATCGGTCATCGTAGAGCTGGACGGAGACAACGTGATGATCGATATCCATCGGACTCACTGACCCTGGGTGAGCCAGGTTTCTCCCTCGCGTCTTGACATCACTACGAACCACAAGTACCATCCCCGCATGAGCCTTCCTCCCGCTCGGCGCCGAGCAGGAGGAAGGCTGCGGATTCACCGCGATCAGAACCTAACCGGTAACGCGAGACCATTCTCCGCGCCATGTGAAAGATTTCAGGTGTCCACCATGCGTCATGGCTTGCGGTGGGTGCTTGTGGCGCTTGTCGCTGTGAGCGGGTTGGCGGTGAGCGAACTGGCGTCTGCGCAAGAACGGCCGCCTGAATCGGGCCTTCCTCTTGAAACTCTCCTCGAAATCGAGAATGCGGCCCGTCTGCTCGCGATCCTGCTGGACTCCGGCCGCTCCGTCATCAATGAGAACCAGGGGCTGTTCGATGACCCGGCCAAAGGGGACAAGGGTTTCTCACCCACGACATTCGAGCAGCAACTCATCGAGATGTTCCGCACCCGCTCAGGCACCGATCTTCGAGATCTCAGGTCAGCACGTCTGTCGAAGTTTGCCAAGGAGATGCTGAAGATCCTGGTCTCGGTCAGTAAGCAGGTGGTGGCGGACGCCCAGCCTGAGATCAACCGGAAGGGAGTGGGCCTGAAAGGATTTATTCCCGCGGTGTTCGGGGCGCGAGTGGCCCATCGTTTTACTGAAGTGACCGGAGTGCGATTGAAGCAGACCGCCCTTGCCCCGCGCAATCCGGCCAAT
>JBOHOI010000090.1:0-10784 GCA_050731155.1 Nitrospiraceae bacterium | reverse complement strand
CCTTTTGCCTTTTTAATTTTAATTTTTTACTTTTTCATTGAGGGTCTGGTGTCCTTCCCCCGTCCTTGGGTCAGCTCGATCCGTGTGACTCCCTTCACATTCGCGCAAAGATCTCCCAGCCCCGGCATGACCAGCCTGAAAGGCCCACCCTTTTGCTCGGGAAGCGGTTCTCCATCCAGTTGATAGATCAGGATGCCGTGTTCTGTCGCCTGCTTCATGGTCAGGCTGGCTGCAAACTGGCCATCTTGAGAATGGAAAGTCACATGATCTGCGCCGATGGCCAGCGCTGGGACTTCGAGCAGCCCCTTCACCCGGATTCCCGCGCCCTTCATGCCCGGCACAAGCGTACTCATGTCCGGGACTTGATGTTCCGCCGGGAGCTTTCCAAGCGCCGCCGAATCCAGCGTGATCGGCTGGATCACCGCCCCGTCGATCCTCAGGGTTCCAGGCCCGCTCAGCTCCCGCTCAGTGATCGCCTTGATCATCGCTGTGAGCGCCTCATTGAGGGGGGTTGGAACGCCGAGGTCACGCCCACGTCTCACGATAAAACCGTTCAGAAAATCAATTTCGGTCGGCCGGCCGGCCTTCCAATCGTCATACATGGAGGTGTGGATGTCGCGAATCTCCTGCGACCAACGCAAGACCTTGTCAGCCATGTCGTGAGCCAAGGGCACTTTCATTCCGGCCGCAACCGCCATCACTTCCCCGACAATCTGGTGGATGACCCCCAGCATCTCCGGGTGGTCGAGCGCCTTAGAAACCCGGTCGTTGATGATGACGGTAAGCGGGTTAAAGACGCAGTTCCAGCACATCTTCTCCCACTTGGCCCGGCGGACATCTTCTACCACCTGACAGGAAACACCAGCCCGTCCGAACAGATCGGTGATCTGGAGGACGCGCGCGCTCCGATGCCCCATCAGTTCTCCGATAGCAACGGATCCGCGCTTATAATGCTCGATCACACCGGGCTCGACAATCTTGGAATAAATGAAGGCGACCCCGCCCACCACACAGTCGCGCTTGAAGCGAGCGATTATCCGATCTTCTGTATCTACCCCATTCTGCAGCGTCAGTAGCACCGTGCGATCCGTCACGACCGGCGCAATCTGGGTCATCACCTCGTCCAAATCGTAGGCCTTGACCGACAGGATAATGAGGTCAGGTCTGGGCAACTCCTGTGGATCGGCCGCAGCTCTTGGATGGACCGTAAAGGTGCCGGCGGCGCTGCGAATCGTCAGCCCTCGTTCGCGGACTGCCTGGAGCGTTCGGGGCCGCAACAGGAACGAGACCTTGGGATTGTGCTTGGCCAGATGCGCGCCGAAAAACCCGCCGACCGACCCGGCTCCGACTATCAGGATCTGTTGCATGGCGACTCCGCTTGTTGTCACAAAGGGAGCACGCTACTATAGCATGCCGCCTTCGGCCTGAAAAAGTGGCGACCATCGCTCACGCAAGGAGTTCTCATGCGGAACGAGAGTGGCATTCGGGAAGTCAGGGCACGGCTCGCGACGGCCCGTACCGTGACCGTACTGACGGGAGCCGGGATCTCGGCCGACAGCGGAGTCCCGACCTTCCGAGGAACCGATGGCTTATGGCGAAACTTCCGGGCGGAGGATTTGGCCACCCCGGAGGCCTTCGCGCGAGACCCACGACTGGTGTGGGAATGGTACAACTGGCGGCGAGAACTCATCGCCACGAAGAGCCCGAATCCGGCCCATTACGCGCTCGCCGACCTCGAGCGGCGACTCGAGCAGTTCTGGTTGATCACGCAAAACGTGGATGGCCTCCACCGAACAGCCGGCTCGCAAAAACTCTCAGAGATTCACGGCAACATTTGGAAGGTCCGTTGTACGAGATGCGGCCGGGTGGATGAGAACCGAGAGGTGCCGATCGCGATTCTTCCCTCCTGCGCTGTCTGTGGCGGGCTACTGCGACCGCATATCGTCTGGTTCGGGGAATCGCTGGCCACGGAGGATCTGGATCGGAGTTACGAGGCGCTCGGACGCTGCGAGGTTCTACTGATCATCGGGACCTCCGGAGTCGTGTATCCGGCCGCCTCGTTCGCGCCGGTCGCCAAGGCAGCAGGTGCCTTCGTCGTCGAGATTAACCTCGATGCCACCCCCAACACCGAGGTCGTGGACGTTTCCCTCCAGGGTCGCGCACAGGATGTGGTGCCGGAGTTGCTCTCGTAAGAGTGTATCCTCTTTAAATGGTACCAGCCGTGTGCTCTCTGTAGCGATGCGGGCGATCAGTCAGGAACCGAGCAAATTCTCTGGCCCCTCTCATGCGTTGGGTGATCGTGGCTTCCTTCATCTTTTCTTCTCTAAGATGCTGTTCAAACTTCCTCAGCGACTGGCTGATAAATTCCTCGAAGAGCGGCTTCTGAAATGGGAGTTTCATATTCCCGCCTTGGGTTGGACCACTAGATCCTTGCAACCAGTTGAGGTAGTTCTTCCAGCGTATGGATCGTCGGCCACTGATCGGTCTGACGCTCGGCTTCGCTTGACATGTTTGGCTCGCGAGCAATCAGAATCCCACAGAGTTCCGCCTGACGAGCCCCTTCCACATCATCACGGATACTGTCCCCCACATGCGCCGCCTCGTCCGGATCTACCGCATGTTTCTCCAAGGCCAGCCGGAAAATCCGCGGCGCCGGCTTGGCCGCGTGCGCAAGACTGGAGATCGTCACCGTCTGGAACAGGTCGGCGATGCCGAGGCCACGCAGCACATTGAACAGCCGCGTATCGAAGTTGGAGATGATGCCCAGTTCGAACCCCTGCTCTTTCAGTTCTTTGAGAACGCCCAGTGTCTCAGGATAGAGCTTCCACCGCTCAGGACCGTCGAAGGCGTGAAAGACCTCCTCAAAATAGTCATCGAACCGCTCGAACATCCCGGCACGGTAAAACACGTTGTGGACGATGTCGAACCACCAGAGTCGTTCGCACTGCTTGATCTCGGATGGGTCGCTCACCGCGAAGACCGGAGGCGGAGCCTCATGGAAGGCGCGCTTGAACGCTTCCTTCACGGCTGCGAGGGAGTCACTGGTTCGCTTGAAGCCATATTTTTCCGCATAGCTGACATAAATCTCTCCCACCGAGCCTTTCACATGGAAGAGGGTGCCTGCCGCGTCAAAGAAGATGACTTTAACCCTGCTCACGATGGCTCCATCCTGCCGCGCCGGAGTTCTTGGGCCGAAATGAGCCCCGCTGGGGTGACGCTGTCCGCTGCCCGCAATCGTTCGATGCCATCTCGGCAGTAGCCCAACGGTAGCCAGCGGCACTGGCCGCAAATGCTCGGCAGGCTGTCGCTCGTGATCGCAGTCCGGATGCGATCCAGAATTTCGCTCCACTGCACTCGGATTCCCGCCTGCAGCCCAAGCAGTCTGAGGACGTGCCGGTCCTGCGCTTGCATACTTTCTTCAAACCCATCGCCCCTGAGCGAGCAGCCTGCCGTAGCCAGGTGGGGACAGGCTCCGCACACCGTGTCAGGGACATCCACGACTTCAACCCATTGCTCGGGATGCTCAGCCAGGTCACGGTGAATTCGAGCCAGGTTGTCAATAAAGGATGGGCTATACCCCTCGCCTCGAAATCCCTGGAGACAGAGCAGTGTGTGGGCCCTCAGCCGAACGTCTGCGCGACTCTCGTGACCGACGGCATCTCTTGCCACGACGCTTACCTCGCACATTCCGGCGCTGCGATGAATCACAGCCGCTGCGCGGAGATTGTAAGCACCCCTCGTTGCGAAGTCAAAACGCCGCCTAAATAACAGGTTTCCTTGACAAAGAGGGGTCCCTTTGCTAGCTTCGAATTCGTTCAGAATAGTTTAACAATATTGGTGACTTGCATGGCCTCTTGTCTCTTCCTCATTGACAGCAGTCCGGCTGTACGCCGGCTGGTAGAGCAGGCGTCAAGCGCCGAAGGGTACGAGGTGACGGCGTTCGATGACGGTCCCTCGGCCCTTGACGCGGCGAAGCGCCTGCTGCCAGAGCTGATCATCGCCGATTACCATCTCGATGGAATCAAGTTCACCGACTTTTGTGAAGAACTGGACAGACTGGAAAGCGCACCGAATATCTCCATTATTTCTCTGATCAACCTTGCGGATCGGCCTAATGAGGAACATTTGCGCTCTCTCGGCGTCAAAGCGTTCCTCAAAAAGCCCATCCAACCAGACCACCTTGGCCAGACGCTCAAGAAACTCCGCAGCGATCCACAGCAAGCCGGTTCCGCATCGAGGGCAACCACCCGGAAAACCAGAACGTGGCCGCCTATTTCTCAGGCGACAGCAGACGAAGGCGGCCGTGCGCCGGACCTGGATGACTTGGATGAGGTCGAGACTCCCGACGAGAACCTAGAGATCAATCCCGTTATCCCACCTGCTCCTCCAAGCAAGCCGAAAGTCGCTGAGACCCTTGTCCAGGCAGGCGCCCGTGAAAAGCCAGAGGCCCCGACAGAAGATGCCATGCAAGGTCTCTTGCCAATCCTTACCAAGTCCATAGCGGAACAGGTTGAGCGCAGGGTGTCACAACTGGTGCCTGATCTCGTCGCACGGGAGGTCGCCACACATCTCAAACAGATCGTCCACTTTGAAATTTCGACCCAGCTTGCCACAGCCATTTCGCTTGAGCAGATCACCACGGTCTTACGAGGCGCGGTGGAACGAGAGCTTCCGACCATCGCAGCGCAGCACATCTCAGGAATGGAACGGACGATCCAACAGAATCTCTCTGATACGGCTGGCCAGTCGGTTGAAAAGGTCACGGACAAGCTGGTCAGAGAACTCGTGGACCCGACCGTGCGGAAACATCTGCCTGAAGCGGTGCGACAGCAGCTTGGTTCAATTGACAGGCTCGTGAAAGAGGCGGCACAGAACGCTGCATCCCAGTACGCCCGTCAAGCGGCGGAAGACATTGTCCGAGAGGTTGCGAAGGAGGCCATCAAGCAAGCAGTAGAAAGGATCGTTCCGGACGTGGCTGAAACTGAAATCAAGAAAGAGATCGAACGACTGACTACCTGAAATTGACCACAACCCCGACGCCTATTTCTTCCCGCCTCGTTTCATCCGCCTGCTCGTGGCCAACGCTTTCATCCGTTGGATGTTTTTGCGGTGCTTCTTTCGAACTTTTCGGTCCTTCTCTCGTCCTCGCGCCATGATGAGTTGGTCCCCCTCTCCCTTTCAACCTGAATGCAACGTGGCGGCATGTCCCTTCTACCGCCCTCCCAGCATCGCGATCTATACCACAACCCTCTTCATCGGTACAAGCATTGGACCAGTACATCGGCGCGCTGCATGACCGGCGCTCCTTGTCGGGTAACGGGCAGCATGTTAAGATTCTCCCCCGTTCGCTCCAACTAAGAACAGCCAACTATGGCACCTCGGCAGTTAGAAAAAACCTACGACCCCAAACAGGTCGAAGAACGGTGGTACCGGTTCTGGACCGAGAAGGGGTATTTCCACGCTTCCGTTGACCGTGCAGGAACACCCTATTCGATTGTCATCCCGCCCCCCAACATCACCGGTTCTCTTCACATTGGCCACGCCTTGAACAACACCCTTCAGGATATCCTGATCCGCTGGCGCCGGATGCAGGGTCGGAATGTCTTGTGGCAACCGGGAACTGATCACGCGGGTATCGCCACGCAGAACGTGGTGGAACGGCAATTGATGAACGAAGGAACATCGAGGGAGGCATTAGGCCGTGAGGCGTTTGTCAGACGCGTCTGGGACTGGAAAGCCCAATATGGCGGGATCATTATCCAACAACTGAAACGCTTGGGGGCCTCCTGCGACTGGGATCGTCTCCGCTTCACGATGGATGAGGGCCTCTCCAAGGCAGTTCGCGAGGTGTTCGTCCGGCTTCATGAAGATGGGCTCATCTACCGTGGCGAACGGCTGATCAACTGGTGCCCCCGCTGCCTTACCGCTCTGTCCGACATTGAGGTTGAGCACGAGGAGATAAGAGGCAAGCTCTATCACATCGAGTACCCGCTGGCTGATGACCCGACAACCCGTCTTGTCGTCGCAACGACCAGGCCTGAAACCATGCTAGGCGACACCGCCGTTGCCGTCCATCCGGAAGATCCCCGCTACAATCATCTGATCGGAAAGAAGGTGAAGCTGCCGTTAACGGCTCGCGACATTCCGATCGTCGGCGACCCGATCTTGGTGGACCGGGAATTCGGCACGGGAGCCGTCAAGATCACGCCTGGACACGACTTCAACGACTTCGAAGTCGGAGAACGGCACCACCTGCCTCGCCTCTCGATCCTCGACCGCCATGCTCGGCTAGATCCTGCAGGCCTTCAAGCCGCCGCGGTGGAAGAGTTGGTCGCGGGCGAAATTGCATCGCTACCTGTTGGAAAAGCGAGACCAAAGATTGAGCACCTGCTCAAAGCACGTGGGTTCCTGACCAAAGTCGAAGACCACAAGATGGCGCTGAGCAAGTGCTATCGGTGCAAAACCGTGGTCGAGCCGTACCTTTCGCCACAGTGGTTCGTCAAAATCAAACCGCTGGCTGAGCCAGCCATCAAGGCAGTGGAAAACGGGCAGATTCGTTTGATCCCTGAAGGCTGGGTGAACAATTATCTGGGCTGGATGCGGGACATCAAGGACTGGTGCATCTCTCGTCAAATCTGGTGGGGTCACCAAATTCCAGCCTGGTACTGCCGGAGCTGTAACGAGGACGCGATCCTCGAAACAGCCTCAAACAAGTCGTTCACAATTGCTGCCAATGCCAAACCAATCGTGGCCAGAACGGCACCGGCCCACTGCCCAGACTGCAGCGCCAGCGAGTTCATTCGTGACCCAGACGTTTTGGACACTTGGTTCTCCTCTGCCCTCTGGCCCTTCTCGACACTGGGCTGGCCCGAGCAGACGCCGGAGCTCAAGACCTTCTACCCAACCAGCACGCTCGTCACCGGTTTAGACATCTTGTTCTTCTGGGTAGCCCGCATGATCATGATGGGACTCAAGTTCACCGGCCAAGTGCCGTTCCGCGATGTGTATATCCACGCGCTGGTCCGCGACGTCGAAGGCCAGAAGATGAGCAAGTCCAAAGGGAACGTGATTGACCCGCTCAGCGTGATGGAACAGTACGGAACTGATGCGCTGCGGTTCACGCTGGCGTCCATGGCCTCGCCAGGCCGTGACATCAAGCTGGCTGAGGAGCGGATCGAGGGCTACCGGAACTTTGCCAATAAGATCTGGAATGCTGCACGGTTCATCCTCATGAGCCTCGACGGTCCGCGCGAGGCTGTCCCGCCCAAGGACCGTCCCTTTGCCGACCGCTGGATTCTCAGTCGTTTGAATCGCACGATCCGTGACGTGAACGCGGCGCTCGATCAGTACCGGTTCGATCAAGCCTCCAGTCATCTCTACCAATTCATCTGGCACGAGTACTGCGATTGGTACCTTGAACTCATTAAGCCTGCTTTGCAGAACAAAGATTCAGCCGACGCCAAACGGACTAGGCAGACCCTCGTGGAAACGTTTGAAACCGTGCAACGGCTGCTGCACCCCTTTATGCCGTTCATCAGCGAAGAAATCTGGCAGACACTGCCCCATCACGGGGAGAGCATCGTTACTCAGCACTATCCCGTTTCTCAATCCGAATGGGATGCCAGTGACGTAGAGAATGAATGTGGGTTCTTGCGGCAGTTTGTCATGACGGTCCGTACGATGCGGGGGTTATTGAATTATCCGCCGGGGAGGACGATTGCGGTTTTCGGAGATGCACACGAAACGCAAGTTTTTAACATACTTCAAAAACTTCAGTCCCATATTGCTCATCTTGGCCACGCAACGCTCCAATTGGCCCCCGTCCAACATTGGCCTGCCAAGAAAGTGTTGCAGTGGGGTATCGGAGGCTTGACGGTCGGCGTCTCGATCGAAAGCGACGTGGATCTCAAAAAGGCTCTCGAGCGATTCAAAAAAGAGCGGGACGAAAAGGTTAATGAATCGTCAAGGATCGAGTCGAAGCTAAAGAATCCAGAGTTCCATACCAAGGCACCATCTGAGGTCGTAACAGAACATGCCCTGCGTCTGCACGTGCTTCAGCGGGAGCGCGATCAGCTAACCAGTGGCGAACGGCAAATACAGGACATACTGTCATGACGCATGTATTATCCCGTCAGATCCGCGCCGCTGTCAAAGCAGCCCTGACGGAAGATCTCGACCACGGCGACGCCACCACGGCTGCATTGCTTCCGGATCCAGTTCACGCACGTGGAACGATCGTCACGCACGAGGCCATGACCGTCGCTGGTATCGCGGTGGCACGGCATGTCTTCGCAATGGTGGATCCAACTCTCAAAGTCGTCCTCGCGGTTCGCGACGGCACCACGGTTAGGACCAACGCCTCTGTGTTGATCGTCCAAGGCGACGCTCGCTCCTTGCTGATGGCGGAACGGGTCGCGCTCAACTTCCTACAACGTCTTTCCGGCATCGCCACCCTCACCGCCCGCTTCCACACCTCCGTGCGAGGGTATCGCGCCAAGATTCTGGATACCCGCAAGACGACGCCGGGCCTCCGGGCCCTCGAAAAATGGGCGGTCAGGCTCGGCGGAGGCCAGAACCATCGCCAGTCGCTCGGGGACGGAATCCTGATCAAGGACAATCACCTCGCCGTGCTTCGCGCGCTGCACATCGGAGTGACCGAGGCCTGCCGGCTGGCCAGGGAGCGGGGCCCTCAAGGGCTGAAGCTCGAAGTCGAGGCGCAGACCCTCGATGACGTGCGCGAAGCCCTGAATGGAGGCGCCGACATAATCCTGCTGGACAATATGACGCCGGCCCGTGTCCGACAGGCGACTGCGATTATTAAAGATCGTGCATTGGTTGAGATTTCTGGCGGAATTACGCTGAAAAACGTGCAAGAAATGGCCGCTTCAGGAGCGGACTTCATCTCGATCGGTGCGTTAACTCACTCTGCTCCAGCCGCCAACCTCAGCATGGACATCGTGCCGGCTCGGAGCCGACGGTCCCCAAAAAGGTGATGGCATGTCGGCACCCACTGATTCCCAAGCCCTCACTCCTGAAGCCATCCGCACCCTCCTGCGCACCAAAACGTTCGGTCGAACGCTCCACATCCTGCAAGAGGCCCCCTCGACCAATACAGCCGCCCTAGCCTTGGCCCAGAAGGGAGCAGAGGATGGCACGGTCGTGGTCGCGGAACGACAGACAGCAGGGCGGGGACGGCTCGGCAGGAGCTGGTATTCGCCTGGAGGAGAAAATCTGTACTGCTCAGTGATTGTGCGACAGACACCGGCACCAAACTGCCTGGCTGAGTGGCTGTCCTGGGTCCCACTCCTCTCGGCAGTCGCAGCAGCTCGCGCCGTGCAGATAGTGACCGGCTTGAGTCCCTCCCTGAAGTGGCCCAACGACGTCATCATCGGTCAGCGCAAGTTGGGTGGGGTGCTCTGCGAAAGTAGCGGGTCTCAGACACAAGGCACCTTTGTGGTGGTGGGCATCGGAATCAACGTGAATACCCCGCTCGACGCTTTTCCAGACGACCTCCGTGACCTCGCCACCTCACTGGCGGCCGAGGCCGGCCACCCTTTTAACCGAGCTGCACTCTTAGCCGCCCTGTTGTCGGAGTTGGAGATTCGTTTTAAAGGCCTCTTTGCGGAGCAGTCCGCTGATTTGAAGCGCGAATACACGAAGTTGTGTTCCACGCTCGGCCGCCACGTACGAGTCAGCCTGGCCAGCGGGGAGAGTGTGGAAGGGCAGGCTGACTCGATTAACCCTGACGGTTCGTTGAGAATCATCCGGAACGGAGCGAACGCCGGAACTATGCTTGATCTTCGAGCTGGAGACGTGGCCCACCTACGCTAACTCAGATGCTGCTTGCCATTGACATTGGAAACTCCAACGTGGTCTGGGGGATCTTCGAGAACCAGACCCTGAAACAACACTGGCGTCTGCATACCGAGCCGGCCAGAACCTCTGACGAATATGGAGCGAGTTTCCAAGGTCTGCTCCGCGCCTCTGGGATCGGGCCGGATCAGGTCACCGGTGTGATCCTCTCCAGCGTGGTGCCGTCCCTGACCCCTACGTTCGAGCAGATGTCAGCGGCATTGTTCCACCACAAGCCGCTCGTGGTCTCTCCCGATCTTGATACCGGTCTGAAGCTTTCTTACACTAATCCCCGTGAACTCGGAAGCGATCGGTTGGTCAACGCCGCAGCGGCCTATGCACGCTATAAGAGCGCGCTCATCATCATTGATCTGGGAACCGCCACCACATTCTGCGCAGTCACTGAGGCTGGAGAGTACCTCGGGGGAGTCATCGCACCTGGCCTGGGTATTGCCGCCGACGCCCTGTTTTCCCGAACGGCCAAATTGCCTAAGGTTGATCTGGTTCGTCCCAAGACGGTCATCGGAAAGGACACAACCAGCAGCATCCAGTCAGGGCTGATCTTCGGTTACGCCGGACTGGTCGACGGTATTGTGGTCCGCATGCAGCAGGAGCTCGGGCAGAAAGCCAGGGTGATCGCGACCGGTGGTTTGTCATCCGTGATCGCTCCCGAATCCCGCACAATCCAAGAGGTGAGCCCTTTCCTGACGCTGGAAGGGTTGGAATGGCTCCACCGCCGCACGCACGGTGACGGCTAGACCCCCGAACCGCTTCTTCTTGTCCCCTCCAACCGCCTGAGGTTTCTCTTCAACAAAAGTGAGCCAACCGGTTGACTTTAGAACTTCCGGTGGCTATCTCACGGCCGTATAGGTTTGAATTGTGGACGAAAAAGACGAAAATCAAAATACAATCAGTGAGTTAGGCCATAAGCC
>JBOHOI010000089.1:0-10833 GCA_050731155.1 Nitrospiraceae bacterium | reverse complement strand
CCTGCGTGAACTTCGGCCGATTCATGATGGCGGATCCCACTGACGTGCCCATCTGAAGATACTGGTCGCTGCCGGCCGGCATCTGTTTCATGACTTCCTCGCAGGCGGCGAGAAGGATCGTCACGCACGCACACTGTATGATCGTAATGAAGGAGGAACGGGGCTGGTGTGGCATGATCATGCGTCCTCTCAGTCAGACGCTTGCTAGATCATGCGTCTGAAGGGCTCGAGAAGGGAGAGCCATTAGAGCCCTTTTTCGAATCTTCGTCAAGACCCCCTAAAAGGGGGGTAAGGGTGGCAAGGCCTGGTCTATACGGCCTTGCCACCCTCGGCCAGTTTGAGTCAGGTGGTCGTCAGTTGTGGCGCGACGTAGCGGACCGCTTTGAGTTCCGCTAGATCGGCCAGCTTTTCGATCGGCAGCCGGCCGATCACGAGCTTGCCGGTCTTGGGCTGAAGCAGCAGCTCAAAACCGAGCTGCTTGAGCTGAGCCAGCGTCTCGGCCGACGTGTCCGTGAGCCAGACTTGGATTTCGGCCTTGCCGTCCTTGACGAACCTAGTCTCTTCCGCGGTCGGCGTCTGGCTCTTATTCTTCAATCGCTCCGCGACTGCGGTCAGCGCAGGGGCTAGCTTTCTCTGTAGCGCAGCGCGCTTGTCAGCTTCAGGCGAAGTGGGCTCGACCAACACATCTCCTATCGCTCCCACCGAAGCTTGTTCCCTTCTCGACTCCTGCGGTGCAAGCTTGCCGGCGACATACGGCACCGACGCTGCGATACCGCTATGGCGAAAGGCCTTCAGTTCCGATTCTCCCGAGCCGAAGACCCCCTCGTAACTCACGCTCTCCGGCAGCTCGACCGGCACGTCAATCCGGCGGGGTTGGCCTCCCTCGGTGATCGTCATCTCTTCCACCGCGACAAAGGACGTGAACTGGGTCATCAGCCGATAGTCGAGGCCCAACTGAGTGATTGCTTCGCGGACCTCGGCCCGCGGTGTGCCTTGCTGGATGCCGTTAAAGTCCTGTCCCATCAGGTCGGCGATGCGGGTGCGCGCCCAGAGGGATGCTAAGACTTCATGCTGCGCTTGCGGGTTCGTGAGATCCACGAGGATCTCGCGGGTCACATCACGGCCGGCCATCTTGCCGCGCAGACGAATGGCGCCTTTGCCCGGCACCGTGTAGCGACCGGTCAGCACGACCGGCTTGGCGCTGAAGAGATCCGGCAAGCGCTTGGGGTAGACGTCTGTCACCTGGAGGCCATCCCACTCGACCGAGAGATCCGTCAACAGGGGGTTCCGCACCCGTTCATGGAAGCGTCGCGCAGCCGCTGAGCCGTCATCATTCAGACCAACGTACTCGACTTCGCCCCGGCCATACTCTGCCATCTTGTCCAACAGAAAGCGATTCACTGAACTCCCGATGCCGAACGAGAAGACCCGCGCGTTGGGATGCTTCTGCACCTCAGCGATGATCTCCATATCGTTTCCGACGTAGCCATCCGTCATGAAACAGACAATCCGGACATGGTCCTGTGAATCAGACGAGTCCAGCGCGATGCGGATCGCCTTCATCATTTCGGTGCCACCACTGCCAGAGCGAGAGGCCAGGAACGCCTGGGCCTTCCGAAGATTGTCCTTGGTCGCTGGCACCGGTTCGTGGAACAAAATGTGCGTGTCGCCTGAAAAAGTAATCAGGTTGAAGATATCCTTCGGGTAGAGGCCCTCGAGCGCGAGTTTCATCGTTTCTTTGGCTTTCTCGATCGGGAAGCCGGACATGGAGCCGGAAGTGTCCAACACGAAGACCAGTTCTTTCGGCGTGACTTCCGCCGGCGTGACGCGATCCGGCGGCTGGAGGATCACCGTGAAGAAGCCGTCTTTGCCGTTGCGCCCATCATGATGAGCGAGCACAGCGTCTGCGATCTTCCGGCCTGCGACATCGTACTTGAGGATGAAGTCCCTGTTCGGGATCGTCGCCTGGTTCTTCAGGCGAACCACGGCGTGAGACGAGGCCGGCTTTTCGACGTTGACCTCATGCGTGACGGAAGTGACCGATTCGAGCGGGAGGCCGGCATCGAGCGCCACCACGATAGAGATATCATGTCCTGCACGCGTACCTGGAGGAGTCACTGGTGGAGTAATGCGTGAGGCGTCTGGTACTCGATCTGTGTCATAGGACCATCCGCCGCCTAACTTGCCCGTTGGAGTACCGGGGATGTACCGAGGGCCGACGACCATCGGGAAGACCAGCTCATAGGAGCCGTCCTCATACTTGAGCGTCTCCACATAGCTGATCGTGACGGTCACCTTCTCGCCCGGCATGATGTTCGCGACTGACTGGGTGAAGATGTTTGGCCGTTCCTGATCCAGCAGCCCTGCCATGTGGCCCTTGGTGCGCGCGGCTTCGTAGATCGCCTGGGCTTCTTCCCGTCGTTTGATCTTGGCTTTCACCACACGGTCGCCTACCGTCAGAGTCATGTCGTCCACGGCCGCTTGCTGTGGCAAAGGAAAGGTGTAGACGGCTTCGATCTTTTCCTTGTAAGGATTCTCAAACTGCTGCGTGACATGGGCACGCGCCAGAAAACCAGCTATCTCGATCTTGACCTCGGTGTGCTTGAGCGGAAAAAGCTGGCTCGGCTTTCCTTCGGGATCGAGGCTGATGAGGCAACCCTGGGGTTCATGGTGAAAAGGAGTTGGGGCCGGAACAGGCTTAACCCTGCTGGCTAGAGTGACAGTGGGCCAGGTCGAGACAAGCGCCGCAAGGAGAGCTGCGACTACCACGAACGGCTGCAGAACGGGCAAGAGCAGAATCATCCGCCGACTCATGGGTCTTCCTCCTCGTTATGGGCGGCTCCATGCCGTCCTGACGATGGAATGTCGTCAGGGGAGGAATCCTTTCAGCAGCGGATGGAAAATGTTTCTGAGATAACGCGCGCAGTTGGCGTAGCGTGGGCGAAGGGGCTGGAGGGAGCCACTATTGTTGGGAGACGGTGATTTCCACGAACATGGGAGAGCTTGGATCAGGCGCGGGGTCCACCACATAGACTGCTCGCTCCTTCGGTGCGCCTTTCTTGGTGCCATCCACCCTCTGAATGAGGAAGTGCTGCAGTTCGGCATTGCGCCGGGCACGCTGGATGAAGGCGTCAATGAGGGCCGCGCGCGCGCCGCCCTGGCGGGGGTCTCCGGTGATGAGGGCGATGATGCTGTGCAGGTCCGGCTGAGCTTGGCGCGAGTAGAGGATGAAGGCCTCTGTGCGGACGGGCTGGTCCTTGGCGGTCACGGCGCTGGTCAGCGGGAACTCCAGGCGGGTTCGGCTCTCCATTCGCGGATCTGGCGCAGCCGTGGTTTCCTTCTGCTCCGTGCTGGGATATAAGACCGTCCAGATCCTGGAAGGGTCACGTTTCAGGACATAGAGAAACCCTGGTGCATTGACCTCGACCGTCAGCTTCAGCGTCGCGCTGGCCTCGAAGCGCTCGGCGGGATCAGCTTCGGTCTCGACCCCTTCTTTCCCCTGCTTGAGGATGCTGTACCGAAGGCCAATCGGCTGGTTCCTCACTGGAGTGGGCGCCTCGACCTTGCCCAAAAACCCGACTCGTGGGGCTGCACTTTCCGCCTCTGCCTTCGGGGCCTGGGCGACCATCGGTCGCTCCATCTGCTCTTCTCCGGCCTTGCCGGCACCGCTTCTGGCTGGCTCCGCTTGAGCGTAGAAGAGTGCGCGCGCCTTCCGTTGCTCCCGTCCTGGGCTGCTTGCGCTCTTCTGCCGCTCTAAGGATGGGAGCAGGTCGGTTGGAATTGGAACGGTTGCTTCTTCCTCCGGCTCGGCAGGTGTTACCTCAGGACTCGCCGGATGTGGAGCGGATCCTAGACCTTGCTGCGCTTCCTTAGGAGGGAACGGCGCTGCAAGGGCGGGTGGCTGCATGGCAGGCTTGAGCGCCGATGATTTCTGATCTGCTTCGGGCGCTGGTTCCCGTGATGGGAGAGGGGGCACCTTGTCTGCCTTGGCCAGCCGTGTGTTGGATGCGGTTTCCTGGGTGGGCTCTACAGCCGGTTGACTCATGCGCTCTACTTTCTTCTCGGTTTGGAGCCCACCCACGGATTGGGCTGATGGGGTCTTGGCCTTTGGCGAGGCTTGTTTCGCTGGTGCGCTTGGGCGCGCCTCTCCCGTGGATGAAACGCTTCGTCTTGCGTCCGCCGTCAGCAGGGACTCGGTCGTTCTTGGTCCGACCTGGATGAGCAGGTGGCCAAGGGCAATGACCGCAACCACGGCTGACGCAAGACTGCCTGAGAGCGCCAAACTGGAAGGGCGTCGGAGCCAATCCAGACCACGGACGATCCAAGACTGCGCTGGCGAGGGACTCGATCGCTCCAACACGTCCAAGATCCGGCGGCGACTGTGCGGATCGTCCAGCAACTCCTTCAGTGCCTGCTCTTTGGCCAGAGCGATAAAGAGCGTCTGGTCGGTGAGGGCCGCTTCAAACAACGCTCTCCGCTCTGCTTCGGTCAGTGTGTTCGTCGCATAACCGCCGAGCAGTTTTTCAAGATCCTTTTGTGGCATCTCTTCTTTCCATCAACTCCTCTAATGTGCGAAGCGCAGTTTAAAGGGTGCCTCGGCAGGTCTCCGTGCTCGCGCAGCGCGCACACTCGGAAGGTGCTCGCTGGACGCGCGCAGTAGAGCCCCGCCCAGGCACCCTCTCGATTACTTCCCTTCCCACGTTCCGCCCATCAGCTCCAGGAGTTGTTTCCTGCAGCGGAAATCCCAGGTGTAAACCGTGTTGATCGAGCTCTGTCCCATCAGGACCTGAATTTCTGGAAAGGTCTTGCCCTGTAACTTCCACCGAAAGAGGTCACGACAGCGCGGGCTGAGCTTGTTCATGGCCGAGATTAAGCGTTCCACCATCTGCTTGTGTTCGGTTTCAGTGCTGGGGTCGCCTCCTGGGTCCGCGATGGGCAAATCCTCTATGGATACTTGATTATACTCTCCGCGGCGCAACGACTTGCGATGGAAGTCCAACATTTTGAACCGCAGTACCTGAAAGGAGAGGGGGAGGAGCTCGGTCAGGTCCGTCACGTCGCCGTACTTTTCATGGAGGATGATGAGCACCTCCTGTGCGAGATCCTCCGCCACCTCCCTCGACCATTTAGATGCGGCGAAGGCCACGATCCTTTCACGGATCTTTGCCAGAATCTCTTCACGATCCATGATAGCCCTTTGCCGATCTGTTCAATCCTTCCCTTCAGGCACCGGCAACCCTTCCAGCGCCATGATGCGGAGCGCGTTGGTGGTCGGGCAAGGGCCGTGGCGCAACCGATAATCGAACCGGAGCTCGTTGGCCTCGACCGTCTCCCGAAAATGGGCGTTGGCGGCGTTGGGAATTTCCTTTTCCAGCTCGGCCAGCTCCAGATCGTGGGTGGTGATGAGGCCGAAGCCGTTGCTGCCGGCCAGGGCTTTGACAAACGACCTGCTCCCGATGAGCCGCTCGCGGTTGTTGGTCCCTTTGAAAATCTCATCAATCAGAAACAGCACCGGTGGCGCGGAGCGATCTCGGGCTTCATCCAGCAGCCGCTTCAACCGCTTCACCTCTGCGTAAAAGAACGAGAGTCCTGCTTCCAGCGAATCATCCACGCGGATGCAGCAGGAGATCCTGACCCAGGTCCATTCGAAGGAGGCGGCGCAGACCGGGGCGCCAGCCTGCGCCAGGCAGGTGTTGATGCCGAGCGTACGCAAGAAGGTGCTCTTGCCCGACATGTTAGAGCCGGTGATGATCAGGATGCGGCCGACGCTCCAGAGGTTCAAGTCGTTGGTGACTCGCTGGGCGGCTGGAATCAATGGATGGCCCAGCGCCTGCGCCGTAATGGTTGCGGGCCGGCCGTTTCCAGCGGGGCTGAGCAGGGAGGGCCAGTGGTAGGCCGGATTCAGATAGGCAAAATTGCCCAAGGCGGAAGCCGCTTCCAGTTCTGCCAGCTTGTCCAGCCATGTTGGAATCTCCGGCAGCACCTGCTTGTGCAGTCTCTGGAACCGAAAGATCCACCAGAGATCCCACGGGCCAGCCGCGTTCAGCACCAGATGAACGAGCGGATGTGCTCGCACACTCAGGGCCTGGCAGACACGCGCGAATCGGCGGATGTATTCTGATGGCCGTCTGGCACCGCTGGTCAGCGGCGCGCAGAGGCGTCCCAGTTGAGGCGTCACAGCGTAAGACCGGCACTCAAGATACCGGAACACGGCGCCCAGCTTTTCGAGCTCATGATGCAGCGACAGCGCCCGGCCAAAGATCGGGGCGGTTTGGCCGGAGATGAGCATGTAGATGATCGCATAGGCGCCGAAGGAGAGGGTCCAGTAGCTGGGTACCGCGCCCAGTGCTGAGGCTAGGGCCAGCACCCAAGTGCCGGCGGCCAGGATCGTTTCGATGACGAGGACCGGCACGAGACCGGAAAAGGCAGCCGGTACCTGAAGCGCGGCGTGAATCCGGTGCCCGTCGATTTCAGCCTTGCCGATCAATGACGCTTCAAGGACCAGTCGGTCGCGAAAGAGAGGAAGTGACGCCATCTCTTTGACCAGCGACTGGCGGGCCAACCAGTGTGTCGGCCAGTTCGTCTGGCTGTATGGCTGATTCAGCAACCAGGCTGCGAGTCGATCTCGTCCGTTCGAGGAGACCGTGGTGTTCAGCAGGCTGAACAAGGAATGTGGGCCGGTAATATCGAGGTCGGTGGCGTAGGGATGGGCGTCGGGAGCGGGAGTTGTACGGGCGGGAATTGCCTGCCAGTTCAACTTGAGTCTGGCCAGGTGCGTGTGTTTGATGTCGCGCCAGAGCCGAAGCCGGTGCATCCTGTTTTCCAGCCTGCTATGATACCGGGCCACGATCAGGAAGATGATCAGGAACGAGCCCATCGCCGCGTTGCCAAGGTGGTACCACTGTAGTTTGTAGGGGATGACCGAGCAGACTACTCCGGCCACGAAGATCGCGAGCCGCCAGCGCGTGAAGCGCGCGCTTATTCGTCCTGCTCGTTCGAGCAGCCGATCCACGCGTGCGATCAGCCGCTGGATGGTCTGCTCTCTGGTCCACACGACTTTGGGCTGAACGGCAATAGACATCGATTGGCTGACGATACCTGCTGAGACGCAGTCGCGTCAACCAGCGCAAAGAGATGAAATCGGGAATGGGACAGGAGTGGATCGAGGTGCGTATTGAATCTTGCGTGGATGCCGATGAGCTGATCGGGCTGTTGGATGATCCGACAGTGACCGTGGCCTGGCAGGAGGAGGGGGTCATCCGTCTCTATTGGCCCGCTGATCGGTGGAACCAGGAGACTCTGGATGAGCCGAGGCAAGTGGTCCAGCGGCTGGGAGATCGGTTGGGACCGACTGGCAGCCCTGTCGTGACGATCAACCGGCTGCCTGATCGGGATTGGAATGAACTTTGGGCCAGCCCCGTCACACCGATCCGAATCGGCTGGCACATGGTGATCAGGCCGAGTTGGGCGCTCGTGGCGCTCCGGCCACACGAATTCGAACTCGTCATTGATCCGAAGCAGGCCTTCGGCACAGGTCATCATGCCACGACCCAGTTGCTGGCTGAATGGTTGGAGGATCTGATTCAGGGAGGGGAGTCAGTGCTGGATGTGGGGACCGGCAGCGGCATCCTCGCCATGCTCGCCCTTCGTCTTGGAGCCAAGCGCGCGCTCGGGATCGACCATGATCCGGTTGCGATTGACTGCGCGCGGGAGTATGCAGCGGCCAATGGTTTTGGTCCTGAACTGGAACTCCGAACCGTGACGCTGGAGGACCTGAAAGAGCCAGAAGACAAACGCTTTGACCTGATCCTGGCCAATTTGGATCCGCGGAGGCTGACGGATTCAGCCGCGATCTTTCGGATGTATCTGGCTCACGGGACGAGGCCGCTGCTGTCTGGTCTGCTGCGGGAGAATCTGCAGGAAGTTGCCGAGGCTTTCGCGGCAGAGGGCCTGTGTGTCAGGCAGACGCGGGAGCGCGATGGCTGGCTGGCGATGGAGATCATCGTTCCTGAATCGTGCGAAGGCTCATCAGGTTGAAGCCCGTGCCCCTTCGCGCATTTCCCCATGTCCATCAGATCAACGTGTCCGACGGTGGCGTGCCGAAACTGCCCGTGCCGGAGGCCCGCATCACGGTGGAAGGGGTCAGCGGGGATCGCCAACGAAGTCCCAAGATCCACGGTGGACCGGACCGAGCGGTCTGCCTCTTTTCGCTGGAAGTAATCGAGAAGCTGCAGGCTGAGGGGCATCCGATCAAGCCTGGCTCCAGCGGAGAGAACCTAACTCTGGCGGGGATGGACTGGGCACGACTCAAGCCGGGCGACGGTTTGCGCATTGGTGAGACGGTGCGACTGGAGATCATGAATTATACCGCGCCGTGCGAACACAATGCCTGCTGGTTCAAGGAGGGGGATTTCTCCCGCATCTCGCAGAAAAAGCATCCGGGCTGGAGCCGACTCTATGCGAAGGTGCTGGCTGAAGGAACCGTGAGGCAGGGTGACCTGGTAACGTTGGAAGAAGCGTGAAGCGTCTCTCACGAGATACGAGATACGAGTAACGAACGACGAAACCCGCATCACGAACGACGAGCAACGCGAATGAAGCGCTCGCTTGAACCAGAGCTCATGGATGATCCCGAGCAGGCGCTGGCCTATGCGAAGGCTGACTTCGAAGAGGAGAACCAAGGCTTCGTTGATCTCTTCCGCCGGTCTTATCCGGACATGACTGAAGGGCATGTGCTTGACCTGGGCTGCGGTCCGGCGGATATTCCCATTCGGCTGGCCCGCGCGTTGCCAGCCTGCCGTGTGACGGGCGTCGATGGCTCACCGGCGATGATCCGGCTTGCCGAGGACGCGGTGCGAGCCGCCGGTCTGAGCGACCGGATCGCGCTCCGGTGTGAACGCTTCCAGAGCCTCAGCCTTCCTGAACCGGCCGATGCCGGGATTTCCAATAGCCTCCTTCACCACTTGCCCAATCCACTTCAGTTCTGGTACCACCTCAAACAGTTGGTCAAGCCCGGCTCGTTTGTCCTGGTCATGGACCTGCTGCGTCCAGAGTCGCCAGAAGCGGCTCAAGCAATCGTGGACCAGTATGCCAAAGATGAGCCGGCGATTCTTCGCCGAGACTTCTATAATTCACTGCTCGCGGCCTTTACGGAGGATGACGTGGCGGCGCAGTTAGCCGAGCTGAACCTGAGTCGCCTGTTAACTGATGTCCCGGATGATCGCCATTGGATAGTCGGCGGACGGATCTACTAAAAATCATGATGAATGCGGAATTATGAATGATGATCGGTTAGTCTTCCTGACGATGCTCATCATTCTGATCTTCACTGTCTGGATTCTTCCAGCCGAGGCCCAACTCGACCGACTGCGCAAGCCCAGAAAAGACGTTGAGGCCGGCAAAGGCGATGACGTGCCGATGGCTGTCATTCCCGCGGGCGAATTCTGGATGGGCATTGATGGAACCATCGGGCTGGAGGATGAGCGGCCACGCCACAAGGTCTGGCTCGATGCCTACTCGATGGGCCTCTACGAAGTCACCACCAGTCGGTACGCAAGATTCCTGGCTGCCACCGGTCGTACGCCACCGTGGTTGTGGGACTCGGTTAAACTGGACATCCACGGCGAGCGACCGGTAGTCGGGGTGGACTGGGAAGACGCGGACGCCTATTGCCGATGGGCGGGCAAGCGCTTGCCCACGGAGGCCGAATGGGAAAAGGCAGCTCGGGGCACCGATGAGCGGAAGTATCCCTGGGGCAATCAGACGCCGACGGCCGATCTGGCGAATTTCGCCGTCGGGGCGCGGTTCAGTTACAGCCAAGCCCTGATGCCGGTGGGGCGCTACGAGAACGCCAGGAGCCCCTTTGGGCTCTACGACATGGCCGGGAATGTTTGGGAATGGGTCCAGGACTGGTACGACGGGGCCTATTACGAACGGAGCCCAGACCGCAACCCGACTGGACCGGAGGAAGGGCAGTTCAAAGTGCTTCGCGGAGGATCCTGGTCAGAACTGCCCAAGTATCTGCTGACCTACGGACGCTTCAAACTGCTGCCCAACACGCGCAACAGCTACACCGGCTTCCGCTGCGCGAAATCTGCAGCTGAGCGACAGTGATGAGTGATGAACGCTGAATGATGAGTGTTGAGACCGGAACATTCGTGCTTCTTCTTCCTCATTCATCACTCAGCAATCATCATTCATCATTTCTGGCTAGGGACGGAGGAGGACGGCGGCGATGACCAGCACCGTCAGCGTGGCCAGGACCGTGAGATAGACGACCACGCTGCGATCACCCAGCCAGGCTGTCTGCCACTCATCCGGGTAGAGCGCCTTGCCCACCAGGTAGAGCCCCTCATCATAGAGCCCTAAGACTCGTTCGATCTCGATCAGCGCTTGCTTGGCCATCCGGTGGCGATTCCGTTGCTGGAGGACCAGGTACGCAAACATCGCGGAGAACAGTGCGACGCCGGTGATGGCGAACAGCGCCACGGTGAAATCAGGACGGGGTCTGGCTGGGAGCGTTGGGACCGCGAGCATCGTCACCAGCAGCAACACCAGAAATGCGCTGGCGAAGGTGGTCAGCCGCATCATTTGCTCGCGTCGCCGGAAGACCTCTTCCTTGTACCACGGGTAGAGGATCTTCAAGACCTCCAGTTGTTCTTCATGCAGGTGTTGAGTCTCCGGCATCGTCAACCCTCTCTGGTTATGGTCTCTTGGCGGGCAAGTGTTGGATCATCCAATCCGCCAGCATGGTCGTCATCCTGCGAAAGTCCTCCGGTCGGGTGAATCGGTGATCCGCGCCGGCAAGGATCTCCAGGCGCTTTTCTGATTGCA
>JBOHOI010000088.1:0-10892 GCA_050731155.1 Nitrospiraceae bacterium | reverse complement strand
GCTCAGCGCCATCCGCGAGCGAATCGACCAGGCCTTCGATAGGCTCCGTAGCATCGAGGAGTCCAGCGAACGAGAGGAAGCGCGCATGGCCATCGTCATCGATCTGCTGGGGATCGGACGTCCGAGCGTGGAGATCCTGATCGAGTATTTGCGGGACGACGATTGGCTCGTGCGTGAAGCTGCGGCAGATTTGCTCGGCAAGATCGGGGATATTCGAGCGGTAGAGTCCCTGATGGAACGGCTTCGAGTTGATAAGGACACCGGAGTCAAGGAGTTGGCGGTCAAAGCCTTAGGCCTGATCGGTGATGCTCGTCCGGTGGAGTTGTTGGTGGAGGTCATTCCGATCCGGCCGCTCCGCACCTTGGCCATGGAAGCCCTGGCGAAGGTCAAGGATGCGGAGGTGCTGCGCCCGCACCTGGAACTCTTTGAGAGGCTGAAGACGGACCGCGATGGATTAGTCTCCTATAATGCAGGAATGATCGTGGATAAGCTGGCAGCGACTGCACAGGCAACCCAGGAGGCTGGACAGGAGGGACAGGGCGACGATGAGTGAGGCTGATCGGCAAACTGACCGGGTGGAGCAATTGGTTGCGGCCTTGCGGGATGACAATGAAGCCTTGCGGGATCATGCCGTCGCCAGTCTCGGGCAGATGGGTCTGGAGGCGCTGCCTCGGCTGATTGGCTTGCTGGCTGACGAAGATATGGTGATCCGGGAAGCGGCGACCAGCGCGATTGTCCGGATCGGCCCGGCCGCGGTCGAGCCGCTCATTGAAGCCTTGGACGACGATGAGTGGGCTGTGCGGGAGCAAGCGGCCTCGGGGCTCGGGAAGCTCAAAGATCCGCGCGCGGTCGAGCCGCTGGTCAAGGCACTCAAGGATCGAGACGGGGCCGTCCGGACTGCGGCTGTCTGGGCGTTGGAGCGGATCGGAGACTCTCGGGCGGTCCCCGGTCTTGTGGGAGCCCTCTCTGACGGCACGCTCAGGGAGGATGTCGCTCGGGTGCTCAAAAAAATCGGCGATGTGCGCGCGGTGGAGGCACTGATCGACGGCCTGCTCGGGAACAACTGGATGGTGCGCCGCCATGCGGCGGAAGCTTTGGGGAAGATCGGGGATCCCCGCGGAGTCAGCCCGCTCATCGAAGCGCTCAAGGATGAGGATTGGCTGGTCCGGCGAAATGCAGCCGAGTCCTTGGCCCGATTAGGTGACACAAAGGCAGTCGAGCCTCTGTTGCCGTTGCTTGAAGACGACAATCAGATGGTCCAGGAGACCGTCGAGGGCGCGCTGGCAAGTCTCGGGTGGAAACCAACGCAAACAAACTCGTAGGGTGAGAAGGGAGCAGCTATGGCGGAGGAAGTACCCAATCAACCGAGCAAGTTGATCCAGATTGGACCCAAGGGCGGGGCGAAGAAAGACGGGTTTAATCTGGTCACTGAGAAAGTCGTCGCGGTCAATCCGGCGTTGAAGCAACTGGAGGTCGAGCTGTTAGCCTACGACGGCAAGACCGTGGTTCTGGAAGTTGCGGATGAGGCGCTTGAGGACCTGAACAAGATCAAGCCAGGGGACGGCGCGACGATCCGGGTCGTGGAGGAGAACGGCAAGCGCATTGCTAAAAGCCTTAGGATCCGATCCCGGGATCCGAATGCGGCCAAGGCCGAAGCCATGCTGTTGGATCTGAAGGATACCCACTGGCTCAATCGCAAGTATGCCGTCGAGTCGCTCGGAGACATGAAGGAAACCAGGGCTGTCGGTCCGCTGGTCGACGCGCTGACCGATGAAGTTGGCGATGTGAGGCAGCGGGCCTATGACGCGCTCATTAAAATAGGGGCGCTGGCTGTTCCTCGGTTGATCCCGCTGCTGGTGTCCGAGGAAGATGAGCTGCGGCAGTCAGCGACTGAGATCATCCGAAAAATCGGGAAGCCTGCCGTCGAGCCCCTGGCTGTGGCGTTGGGCGAGGCCGATGACCGACTCAAGTCCAGGATTATGAAGGTCCTGGATCGGATGGGATACAAACCCAAAGCCTAACCCCCGCCGGGACGTTAAGCGATTGAGGTCGAAGGTCTACGAGGAGCTCGGCCTACCGAGACATAGTGGAAGCCCAGGGCGGCGATTCGATCCGGCTCATAGACATTCCTCAAGTCAATCAAGACAGGCCGCCGCAGCACCGTCTTGATCCGATCGAAATCTAAGTTTCGAAACTGATTCCATTCGGTGACGAGGACCAGCGCATCGGCGCCCCGGGCCGCATCGTAGGCGTCAGTACAGGGGGTGGCCCCGCGCAGTATCTTCGCGCCTTCCTCAAGGGCCGTGGGGTCATACACGCGCACCGCAGCGCCTTCCGCCAGGAGGCGCTCGACAATCGTCAAGGCCGGGGCCTCCCGGAGATCGTTGGTGTTCGGCTTGAACGACAGTCCCAGCAAGCCGACTGTCTTGCCCCGAAGCCCCCCGAGCGTCTCGCGAATCTTATCCACCATCAGGAGGCGTTGCCGTTCATTGACCCGAGCTGCCGCCCCGGCAATCTCCATCTTGTATCCGGCTCGCTCGCCCGTTTGAATCAGAGCGGCGAGATCTTTGGGGAAGCAGGATCCGCCGAACCCCGGACCGGCATGCAGAAATTTTGAGCCGATCCGTCCGTCAAGCCCCATCGCTTTGGCGACGATTTGCACGTCGGCGCCTACCAGTTCGCACAGGTTGGCGATCTCGTTGATGAAGGAGACCTTGGTGGCCAGAAAGGCGTTGGAGGCGTATTTGATCATCTCCGCCGTGGGGATGTCGGTGACCACGAACGGGGTTTCAATCAGATAGAGTGGGCGATAGAGATCTTTCAGAATGGCGACCGCCTGCGGGCTGTCCGCCCCGACCACAACCCGGTTCGGCCGTAGGAAGTCTTCGATGGCTGAGCCCTCTCGCAGAAATTCCGGGTTGGACACGATGTCGAACCGATGCGGCTCGGACTGATGCTTACGGATGACCTCGCGGATCTTCTCGCCGGTGCCCACCGGGACCGTGGATTTGGTGGCGATCACTTTGTAGCCTGTCATGTGCCGAGCGATCCCTCGGCCGACCTCCTCGACGTACGAAAGATCGGCGGACCCGTCGGCCCTCGTTGGAGTCCCGACCGCGATGAAAATGACCAGGGCCTGATCGACCGCTTTGGCGATGTCCGTGGTAAATGCCAGGCGATTTTCGCGCAATCCTTTGGCGATGTGCTCGGTGAGCCCCGGCTCGTAAAACGGGACTTCGCCCTTCTCCAGCTTGGCAATTCGCTGAGCATCTGTGTCCATGCAGGTGACGTTCAGGCCGAATTCAGCAAAACAGGCCCCGGTGACCAGCCCGACGTAGCCAGTTCCAATCACGCTGATATACATGATGTACCCCCATGAAGTGCAAAACCGTCCGGCGCTCTGCCAGAGCGGTTCTTCGACTGACACGGTGCGGGATTGTATCAAGGCTTGTCCGATGAGACAAGCATACCGTTTATTGCGTGAGAGGTCTCCGTGACCACGCGCAAGTGCGATTGACACTCTCCAGTCGGTTCAGTACAATTTCGCCGGCTTTTGGCGTTGCCAGAGTGGTGTGACCTCATGGTGCTGCAAAGCGGCGCAATCCTGCGGCCCCTGGCTGTGATGATGAGCCGCGATATTAGGACGATTGGCCAGGACGCGACGCTCGCGGAAGCAGCCGGCCTCATGCGTGATGCAAGAGTCGGAGCGTTGCTGGTTTCCGGGCAGGGAGCGTATCTAGGCGTGGTGACTGAGACCGACTTGGTTCGGAAAGCAATGGCCGGGGGGCTTGACTTGACTCACGAGCGGGTTCGCACGGTCATGAGTAGTCCCCTGATTACAATCGAGATCGACCGGTCCGCCCATGAGGCCAGCGACCTCATGGCTGAAAAGGGAATTCGACACCTAGCCATCACGCAGGATGGTCAGGTCGTCGGGATTATTTCGGTCCGCGACCTGCTCCGATATTTTAAAAATTGGGGAGCCCTTTGATTTTGCCTCGGGTCCGGGCCTCCTCTCCTCACCCCCTTACCGTCACCTGTACCGTACGCGCATGACGTCGTTGTCGAGCAAGGCAAACTGGTCGCGACTAGGCCTGTTTGCCACCGCGTTCATCAGCGGTGCTGTCGTGATGGCGCTGGAGATTCTGGGGAGCCGTCTGCTGGCTCCGGTGTTTGGCAACTCGCTGTTTGTGTGGGGCGCGCTGATCGGGGTGATCTTAGCCGCGATGAGCAGCGGGTATGCAACGGGAGGCTGGCTTGCCGACCGTCGCAGCAGCAGCGCCGTGCTTGCCTGGCTCCTCCTGGCCTCGGGCGCCTGGACCTTTCTATTAGCGGGAGTAGGACAGCCGGTCATGTTCAAGCTCTCTGCGTGGATTCAGGATCCACGATGGGGCCCCTGCTTGACGGCAAGCATTCTCTTGGCGCCTCCTGCCTTCGGGCTGAGCGGGGTGCTCCCGGTCTTACTTCGCCTCTCCATCGCCGATATAGGGCACCTGGGGCAACACACAGGGGCGATGATTGCGGTTTCCACCGTAGGCAGCCTGGTCGGCACCTGGGGGACTGCCTTCTATCTGTTGACCTGGCTTGGAAGTATGACGCTGGTTGCAGCGCTTGGGGGAGTCCAGGTCATGTTGGGTCTCCTGTGGTGGTGGCGAACAGTCGCAGCGCGGTCCGGCGCTGCGGCCCCTGTCGTCGGTGGTCTCCGCCTGATCACGGTGATGGCTGGAGGCCTCGGGTTGATCTTGCTTGGGTGGCTGGCTCTCCATCCGATCGCAGTGCTCCCTCCACCCCTCTATCAGGAGGACAGCCCCTATCAGCAGATCCGCATCCGGGATGACGACCTGTTACGGTATTTGATCCTGGACCGTACCTTCCATGCCGTCATGTGGAAGGTAGACCCTGTTGAGTTGTTCCTGCCTTACAGCCAAATGATGATGGCGGCGCTGGTGCTGCACCCCGATCCACAGAAGGCACTGATCCTCGGCCACGGTGGGGGATCTCTGGCCAAGTGGTTGGCCCGTCGCTGGCCTGGTCTGGAACTGGATCTCGTCGAGGTGGATCCTTCCGTGGTCCGAGCGGCGGAACAATATTTCGGGTATGAAGCAACCAATGCGCATCATGTGCATGTGAAGGACGCGAGGGTCTTCTTGCGGACGACGGATGCCCGCTATGACATCATCTGGCTGGACGTGTTTGCCAGACATTTGATTCCCTTTCACCTGACCACCCAGGAATTTTTCGCCGAGGTACGCGCGCATCTGAATCCTGATGGGGTGCTGGCCGTGAACCTGTCTTCAACCGGCGATGGACCAGACCGTCTTCGGTCCTACGCGGTGGTGGAGACGCTCAGAACCGTGTTCCCTCATATCGAGTCCTTTGGGGTGAAGGGGCCCTGGCGGACCGCTTCTCAAAAGACGCAGCCGGAAAATTTGATCTTTTTCGCCGGTTCTCCGGTCATCAGAATGCGCCAGCCAGAGTTTGCCGCTGGGGTCAGTGAGCTTGTCGCCCAACGTCGGCTGCCGGTCGAGGTGCCGGAATTGCTGGCCACTCGTCGGGAGCAGGAATGGCCGAAAGGTGTTGTGCTGACAGATGATTACGCACCCTTTGATATTTTGATGGGGAGTGGGGTGCCTGAGAGGGGGCCTGTCGCTATGGGTCTCTCGATAAGCCAGTGAGGGGCTAAGCATGACGCTGCGTCCACCTAAGAACGCCAGAGTGGTGGGTAGTGGTCGTGAAAGAACAGCCTTGCTTCCTTACAGGGGCCTATGCTATAAGGGCCAGCAGTGGCGGGCACTGATCTGGTCGGAATCCATAAGTGCAGTGTTGCTACGGTAAGTGGGGGCTTACTATAAAGGTGTTATAATCACACATCTTTCGTGAAGAAGGAGGTAGGTTATGGGTAAGATGGTCTTGTCGCTATTTATGGGTCTTGTCTTCATTCTGACTGGCGCGTCGGGTTCAATCGCCCACCAAGCGGGCGGTGTCGAGATTGGCGACCTTGATACAGGCAGTGTTGTTGGTCAGCCGTTTAAGGAATTGCCGGTTGACGCGGAATTGTATGCCATGGAAATCGGAAATGCGAAAGTCTGGTACCCGCCGGTGACTGTCGTGGATTTCAAGAGCCGTCCGGGCCGGCCGGTGGTGCTCAAGGTGACGAATAACACATCAGCCGAGCACGGCTTTTTCTTGACAGCCGATCAGGGGGAGTTTACCGCGCCCACCGTGTTGAACGTGAAACTCGTGCTGAAGCCAGGTGAAACCAAGTACATCGGCATCCCAACCAGTGATCTCTTCTACGCGACCTCGGCGAGCACGTTCGTGTACAAGTGCCACCTGCATCCAGCACATATTGGGGGGAAGTTTGTAGCGTTGGGACGCTAGTTCACTGCGATAAGAGCGTCTGGTCAGGTCAATAACTGAAGGCCCCACCCGCTGTGAAGGCGGGTGGGGCCTTTTCCTGTGAGTCGAAGATCTGGAACGAGGTAAGTCCTGGGGAGCTCAAGATCAAGCTGACTCAGGTTCGCAGTCCACGCTTGAATCGAGCGGAATACTCTGAGCTGCAGCCAATTTCCCTTCGACGATCAACAGTAGGAACCGGTTTTCTGTTGCGGATCGGCTTGCCCTCTCCAGCACAGTTGTGTTGAGGTCTACGACCACTTCGTTGTCGGTCTGCCATTGGGTTTCGTTCACCACCCAGAAATAGCTTTCGGCTCTGGGGAATTGTTTTGCCATAAAGCCCTCAATCACACCGGAGAGGTCGCCGGTGCTGGCTGGTGCTGACACCGAGACCAACAGGCTCACGCACAGACCCACCAGCAAGGCCAATCTGATGCACATGGTTAGAACCTCCTAACTCTCATGTCAGGGAAAAGAGATCCCGGCCATCTCTCCCTCTCTGGCTGGCCAGGATTTCAATGAGCCAAAGGATTCGTTAGAAGCATTATAGCACCAAGTCCAGATAAATCCATGGCTTAGGGTCTTTCGTGGATCTTCAGGCTCGGTGAGCTCGCCGGTCCACAAACAAAGAAGCCCCATCCTGCATAAGGATGGGGCTTCTTTAATCTTGGGTGATGGGTTGATGTACCACATCCCCTGGGATATGGTAAGGGGTCGTTAATTCCTGACGCCGCTCCACACTTTAGCGTCGTCAATATGTTTGTCGGGATTGAGCTTCCTGGCTTTCTCCAGGAGAACCTCAGTGGTCTCAGGATAGGCAGGGTCGGAGATACAGCAGTTATCAACCGGACAGACAGCGGCGCATTGCGGCTCGTCGAAATGGCCGACGCACTCAGTACAGCGATCATGAGTGATGACGTAGATGCTGTCTCCGACACCCTGGCCATCCCCCACATGATACCCTTTCCCTTCCGCGTCGCCTCGCGTCTCGAAAATGGCCTCGTTGGGACATTCCGGTAAGCACGCCCCACAGGAGATACATTCATCGGTGATTAAAAGAGCCATGAGCCTAGCCTCCTTCCAACCTGTACTCAGCTTCCTTCAAAATTGCGTTGACAAGAGCGAATATACACTCCCATAGTCGTCTTGCCAAGTGAAGTCATTCTAGACTCTGTTCCATTTCCAAGTCAACAGAGAAAAAGGTGTTCAGAAGGCCTATCTGCTTGATCTGTATGGGTCATTGGGCCTAGATTGCCAGGAGAATCAACCGGAACAAGATCGAAGGGAGAATCTGTGGAGCAATTTGAGCCATGGAAGTCGTCGCCCAGGTGGAGTCGCGTGTTTGTACTTATTGTCCTCTCCCTCGTTCTGATCGCCGGGAGCCTGTTCCTCACCAATCGGAAAGACTCCGACATCATCGTGGTCACCTTTCCAAACGGAAGAGAGCTAGAAGCGGAGGTGGCGGATACACCGGAAAAACTTTTGTTCGGTCTGGCGTTCAGGGAGGGATTGCCCCCCAATTCAGGGATGCTGTATATCTTTGAAACTTCCGACCGCCACCGAATGCGCACCAAGGGTTTTAAGATCCCAGTCGATATGATTTGGGTGGACGAGAGCCGGCATGTGGTGCATATGGTGGAAGGTGCGGATCCCTGTTCTCAGGACCCATGTCCACTCTATGGTCCTCCTCCGGAGAACGCCAGGTACGTGATCCACACACCGGCAGGGTTCATCAGGCAAGAAGGTCTGGTGCCGGGCATGGAGTTAAAATTCACGCTCCGATTGTGACTTGGGTCGGGACACAGTCCCAAGGATACCGGCAAAACGGAAGGGTGGGAAAGTATGGACGGATTTCAACTGGTGGCTCGGACCGACGAAATCCCGCCTGGTGAATCCAAGGTCGTCATCGTCAACGACAAATCGATTGCCGTCTTCAACGTCGAGGGCACCTTCTACGCGATCTATAATATTTGCCCTCACGAGGGAGGGCCGCTTGGCGAGGGACGCCTCAAGGGCTATGTGGTGTCCTGTCCTTGGCATGAGCTGGCATTCGATGTTCGCAACGGGCAAGGAACCGACGGAGGCGGATACTGTGTCGGAAGCTACGAGGTGCGTGTGGAGGGCCAGGAAGTGTTTGTCGGTGAGCACCGGAAGGCCTAGGGCTCCTGCGTGCTGGTGCGAGAGCTTCTCTCTTTGAATGCCAAGTCCGGATGACGGGGTAGAACTCGACTGAAGGAGAACGTGGCAGTGAGCGAGCAGCGTGGGCCTGACGGGGCAGTGGGCGAACAGGATCGCGACGCGAAGACCATTACCACTAACCTTGGCTCGAGCTTTCTCATCCATCTCTGGGAGGATCGTACGCGCGGGGAACTGTGGGTCCCGTCGTACGACCACACGTCGCTCGTACTGGTCAGCGACGATTTCCTTCGGACGACCAGCGGCAACGCGGTGGATTCGGGGCGGCGGACGTTCGAGTTCCGAGCGGTTGCCCCCGGTATGCATCGGCTGGTGTTTGAGAAACGGATGGGATGGAAATTCACGGCTGAGGACCGACGCGTGTTCCGCATTGGGGTTGCCGGTCAGACCGACGGCGCTGAGGTGAGATGATGCCAGACATCGGGTTTCTGAACGGCCGGTTCATGCCACTGGCGGAAGCCATGGTTCCAGTGGAGGATCGCGGGTATCAATTCGGGGACGGGGTGTATGAGGTGATCCGAACGTATGGAGGCGTGCCGTTTCAGTTGGAAGCGCATGTGGCTCGCCTGGAGCGGAGCGCCAAGGCCATCGGGTTGCCGCTGCCATTTCGGACATCAGAGTGGTTGGGCTACGTGGCTGAGGGCATTCGGTTGGCCGGTTATGCGGAGAGCAAGGTCTATATCCAGCTTACGCGGGGCGTGGCGCCGAGGGATCATCTGTTTCCGGTTGGGACTCCTCCGACAGCCGTCATGACCATACGACAGATGCGTTCGCTGGATCCGGTCTTGTGCGCGACCGGCGTGTCAGTGATCACGGTGGAGGATCTCCGATGGGGACGATGCGACATCAAGAGCGTGAATCTGCTTCCCAACGTGATGGCTCGTCAGCAGGCCAAAGAAGCCGGCGCCTTTGAGGCCATCTTCGTGCGGGCAGGCGAGGTGACCGAAGGGGCCGTCAGCAATGTGATGCTGGTTCGGGCCGGGGCCTTGGTCACGGCGCCGGCAGATGAGCGGATTCTCTCCGGTGTCACCCGTACGGTGGTGCTGGACCTTGCGCGCAAGGAGGGCATTCCGGTGGAGGAACGGACCATCCGCGTCGAAGAGTTGCGTGGAGCCGACGAGATATTTCTGACTGGCACGACAGTGGAAATTTTACCGGTGATCGGCGTGGATGGCGTGGCGGTTGGGACGGGAAAGCCGGGAGAGCTGACGCGTTTGCTGAGTCATCGCTTCCGAAGCTCTGTGGAGTAAATAACAAGAACGGCTCCCTCACCGCCCGGCGCAGCGGACACCCTCTTGCTTTGGCTGGCACGAAGTGGTATTTTGCACGCACTGGAAGTGGGCTCAAGCCCACTTTTTTGTTTGAGTCCGTGCAGAAAAGGGGCCCCGCGAGGAAAGGACCCCCTGCGGCGCGAGTATGGAGAATCCTCAGCAGATCGCTGAGCGAGTGAGGGCGATCGCGGCCCCGATCGTGTGGGCGCTGGGGCTCGAACTGGTTGAGGTAGCCTGTTCCGGGCAAGGGGCTCGGACGGTGCTCCGGGTGTTTATCGATAAGCCGGGAGGGGTCAGCCTGAGTGATTGTGAACAGGTTCATCGGTCGCTCGGTACCGCCCTCGATGTCGAGGACCCGATTCCCCATGCCTATACGCTTGAGGTGTCTTCTCCCGGCCTGGACCGGCCGTTCAAGAAGCGTGAGGATTATTATCGGTCGGTCGGGAAGCAGGTGTGCGTGAAGCTCAGGCAGCCCCACGAGGGGCAATGGCGTGTGGTGGGGCGGCTCGTCGAGGTGAAAGAACCGGGGGTGACGTTGGCTGTGACGCAGTCGCGTCAGGACCAGACCGTCCGGCTGGATTGGGAAGCGATCGCAGAAGCGCGGCTCGAAGTGGAGTTTGGAGCCGGGCATGCGACCAATGTGAGATCACGATAGCAGGAAGTAGGGATTATGAACCGAGAACTGATTGCGGTAATTGACCAAATCGGCCGCGAGAAAGGCATTGATAAAGCCAAGGTCATCGGGGCCGTGGCAGCAGCTCTGCAGACGGCGGCCAAAAAGCGATTTGGTCAGGGCGAAAATATCCAGGTTGAGATCGATCCGAAAACAGGCGAGATCAACGTGATCTCGGTGAGGCGGATCGTGGAGTCCGTCACGAATCCCAAGGCCGAAATCTCACTCCCTGAGGCCCGGCGAGTGGATAGTGAAGCGGAGGTGGGTGACGAGATCGGCTCCGTGATCGAAATGGAAGAATTGGGACGAATTGCGGCGCAGACTGCCAAGCAGGTGATCTTTCAAAAAGTCAGGGA
>JBOHOI010000087.1:0-10969 GCA_050731155.1 Nitrospiraceae bacterium | reverse complement strand
ACCGGGAGGCTCATATGGGACGGAAGGTCGCGGTCAAGACAGGGGTCGTGGCGGTGTTGTTGGCAGTGGCGGTTCCCTTGGGAATCGCCGCTGACGTATCCCAAGAGGCGACGGCGAAGTATATTCTCGCAACGGTCAAGGCTTTTCGGACCGTGTATGTCAAACAGATTATCGATCAGGCCAAGAAAGCTGGGGTCAAACCGAATGAGAACTGGACGAAAGATGACCACGCCATTATGCTGCCCGCTCAGTTTGTGAAAGCGGCGGGTGCCGAGCTCAAGGATTTTGAACTCGGCTTGATCGGGCTCACCCCAATTTACAAATCCAACCTTCCCAAAACGCAGGCTGAAGCCGATGCGTTGAAACAAATGCAGGCAGACCCGCAGCTGAAGGTGCTCACGTTCGCGGATGGCAATCAGTTCAAGGGTCTGGCCGCAGACTTTGCAATTGTCCAATCCTGCGCGGATTGTCATAACGCCCATCCGGACAGCCCCAGGAAGAATTTCAAGCAGGGCGATTTGATGGGCGCGATCGTGATCAGGTTCAGCAAGTAACGCTGCTGCGCCTGCTGGAATCCGGGGGTGGTCTGGCCACGCAGAAGGCCGGAAGAGGATGTGAGTCCTCTTCCGGCCTTCTTGTCTCATCAGTGCAAGCTCACGGTCCGAACCGGAATCCGAACATCACGGCGATGCTCGTGCGATCGCGTTCAATGGGAGGATCCAGGTTCAGGTCGTGAAGATTGACCATGACCGTGCTGGCAAGCGCGAGGGTGCGAGCGACCTGGTACTCCAGGGTCACTCCGAGCGGGATGTAGTGACTCGTATCGTTCTTGTCGATGCGGCCTGGCCCGGAGCCACGATCCAGGTCGGCATGCACGAGACCAATCCCGGCGAACGGCACTACGTTGAAAGCCCCGGCACGGAAGTGGTAGCGCGCCACACCAGCCAGGGCAATCTCTGTGAGATCGCCCACGGGGGCCAGCAGGAGCATGGGGCCGAGGGAGAAGGACCGATCCAGATAATAGTCCGCGTTAAATCCCAACGCGAACACCGTCCCATTCACGGTCCCGCTTAGAAAGCCGACATCGGTCCCGAATCCCCATCGATTTTCCTGGGCCTGCCCAACCCCTTCGCTGGCTGCCAGCCAGGCGACGGCCAAGAGCGCAGCCAGTAGCTTTCCTCCGATCCTGTTCCCCATCATGCTGTTGGTCATGGGCCCTCTCCTCCTCGCCAGTATAGTGGAGGCGCGACTCTAGCACACACCACCTTGCGTCACAAGCTGAGCCCGGATTATTCATGAACGCTTCTGCTGTTCACCCGTTGCGTCGAAGAGGAGCAACGGGTCCCCGGGATTCGCTGCTGCGACAAGGCTGGCCGCGGGTTCGAGGCGGCCAGGCGGGCGGGCTCGCCACTTAGTCGGTCACCGTCCTGCGGGGAGGACGCCTCCCTCCCTCGCGGCTCCGCGCGCCCGCCTCGCAACGCGACTGCCGGGTACCCGTTGCTCTTCCATTGCACCGGGTGAAACGCGACGAACCGTCATGAATAATCCGGGCTAGGAATCACGAATAGAGTGTGCCTGTCCTGCGAGGCTTGTTGGGACTCATGTGAATGCGCTATGCTCATCTTTTCAATTCCGTACGAGGAGGCATTGTGCCGTCACGACTGACTCCAACCCGGGCGGCGGAAGCTCTCTTTCGTATCATACCGCGCGCTGTGTCGCCCGGTACGCTTGAGGAGTATGGAATCGAGGCTGCGCGCGAGCAAGCCCAGCAGATCACGCGCGAAATGCTCTTCCTCAGCCTGTTCTGGGCCCGATGGGCCTTGCGAGCCCACGTGTCGGTCAGGGACGCGACGCGGGTTTTTGGCGAACTTCGGCAGTGCATCCTCAGAAACTGGGAGACGAGCCTGGGGCAGGCGGGGCAAGACGCGCAGCGCTACTTCGACGACATGGAGGAGCGACACCTGACCTACGATGAGATCATCAAGGAGGGCGGCACTCCCGTGGCGGTGGCCACGGAGGGCGCCGCGATCATGGAGCAAACCGGAGCCATAGGGGCAGAAGATCGTCAGAAGGTTTTGGCCTTGCTCATTGACCAGATCCCTGTGGATGAGCTTGGGGAGCTCGCTGAGGATATCCAACTGATGGACTAGCAGGCCTGAGGATCAGAGATATCGATGGTTCAGTACAGCTCCGGCCGTGTCGAACTCGTAGAGGAGCGGTGCGCCAGTTGGGATATTGAGCTCAAGGACTTCCTCGGTGGAGAGCCGGTTCAGATGCATGACCAGCGCGCGTAGGCTGTTGCCATGGGCGACGACGAGGAGCGTTTTCCCTGCCAGAATATCCGGTCTGATGCAGCGCTCATAATAGGGGAGGACCCGCTCGGCTGTGTCCTTCAGGCTTTCGCCTCCAGGCGGACGAACGTCGTAGCTGCGCCGCCAGAGCTTCACCTGATGCTCGCCGAACTTAGCGATAGTTTCCGCCTTACTGAGACCCTGCAAATCGCCGTACATGCGTTCGTTGAGCGCCTGGTCTTTTTCAACCGGGAGCTCAGTCTGGCCGATTATCTCCAGCACGATTCTCATGGTGTCGATGGCTCGTTTCAGGACCGAGACATAGCCACGATCAAATCGGAATCCGATGAGCTTGCGCCCCGCTGTCCGTGCCTCCTCTTCGCCTTTCGGCGAGAGGGGGACGTCCACCCATCCCGTAAACCGATTCTCCAGATTCCATTGGGATTCCCCATGCCGCAGCAACACCAGCTTGGCCATTTCCCGCGCCTCCCTCTCTCGTGAGGACAGGATACGTAAGCAGGCTCTCTCGCGCAAGTCTGACGTCACCTTTCTTTTCCTCTTCACTCTATGTTTCGCAGGGACGACTGGGCTACCCCACTGCGCGCGTCCGGGGGGCTACCATTCACCCCAGTTCTTCACATTCGGAGGGGCCGGGCTGCCCAACTGCGGCCGTCGAGCGAGCACATTCTGATCGTGCGCGCTCCGGGAGCACAGGGCAGTCTGACCGCCCCTCCGGACACCCCGCGCTCCTTGCAATCACCTCCCACAGGCAGTACCATGCCGCTGGTTTCTCCTTCCGCCTGTCGCTGGAGCTCCGGCATGTCATCGCATCGGCCGCCGCAGGAACAGGCCTGGCACGATCTGGAACGGTGGTGGACCAACATGGCTCGACGCGTGGGTGTGGTCGAGCGCAGCCAGCTGTTCTTCAAGCAGGCGCTGGGCCAGGGCCATGTACTGGAACGAGTCCAACGGGTGGGAGGGGACGTGAATTATATCCTCTTCGTGCTGCTTCGCTATTGGATCCAGCCGGTGTTACCGCCGCCTGGTCGGGAGCGCTTGTCCAAGAACGACCAGGATTATTGGCTCGAATCCGAACAGATCTTGAAGAGCGCGGTGGCCCGCCTGCGCGAGCTCAAGCCGCTGATCGAGCTACTGACCGCCTCAAATCCCTTGAGCGCGGGCTCGGCCGTCGAATCGCCCCAAGCCAGACCGGTCGTCGAGGTGGAGCTGGCGGGTATGCTGGAAGGGATCGCCGAGGTGGCCGGGAGTTACGGCGGGCCCGACTATACGTCGGTGATCAAGAACTTCGATCCGATTCCCTTGCGGCAGACTCAGCCGTTCAAGCACAACAAGAAACACAGCGCCGAACTATGGGTCGTCTTTTTGCTTCGGGAACATTTCAAGGCGCTAGGATTGGGGAAAGACCGGTATTGGCCGCTTATCGCCGAGGTGGTTGTCGCTGCCGACATCAGTCAGCCCAATGGGCTGCCCTATGTCGCGGATGAGTTGAAATCCTGGTGGCAAAAGAACTGGCCTCGCACCTACACTCAGCTCGAGCAAAAGGGCGGCGCCGAACCGACTGGTGCCGCCTACCAGCATGATATTGAGTGGTTCCGATCCTGGTTCGCCTGGCAGATGTCCCGCTCGCTCCAGCCGGGGCGGTGACGGGATCCAGCCATCATCTTCCCCCTTCTGGCGGACCTTCACGAATCGCCCCGATCACGAGGACCAGCAGGAGGACATGCAGCGCAACGCCCAGCCACAGGACGTAGGGCTGGACTCCGCCCAGATCCCGGAGGAGTCGCTCCCGAGCCGAGTGGTCCAGGCCCTCCTTCGTGCGGATTGCGGCCAGGTGGTCTTTGACGTGCCAATAGTAAATGTAATTGGCGCTGCCCCCTGCCATGATGCGCCAGACAATCCCAACCGTGACGTCACCGGTGAAATAGGCTGACAACACCGGCCCGATCGCATACACGAGCGCATACAGGTACATCTTGCGGTACAGAAACCAGAGGAACGGGTCGAACAAAAAGGCCGACCAGTGCCAAGTCGGGGCAAACCGTGGTGTGGAGCCAAGCGAGAACTTTTGAAATGTTTCCAGGTAATGGGTCTCCGCGCTCTGCCAGGACCAGCCGCTGTCGAAGGAAAAAAGGATCGCCTTGCTGGGTCCGATGAAGGCTCGCCAGAGTTGGGCCTCCTCAGCAGGAAACTGTGAGGCGCTGGCGGCAAAGGCCGTCCCACACTGGTGGCAGAAGAGGGCGTCATCGGGGTTCTCCTGTTCGCATCCTGCGCAGGGTTTCATCGCCTGAGCTTATAACATTGTTGAACCGGTGGCTCAAGTAAAGGAGCGGCGGGTTTTCTCAATGGTGAGAACAGGATAGAGAATCTTGCCCCGGCGTTTCATGTTGCTTTCTCAATAATCGATGTGCTAACTTTCTTCAATTAACGCGGGGATACGTGTGCCATGCCGACCGAGGACTTGAGACGGGACGCAGAACGGGTTCTGATGCCCACCTATGCTCCCTCGCCGATTTCCATCGTGCGCGGTCGCGGCAGCCGTGTCTACGATCTGGAAGGCCGCGAATATCTGGATTTTGTGGCTGGGATCGCCGTCAATACGCTGGGGCATGCTCATCCTGACCTGGTCGCAGCCATCCAAAAGCAGGCGCGGCAGCTCCTGCATGCGTCGAACCTCTATTACACCGAGCCGCAGGTGAAGCTAGCCAAGGCTTTGGTGGACCATTCGTTCGCCAAGAAAGTCTTTTTTTGCAACAGCGGGGCCGAGGCCAACGAAGCGGCGATCAAGCTGGTTCGACGGTACGCCCATCAGAAGCACGGCCCGGACCGGTACGAGATCATTACCATGCTGAACTCTTTTCACGGCCGGACGATGGCCACCTTGACCGCCACCGGACAGGAGAAAGTGCAGAAAGGGTTCGAGCCGCTGGTCCCCGGCTTCAAGTACATCCCCTTGAACGATTTGCCTGAGCTGGAGAAGGCGTTGAGCAGCAAGACCGCTGCGGTGATGCTGGAACCGGTCCAAGGGGAGGGCGGTGTCCACGTCGCGGATCGAACCTACCTCAAAGGCCTGCGCGAACTGTGTCGCCAGCACGATGTCCTGCTGGTGTTTGACGAAGTCCAGACCGGCATGGGACGAACCGGAACGCTGTTTGCCTATGAGCAGTTGGGAGTCCACCCAGACATCATGACACTGGCCAAGGGACTCGGCGGGGGAGTGCCGATCGGCGCCTGTCTGGCAACAGACGAAGTAGCCGCTGCGTTCTCGCCGGGAGCACATGCCTCCACCTTTGGCGGAAATCCTCTGGCCTGCGCGGTGTCTCTAGCGGTCCTGCGAGTGCTGCTCGAGGGTCGGGTGTTGGAGCAGAGCCGTCGCATGGGCGATTATTTGGCCAAGGGCTTGCTGGACCTGAAGGACCGTCTCCACATCGTCAAGGACGTGCGCGGGCTTGGTTTGCTGCAAGGCATGGAGCTCACGATCGAGGGGAAACCGGTCGTGGACGACTGTCTGGCTCGTGGGCTCTTGATCAACTGCACGATGGAGCGGGTATTGCGGTTCGTCCCGCCCCTTATCATCACCCAGCACGAGATTGATCGGCTCTTGAATACTCTGTCACAGGTTCTGATCAAACGGGTTTAAAGGAGGCTGGCATGACCGGACGGCCTGTCCGTGTGACTCGCCAGGCGTCTCTTCGTTCATTCGGGCGTTCATTTGGGAAAGACCTCCTGACGGTAGGAGCGATCCCCAGAGGCCAGGTGGCGCATCTGCTGCGCTTGGCAGAGGAACTCAAAGCCCTACAGCAAGGAGGCGTGCTCCATCAGCGCCTGGCTGGAGCGACGCTCGGCTTGCTGTTTGAAAAGCCATCGACGCGGACTCGGGTCTCGTTCGAGGCCGGCATTAATCAGCTCGGGGGGCAAGCGCTGTTCCTCTCCGCGAGGGACATCCAACTCTGCCGGGGCGAGAGCATTGCGGACACCGCTCGGGTCCTGTCCCGGTACCTGGACGCACTCGTGGTCCGAACCTATGACCACGCGACGGTCGAAGAGTGGGCGCGGGAGGCTACCATTCCTGTTATCAACGGGCTGACGGATCTGTGCCACCCCTGTCAGGCGCTCGCCGATTTGCTCACGATCCGTGAAAAGAAGGGCAGCTTGAAGGGCCTCAAATTGGCCTATGTCGGCGACGGCAACAACGTTGCCAACTCGCTGATCGAGGGCGCAGCGAAAACCGGCATGACGATCAGCCTCGGTTGTCCAGCCGGATATGAGCCTGATCCGCGGATCGTGGACTGTGCACGTTCGGAGGCGGACCAGACCGGAGGGATGATTGAGATCAGCGAGGATCCTCATGCCGCGGTCAAAGAGGCCGACGTCGTCTATACCGACGTCTGGATCAGCATGGGACAGGAGCGTCACCAGTCGCGTCGCCTGAAGACCCTGGGGCCCTATCAGCTGAATGAACGGTTGCTGAAGCAGGCCCGCCCGGATGCGATCGTGATGCATTGTTTGCCCGCGCACCGAGGGCAAGAGATCACCGCCGGTGTGTTGGATGGTCCCCAGTCCGTGGTGCTGGATCAGGCTGAGAACCGTCTGCATATGCAAAAGGCTATTCTGGTGGAACTGTTAGGCAAACCACGGCGGAGAAGTTAGACGGACGCTCATGACCTTATGAGCCGGAATGCAGTAAAAAAAGTCGTGCTGGCCTATTCGGGAGGCCTCGATACCTCAGTCATCCTCAAGTGGCTCCAGGAGACCTACGGCTGCACGGTCGTGGCCTTCTGCGCCGATCTGGGTCAGGGGGAGGATCTCAAAGCGGTCAAGGCGAAGGCGCTGGCGGTCGGAGCATCGAAGGTCTATGTCGAAGACCTGCGTGAGGTCTTCGTCAAGGAGCACATCTTTCCGATGCTGCGAGGCAACGCCGTGTACGAGGGCAGCTATCTCCTGGGAACCTCCATTGCCAGGCCGCTGATCGCGCGCCGCCAGATTGAGATCGCCCGTAAAGAAGGAGCCGACGCGGTGTCGCACGGCGCGACCGGCAAAGGGAATGATCAGGTCCGGTTTGAGGTGACGTATCTGGCGCTCGATCCGAAGGTGCGGATCATCGCCCCCTGGCGCGAATGGGCCTTTCGGTCACGTCGGGAGCTCATCGAGTACGCCTCGACGCACGACATCCCGGTGGCAGCCACAAAGGCCAAGCCTTACAGTACGGATCCGAACCTCTTCCACGTAAGCTATGAAGGCGGCATCCTGGAGGATCCCTGGGAAGAGCCTCCAGAGCAGATCTTCCAAATGACGGTGTCTCCGGAGAAGGCGCCGAATAAACCGCGCGTTGTCGAAATCGAGTATGAGCGGGGCGACCCGGTCGCGGTGGACGGCAAGCGGATGGGCCCGGCTGCCTTGCTCACCCATCTCAATCGTCTGGGCGGGGAGCATGGCGTGGGCCGGGTGGATCTGGTGGAGAACCGCTACGTAGGCATGAAGTCTCGAGGCGTCTATGAAACGCCAGGCGGGACAATCCTCCATGTCGCGCATCGCGGGTTGGAGTCGCTCACGATGGACCGTGAAGTCCTGCATCTGCGCGACAGCCTCATCCCGCGATACGCCGAATTGATCTACTACGGGTATTGGTATTCACCGGAACGAGAGATGCTGCAGAAAGCCTTCGACGAAGCTCAGCAGGACGTCAGCGGCACCGTGCGCGTCAAACTCTACAAAGGAAGTTGCACGGTGGCGGGCCGACGGTCGGACCGCTCGCTGTACCGGTTAGACCTGGCCACTTTTGAAGAGGACGAGGCCTATCGCCAGAAGGATGCCGAAGGGTTCATTCGTCTGAGTGCGCTGCGGTTGGCGATTCGCGCCCAGCGCCGCGAATCGAAGAAATGATGAGTGCGAAGTGCTGAATGATGAACGGCAGCGTCCGGATTCAGTGATTCATCACTCATCATTCAGCATTCATCATTGATTGGAAGGTAACGTGACAAAAAAGCAAAAACAGCCCGGCGCGGCTAAGCCCGAGCGTAAGCCCTGGTCCGGCAGATTCCGCGATCGTACCCATCGACTGGTGGAGACATTTACCTCCTCGCTCTCGTTCGACCGGCGTCTGTACCCCTATGATCTTCAGGGCAGCATTGCTCACTGCAAGACGCTGGAACGGGCCGGGGTGCTGTCCCGGAAGGAGACCACGCAGATCTTGCGCGGATTGGAGGAGGTTCGGAGCGAGCTCGAATCGGAGCGCTTTTCGATCGCCGTGGATGATGAAGATATTCACATGGCGATCGAGCGGCGACTCACGCAACTGATCGGACCGATCGGCGGCAAACTGCACACGGGCCGCAGCCGGAACGACCAGGTGGCCTTGGACATCCGCCTGTATCTTCGGGACGCCCTCGGTGCTCTGCTCGACGGCCTGCGTCGGTTCCAGCGGGCGCTCCTGGGGCAGGCGCGGGCGCATCTGGATGTGGTGATGCCGGGCTATACGCACCTGCAACGAGCCCAGCCGGTCTTGTTTGCGCATCATCTGCTGGCCTACGTGGAGATGATCGAGCGAGACAAGGGACGGATGCAGGATGCGCTGGTTCGACTTGACGTGATGCCGCTGGGGTCCGGCGCGCTGGCCGGTACGAACTATCCGGTGGACCGAACCTACACGGCGCGGTTATTGGGATTCACCCAAGTCAGTGAGAACAGCCTGGACGCTGTGTCCGATCGCGACTTCGCAATCGAGGTGCTGGCCTCGCTCTCTTTGGTGATGATGCATCTCTCCCGTCTCAGCGAGGAGTTGGTGCTGTGGGCGTCCCAGGAGTTTCAGTTTGTAGAGCTGCCGGATGCCTTCTGCACGGGGAGCAGCATGATGCCGCAGAAGAAGAATCCGGACGTACCAGAACTTGTCCGGGGAAAGACCGGGCGGGTCTATGGTCATCTGCTGGCCCTGTTGACGACTTTGAAGGGCTTGCCGCTCAGTTACAATCGGGATCTCCAGGAAGACAAGGAGGCATTGTTCGACGCCCTGGACACGGTGGTCGCCTCCCTGGGAGTCTCGACGGAACTGATCAAAGGGCTGACGGTCAACCGCGCCGTGTTGGCAAAGGCTGCTGGTTCCGGGTATCTGCTGGCGACCGACTTGGCGGATTATCTGGTGACGAAAGAGGTGCCGTTCCGTCAGGCCCATGCGACGGTTGGCCGGATCGTGCGATGGTGTCTTGATCGAAAACGGGATCTTCGCGATCTGACGTTGGCTGATCTGCGTTCGTTCTCCGACCGTTTTGAGAAAGACGCGCTGGACGTGGTGACAGTGGAGGGCGCCATCGAGCGGAAGGCCCAAATCGGCGGCACCGCCAGGAAACGGGTTGAGGCGAGGATCAAAGCGTTGGAGAAAGCGCTGGCGTGAAGGACGTGAATCGTGAAGCGTTACACGTGACCTGCATGAAGACGTTACATGTTAACGAGTCGTCGTTAATCGCAAAGAGTCTTCTTGCGTTTAACGGTTCACGAATCACGTTAGTTATCCTGCTCCTGGGAGTGATGACTGGCTGCGGGACAGTGGGGGCGCCGATCGCCCCCGAGGATCTCCCGGTTGCCCAGAAACTCCTGAAGGAGAAGGAGCGCGAGGCCAAGGACAAACAGAAGGCGATCCAGGAGCAGAAAGAACAACCGACGAGGGGCGAGGAGAAGCCAGGGGAAGAAGCAGTTGTGCAGGAGGAAATTATCCTGCCGTCCTTACGGCCGGTTGGGACACGCTAATCGGGTGCCCTGTCGGCTCTTCGAGCCATGTTGACGAACACAGATTGACCGGTGATCCGTCACGAGGTGTGACGCCTACGGCTTGAGACGGAACGTACTCTGCCAGGAGGAGAGGGCGATGCAACCAATCCAAACAGCCAGAAAGACGCGCACCCTGTTGTTGGTTGATCCTTACCCCAGGAACAACCCCTATCACTTGACCGCCAGCGAACGACGGGCCGTGTGGTTCCCAAAGCTGAGCCTGCCGGTGATTGCGGCCTACACGCCGGCCCACTGGGAGGTGGACCTCGTGGATGAGGCCGTGGAGGACGTGGACTTTGACCGACCCTGCGATCTGGTCGGGCTGTCCGTCATGACCTGCTATGCCCCGCGCGCGTACGAGATTGCCACCGAGTTCAGGAAACGGGGGAAAAAGGTCGTTCTGGGAGGTGTCCATCCGACCTATTGTCCTGATGAGGCTCTCCGATATTGCGACGCGATTGTCTGTGGAGAGGCCGAAGACCTCTGGCCGCAAGTGGTCGCTGATTTCGAGGTCGGCGCCATGAAGCGCCTGTATAAAATGGGGTCGTTCCCTTCGATGGAGAATTACAAGAACCCCCGCGTCGAGCTGCTGAGCCCCGACGCCTACATGACCAGACAGTGCAGTTTCACCACCAGAGGCTGTCACTTCGAGTGCGAATTTTGCAGCGTGTCGCCCTTCAACGGGAAGACGACCCGCCGCCGGCCGGTGCCGGAGGTCATCAAGGAATTGGCCCAGGTCAAGCAATGGATCCGCGCCGAGCTCGTGGAGCGGATGCGGTACGGGTCGCTCTGGCAAGCCTTTCTGACCGGCCTGCGGATCCGGATCGGCCTGGAGGACGGCACCATCTTCGCGTTCGTGGACGACCTCCACAACAGCAATCGAGCCTATTGCCGAGAGC
>JBOHOI010000086.1:0-10977 GCA_050731155.1 Nitrospiraceae bacterium | reverse complement strand
AAATCCTGTGCCTGCTCGGTCCATCGGGCTGCGGAAAAACAACCACGCTCCGCGCCATTGCCGGGTTCGAACCGGTGGTGGGCGGCGAAGTGTACCTCGAAGGCCAGTTGGTATCGGCTGCGGGACTCCTGGTCCCAACGGAACAGCGGCGCGTGGGGATGGTCTTTCAAGAATATGCGCTGTTCCCCCACCTGCGCGTTGCCGACAACATTGCATTTGGGCTTCGACATCTCTCGGCTGACCAGCGAACCACACAGGTGCATGCCATGCTGGCGATGACCGGGTTAATTGGATTCGAACGACGGTATCCTCACGAACTGTCAGGTGGCCAGCAACAGCGAGTCGCGCTCGCCAGAGCGCTTGCCCAGAAGCCGGTGATCCTGCTCCTTGATGAACCCTTCAGCAACCTGGATCCCGACATGACTGGCAAGATGCGACAGGACCTGCACGACCTGCTGAGACGCACCAACACCACGGCTATCCTGGTCACCCATGATCACGATGAAGCCTTCGCGATGGCCGACCGGATTGCAGTGCTGAACAACGGCTGTCTCGAGCAGTTCGATACCCCTGAGGCGATTTACCACATGCCCTCCACCCCCTTCGTCGCGGATTTCGTGGGTCAAGCCGACTTCATTCCGGGTGTGGTCGAGAATGGCAAGGTCGTGACAGAAATTGGAGAATTTCCGAACCAGGTCGGCTATCAGGGAGGAGCCAAAGTGGTCGTGATGATCCGCCCCGATGACATCCACGTGGTCCCGGCGGAGAATTGCACCGCCCGCATTCTGGCCAGGCAGTTCCGAGGGTCCGAGAACCTGTACACAATTGGCCTGCCTTCCGGTCATGTGGTCCACAGCAGTGAAGCTTCGACGAGCGTCTATCCTGTGGGGACCAGGGTTGCCCTTAAGGTCATCGCCACCCACACCGTGCTCTTCGACCAAGACAAGATCCGGCACCAGGTTGCGATTTACCCTCCTCTACCCGATACCCGATGATGGGCTTAAAACGTGCTGAACAGGGGAACTCACCGCTCAGCCCCCACCAGCGAAATTTCTTGTTGACAGGAGTTTGATTGTTCTGGTATTGATAATCATTGTCAAATTCAAAAAAGAAAACAGGGTGGGGAATCGAGGCAGCTTGAGAGGTGCGTGGAATGGACGCGTTAAAAAATGCGGTGGACTACGGGGTGATCGGCCTGTTGCTGGTGCTCAGTGTCTGGGCTCTCGCGGTGGCGGTCGAGCGGTGGCTCTTTTACCGTCGCGTGGACGTAACCCAGTTCACCAACCAGCAGACGTTTGAGATCACGCTGACAAAGCGATTGGTGGTCATTGGGACCGTTGCAGCCAATGCTCCGTACATTGGCCTGCTAGGGACCGTCCTGGGCATCATGCTGACGTTTCACACCATGGGCACCTCCGGGACCATGGCGGTCAGCACGATCATGATAGGGCTGAGCTTGGCGCTCAAAGCCACCGCAGTCGGATTACTGGTCGCCATCCCCTGTGTCGTGTTGAACAATGTGCTGCGCCGGCGAGTCACCGAATTGATCACCGTCTATGAAGTCCGCCATGGATCGTGAACTGGACCAGATCAACGTCATTCCGCTCGTCGATGTCATGCTGGTGCTACTGGTCATCGTGCTGACCACCGCAACCTTCATCACGACGGGGCAGATTCCAGTGGATCTGGCCAAAGCTAAGGAAGCCGGCGACCGGCGTGATGTCCCGCTCATCATTACGTTGACCGCCGATGGTCGCCTGTTCATGAACGACCAGCCGGTTTCCCAAGAGGGATTGAGAATCGAGCTGACTCCGCATCCTAGAGAGTCATTAGTCGTGGTGCGCGCCGATCGTGTCACCATGCTGGAGCGATTTGTCGAAGTGGTGGACGAGGTCCGGAGCCTGGGATTCCGACAAGTCAGCTTAGAGGTGGTGAAACTGTGAATGCCCTCTCCGTCAGTCGCTTGGGTGAGACCAGACAATACGCCCAGGGCTGGGCGTTCTCCCTGCTTGTCCATGCCCTCGGCATCAGCGCAGCCATTGCGCTAGTGGCAGACCTGCGCCTAGCCCCTCAACCAGAGCCCTTTAGATGGGATGTCTCAGTGGTCGAGACACCCACGCCTCAACAGCCGGATAAGCCGACCCCCTCCCAGGCGAAACCGACTCCAGCATCACCGAAGCCGGTGGAGAGGCAGCCAGTTGATCCACAGCCTGTCACGCAGACCGTTCAGACAGTGCAGACCGTGCAACAGGTCGTTCGACAGCAGATCGTCAGAGAAGTCAGGCCCGTCGTGCAAGCAACATCGCAGCAAACAGTTCCAGTGGAAACCCAGTCGGTCGTGTCGCCAGAACCCTATCCAGTGGAGACTGAACAGGCATCTCCAGTGGTCAGCGAAGCTCCAGTCACATCAGCAAGCCCTGCGGCAACGCCGGGCACGCCATCAGTGGTTTCGCGTCCGGTCGTGGAAGCAATCCCGTCGCCGGCAGTCGTGCAAGAACGCACGGTGGTCAGGGACAGCGCGCAGGCGGCGGTAAAGGAGCTGCCGATCCGATCCGCACCAGCGACAAAAGCGGATTATAGCTGGTTGGCTGAGGCCCTGTGGAACAGGGTCGAACAGTTGAAGCGCTATCCTCATATCGCCAGGATGAACCGTTGGGAAGGGAAGGTCGTCTTGCGGGCGGTGATTAGGGAGGACGGTCGGCTCATGAATCTCGAAGTCGCGGAAAGCTCCGGGCACTCGGTGTTGGACCGCGATGCCATGGAGATCATGAAACAGGCCTCTCCCTTGAAGCTCAAGCACCCTCTGGGACAACCGCAGGTGGTCGTGCAGGTACCAATCAATTACAAGCTACAATAAGGAGCAACTTGCTGATCATGCGAATGTTACGGAATCTTGCCGCAACGGCTGTCCTGATAGCCGGACTGTCTGGACAAAGTGGATTAACCTTGGCCGCTGAAAAGAACGTGAAAGAGTTGGAGGAGGTCAGCGACACAGAGAAGGTGAAATGGGCAAGAGCCACGAAAGTGTCTGTCACTGACGCTATTAGAACGGCCATGGCCCATACCCCCGGGCAGGTCATCGAAGCCGCTCTCCATTCGATTGAGGGCAGGCTGCTGTTTGAAGTCGAGGTTGTCACCAAGGACGGGAAAGTGGTCGAGCTGTTTGTGGACCCACAGACAGGAAAACTGGTTGAACTGGGAGACAGAAAGTGACGCACATGGAAAAAGTTTGGAACTATCGGACACGTCGTTCACTGATCAGCGTATTCGTCGCTCTGGCGCTTTCAGGAGGAAGCGCCTGGGCTCAAAGCAAGGCCGAGAAGGTCTTCCGCGCCGTCGTGACCGACACCCAAGGCGTAGAGACAGAAGTGAAGAATCTCATGTTCTACTGGGAAGAAAAGGTCAGTGAGACCGCCTTTGTCCCACATGAACTCAAGCAGGTTCCGGTCAAGCGTGGAACCGCAACTGTCAACGTCAGGTTTGACATGATTAAGCAGATCGAGGTGACGCCTGGTCCGGACAAGGCTCCTCCGGTGCTCAACATTACTCTCACCAACGGCAAGACAGGAGAGTTTGCCCTCGCAATCGCCGGGAGCTTCAAAGGCGAGTCTGATTTCGGTGAAGTCGAATTGCCGGCGAGCGGCCTCAAGAAGATCGTGTTCAAGTGATGTCTAACCCCACCACCTACCCATGCAGCCGGGTCGAGGATAATCTTGCTCAACGGCTGAGCGGGCTCGTTGTACTAACCCCGTAAGGTAAGCCAAGGAGGAGGTTTCAAATGAACAAATTTGAAACAATATTGAGAATGAGAATAGGAACCATAATTCTAATCGCTTTGGGCGCGCTGTTTTCAGTGAACGGCCTGGTTCCGTCCGACTTAGCTGCCGAAGTGCCAGCGGAATCAGCACCGGAGCAGACGACGCCTCCACCTTCAACTCCACCAGAAGGTGTCCCACCCGCCACAGCGGGTCCTGAGCCTCCCAAGGAGAAACCGATCAAGATCCCTCTGACAGAAGTCATCGGAACGGCTCCGAACGCGCTTGAGCATATCCCGGGCTCTGGCCGCGTGATCACGCAAGAGACTCTACAAAAGAATCACCGCTTCACGATCAACGAAGCTCTGCGCGAAGTGCCGGGCGTGAACGTGCGGGATGAAGAAGGGTTGGGGATCAGACCCAATATCGGGATCCGCGGCTTGGACCCCACGAGGAGCCGGAAGATCCACATCATGGAAGACGGCGTCCCGATCATGATCATGCCCTACGGCGATCCCTCGTCCTATTTTTTTCCACCAATCTTCCGCTTTGACCGGATCGAAATTTTGAAAGGAAGTGGACAGCTTCTGTACGGTCCGCAGAACATCGGCGGCGTCATGAACCTCATCACCCGCATGCCATCAGCCACCCCGCAGGGGAACTTCCAGTTTTGGGGCGGCAACAATAATTATTTCAACACCCATTTTGATTACGGAGGCATGTGGGGCAAGAGCGGGTACTTACTGGATGTCACCCACTATCAGAGCGACACACCTCGCTTTACCAACATCCGCGCCAAGGTTGATGACGTCACCTTCAAGACAATTCAGGAGTTGAGCGATCGCACCACGATTCTCGCCAAGTTCAACTACTATCGAGAAGATTCGAAAATCGGCTACCAGGGCCGAACCGAGAGCCAGTTCAAAGCCGACCCTCGCACGACGCTTTTTACCAACGATCATTTTGATTTTAGGAGAATCGGGGTGCATGTAGCACACCAGTACATGTTCAACGCCGACCTGAATGTCATCACGAATTTTTTTGCCCATTTCATCCAGCGAGATTGGAGTAGGCAAGAAACAGATCTGGACGGCGATCCTACTACGGCAAACCCCAGTTTCAATACCGGTAACACCATCAGCGCCACCGCTCAGCAATCTATTCCGACGCAGCTCTCATCGGGAGGAGTAGCCGGAACCGGAGGACGCTTTACGAACGCCCGCGAATACTGGGTGTACGGGGTTGAGCCCCGCTTTCACCTCACCCACAAGCTCCTCGGCATTAACAGCGAAGCAGATTTCGGGGGACGGGTCATGTACGAACAGTCGAACCGTCAACAGTTCCGGAATCTCGTATCCGGCATCGGACAGAGCTGTTTCGGAGCGGATGCAACCCCGAACGCATCTGATTGTCTTGGAGAGGACAACCTGCGCACCACGACCGCCTACGCACTGTTCTTCCAGAACCGGTTCCTGTTGAACGAACAGATCACCATCACGCCTGGGTTCCGCGTCGAGCACATCAATTACGATCAACAAGACAGACAGCGCAACAACGGCACAGGCCAATTTACTAAGACCGCAATCACCGAGGTCCTGCCGGGCATCGGCGCGACCTATTCGCCGATCAAAAACTACACCCTCTTTGCCGGTGTGCACCGAGGCTTTGCGCCACCACAGGTCTCGGATACTGCGACGTTGGTTGCTGGACAGAACGTCGTGAATGACCTTGACGCGGAGCTGAGCTGGAACTATGAGGTGGGAGCGAGAAGCACCCCGGTCCACTGGGCCGGCTTTGAGACCACGCTGTTCCAGATGGATTTCCAGAACAATATCATTTCACAGTCGCTGGCAGGCGGCACAGGCGCAACCCTGACGAACGCCGGTCGGACGAAACACCGCGGCATCGAGTTCGCCAGCAAGCTGGACCTGCTGGACATGGTCACCGGCCCGAACAAAAATGAGGATATCATTTTTGACGTAAACTACACCTGGGTCGCCCAGGCAGAGTTCAGAGGGATACGCAACAGCAACCTCAACTGCGCCCCTGGAGCCAACACGAGCTGTCCGTTGCTTCCCGGTGAAGCGACAGTGGTGGGCGTGACCGGCAACCGACTGCCGTTTGCGCCGAAACACTTGCTGACGGCCGGAATCGGGTATGCAAACCGTCCGCTCGGCTTTGATGCCAGGCTGGAGACACAATGCATTAGCGATATGTTTTCCGACGACCGGAACACGGTCAACCCTACACCGAACGGACAGCGCGGTGTCATCGCGGGCTGGTGCATCCTGAACACTGCCGTCAATCAATACGTGAAGCCGATTAACACCACTTTCTTCTTCGCAGGGAAAAACCTGTTGGATCAGATTTACATCGTGGACCGCTCCCGTGGGATCTACGCCGGTCTGCCGCTCCTGCTCCAGGCAGGCGCGAAGTGGACGTTCTAGGAGGGAGTTGAGGTTTATTTGTGAGTGAGAAGGCACGATCGGACCTTGGTCATGCTGAAGAGTGTCGCTGCCTCTGTGGACAACTCTTGGCTCGATGGGTCTCGGACGGTATCCAGTTTAAGTGCAAGCGATGCCGCCGGATCGTGACAATCCCGTTCACAAGGATTCACGGGCCACCGTCTCATATTACCAATGATGGCCTTCTCGGAAAGGGTTAACACTAGGAAGCCGAGATGATCGAAACACTAGGCCAACGGACTTCACGTCCAGAGCCCAGGATCGCATAAGCGGTTCTGGGCTCTTTTCTTTAGACGCGCATCACAAAGGAGGCATCACTATGCTCCCCGAACTTGGCCCATTGTCATGGCAGGATCGCTTGCAACAAATGGAAATTACGGATCGCCTGGAGGCGACCGACGTCACGGCAAGTTGTTTATCGAACCGGCATCCGTCACAGCCTGCCATGTTGCAGGCGCTGAAGCGGATGATTCAGGCCAACGCTCCGGACATACTCGAACACGGGGAGCGGACTGCACGTTACGCCTTGGCCCTTGGAAATGAAATCGATCTTTCGGGAGACGAACTCACTGACCTTCGCTACGCTGCGCTGTTGCATGACTTCGGCAAGCTCACCCTGCCTAAGGCGATTCTTCTAAAGGATGGTGCGTTGACCGCAGATGAATATGCGTTGGTCCAATCGCACCCGCGCGCAGGCGCCAAACTGCTTGAGCCGATTCCTTTTCTGCAGGCTGCAGCAGTGTTAATCGCTCACCACCACGAACGTTGGGACGGCTCTGGGTATCCCTATGGGTTGCGAGGTTCGTTCATCCCCCTGGGGTCACGCATCCTGGCGGTGGCAGACACCTTCGATGTGCTTACCTCAAGTTATTCCCATGGGCAGTCTCAGAGCCCCGACATAGTCTTTCGCCTTCTGCAGGTAGTCGCTGGTTCACAGCTCGACCCTGATTTGGTGGAGCTGTTCACTCGCCTCGCGCCAGCGCTTTATGCCTCACATGGCATAGGCGGCGCAGTGGGGGCAGATTAAGTCCAGGGTGGGCTTGTGCTGCCTACCCTCCTGGGCGGGGCGCCTCCGTTCCTCCAGGCTCCCGCCCACCTAATTGCTAAGTTGCACGACCGCATTGAAGACTCAACTGAGAAGGAGTTGCTATTGTGAAGAGCAGGCACTGCCCACGATGCCAGCAGCACACTCTGGCTCCGACCGGTGCCTTCTGGGCCTGCGGGACATGCGGTTATGCGATTCCCCAGACGGCTCTCCTGGTCGAGCACGCGGTGAGGGAATCGCATGACCAGCAGGAATCACGTGGAATACATGCATCGGATCGAATCAAAGCGTAATGCTGGAGCCGATCGGAGAAAATGCTTGCCCTTCTGGGTCGGCGAGGAGAGCGTACTGATCAGCTTAGCGATCTCGCTCGGGTTGATCGTCTGCGCGGTCGGCGGCGTCTGGCTATGGAAGGTCCTGACATGGACCACAGGGGCGCTCGTTCAAGCGCCCCTACCGGACCTGCCCTAGCCTACGAATCTTCCTTCTTGATCTGCTCGGACAGGTAGTTCTCCAGCCCGACTTGCTTGATCGTCTCCATCTGGGTTTCGATCCAGTCGATATGGGCGTCCACGTCCTTGACCATGTTTTCCAGCATGTGGCGCGTCGTGTAATCACCAACCTTCACGCAATGGGCGACACCGTCCGACAGAATCTTCAGCATCTCCTGTTCGGACTTCAGATCAGCCTTGAACTGCTCCGGGACTGTTTCGCCCACGTGGACCGTGCCCAGTCGCTGCATATTCGGGACGCCTTCTAGATAGAGGATCTGCTCGATCAACTCTTCCGCGTCTTTCATTTCATCGAAGCTCCGCTTCCGAACCTCGTGGTGAAGCCGCTCGTATCCCCAGTTCTCGCACATCTTGCCGTGGACGAAATACTGGTTGATGGCCGTCAGGTCGGCGGTCAGGATCTTATTCAACAGGTCAATGACACCCTCTTTTGCCTTCATGATAGTTTCCCTCCCTTCTCAGAATTGAAGAATCGTGAGGAACGGCGGGGCGCTCAGGGGCGCTCATTGACATGCGATACGTCACTCTAGTGACGTGGACAAAATTATGTGGTGCCAGCTCGCAATCGTCAAGGCTTTATTAAGGGGAGTCTTGACGATCATTATCAGGTTCGGTGAGGCAACCTGTCATAGTCTCTGACGCAGTTTCGATACGCATCGCCGTCATCTTCTTTCCAACTACAAGCCGTTCGATCAGGGAAGACGGTCAGCAGGCATCCAGGTACCTATGGGATGGACGGTGAGGGACTGCGGGGGCAGATCGAGTGCTGCGGACCTGCAAGAGCCTGGCACCGAGGGTTTGCTGATGGGGACGCGCTCAGCCCGCTTCCTTGTAGCCGCAGTCTTCGTTCCGGCACTGCACAGTGGCACCCGTTTGCCTGCTCACCTTCTCGACCAGGAAGGGTGCTTTGCAACTCGGGCAGGGCTTATTGATCGGGCGGTCCCATAATGCGAACTCGCATTTCGGATACCGACTACAGGAGTAGAACGACCGTCCCTTCTTGGTTCGCTTCTGGACCAAATCACCCCCGCAACCGGGCATTGGGCATTTCACTCCGAGCGCAAGCGGCTTGGTGGTCTTGCAGGTGGGGTACGCGGAGCAGGCTAGGAATTTTCCAAAGCGCCCGCTCTTTATCACCATGAAGCTTCCGCACTTCTCACATTTTTCGCCAGTCGTGGTTTCTTGCTTCGCCACGATCTTGATGGTGCCATCCGGCAGTTTCTCGAAGTTCTGGGTATTCTTGCAGGGTGGGTCCTCCTTGTAGCCAGGGCAGGCTAAGAACTTTCCGTTCCGGCCCCATTTGATCTCCATCATACGGCCGCATTTTTCGCAGGGGATGTCGGTCGGGGGCTCAACCGTATCCTTCGGGCCCGGGATCTTCTTCGCCTGTTCCATATCCCTGGTGAACGGCCCGTAGAAGTCGCGCACAGTCGCGACCCATGGTTTTTCGCCTTCTTCCACCTCGTCCAGTTCTCTTTCCATCAATGAGGTGAAGTCTACGTTGAGGATGTCGGGAAACCCCTTCACGAGGAAATCGTTGACGATCCGGCCGGTCTCTGTCGGCGCAAAGCGGCCTTCCGTCTTTTCCACGTACCGGCGTTCTTGGATCGTGGAGATGATACTGGCATAGGTTGAGGGCCGGCCGATGCCTTTCTCCTCCAGTACGCGGATCAACAGGGCCTCATTGTATCGAGGAGGCGGCTGGGTAAAATGTTGCTTCGGCGTGAGTCCCGGCGCGACTTGACCCTTCTGGGGTACGAGCCGCAGCCGCTCCCCCTCGACCAAGGTCGGCAATTGCCGTTCAGTCTCGTCCTCCGGCTCCTGATCGGCCTTGGGACTCTGCGGAGCAAACTCGGCATCTTTCCCCTCAAGATAGACCGCCGTGTGTCCAGGGAACCTGACGACGGTTCCTGTAGCCCGAAACAGATACGTGTTAAGCGTCTGCTCGGGCACGCAATCCACGCGCGTGATGTCCAGGATGGCGGGAACCATTTGAGAGGCAATGAAGCGGTTCCAAATCAGTTTGTAGAGTTGGTAATGATCGCGGTCGAGGTGTGGCCTGATACTCTCTGGATCTCGACTGGCCGATGTGGGCCGAATGGCTTCATGGGCCTCCTGGGCAGCCTTCTGGGTCTTATAGACATTGGGCGTTGCAGGGAGGTACTCAGCCCCGAACCGCTCTCGAATCACTCGCGTCGCTTCTTCGGCCGCCTCAGACGCGACGCGAGTTGAGTCGGTCCGCATGTAGGTGATCAGGCCGACCGGGCCTTCTTCTCCGACCTCCAGGCCCTCATAAAGTTGCTGAGCCAGCGTCATGGTTTTCTTAGGGGTGAAGCGGAGTTTGCGGGCCGCTTCCTGCTGGAGCCGGCTCGTGATAAACGGAGCCACGGGATTGCGCCGCCTCTCTTTGCGCTCGATGGACTTGACCGTGAACTCCTTCCCCCGAACTGCGGCAACGATGCGCTCAGCCTCCTGGGCCGACGGGATGACAGCCTCTCGATCATCAATGCTGTGAAGCCTGGCCTCAAACGGCGGCGGGTTCGTGCCGGCCAGCGTGGCCGTGATGGACCAGTATTCCTCCGAGCGGAAGGCTTCGCGCTCGCGCTCACGGTCACAGATCAATTTCACGGCCACTGATTGCACCCGCCCCATGCTGAGGCCACGCCGGACTTTCTTCCAGAGTAATTGGCTCCCCTGGTACCCGACGATGCGATCCAGCACGCGGCGCGCCTGCTGAGCGTTGACCAGCTTCATGTCGATCTGGCCCGGCGATTGAAGGGCACGTTTGATGGCCGACTCTGTAATCTCGTTGAAGAGGACGCGGAAGACCTTGCTGCTTTTCTTTCTGGTTTTGCCGTCAATCTCCTCTGCGATGTGCCAGGCAATGGCTTCCCCTTCCCGGTCCGGGTCAGGGGCCAAAAACACCTTGTCAGCTTCCTGGGCCTTCTTTTTGATCTCGGCCAGCACTTTGGCTTTCCCCTTGATCGTCACGTAGTGCGGTTTGAAGTCATGGTCCACATCTACGCCCAGCTTGCTGGTTGGCAGATCCTTCACGTGGCCGATGGAGGCCATAACGGTATAGCCGCGGCCCAAGTACTTTGTAATCGTGCGCGCTTTGGCCGGCGACTCCACAATGATCAACGATTTCGCCATGTCAGCTCCCGCATTCGCTCAATGCTCTCCCCTGCTCAGACAGGGGT